>NZ_BAAAYL010000001.1:6791906-7100629 GCF_039536205.1 Streptomyces sannanensis | reverse complement strand
GCCATCATCTGGTGCGCACGTTCCTGGTGATCGGCCTCCTCGGGCCGGGCATCTACATGATCTTCCCGGTGGTCGGGCCGATCTTCGCCTACGGCACCGGCGCCTACGGCACTGGCGGGGAGCACTGGGCGCTGGCCAACCTGTGGCCGGACACGCCGCCGCCGATCATTGCGCCGCACCACATGCTGTTCGACGAGATCACCCCACGCAACTGCATGCCCAGCCTGCACACGGCGTGGGCTACCGCGCTCTTCATTCATTCCCGCAAGGGCCCACGGATTCTGCAATTCTTCGGCGTGTTCTGGCTGATTACCACGCTCGGCGCAACGCTGGGCTTCGGCTACCACTACGGCGCGGATCTCATTGCCGGCGTGGTGTTCACGCTCACGATCGAGGCAGCCTTGCGCTCGCTCGCACGCGGCTGGGACCGGTCAGCAACCCAGCTGGTCGCTTACGGCGCAACCGTCTTCGTTGCGCTCTTGATGTCATACCGCTTTCTGTCGATGGAGATGGCCGAACATCCTTGGGTGTTCGGACCACTTCTCATACTGGCGATGACCTCAGTGATCTACGGCTACGTACGGACCACCAAATCACGGGAACCGAAGGCCACATCAGCGAGGCAACCGGAACCGCAACCCGAACTGGCTTGAGTCATGCTGTGGATGGCACCGTCAACGGGGAGGTCATGACGATTCGCAGCGGGGAGTGCGGGCAGCCTCGCCTACCGTACGAAGGGCAGTCTCGTGGCTTGCTCCGTCGCCGCGGGCGCGGAGCGGGATGCTGTAGCTGTGGGGCCACCGCGCCATGCTCGTGGCGCCCATACCCCGCTCGCGGGCGAGGTCGGGCCGCAGCGCGGGGGGCCGCGCCATGGGCGGCTTCAGCTCCGCGCCCGGAGTGCGGGACTTGCCGTCCCGCAGACCTGCTGACGGTCTCAATCTCAGCGAGAGCACAATCGTGCTCACCCTCGTTAGCCCGACACCGACAGTTCGGACGAGGTCGTCACCGCGCAGTCACACCCATCCATGGATGATTGTTGCTGCCTCGTCGAAGCCAATTCGTTCAGTCAGTTGCTTCTCCTTCGGAATGTACGAGTTAGAGAACAAGTCGTACACACCACTCGAGCCAACGGACAGCAGGTCTTTGAGTGGAGCGCTCAGCGCGGTCTTCATGTAGCTCTCAGACATGCCGCCCATGCTGAAGACATCAGCCGCGTAGAGCGTCCGCACCGCGTCTCCCGAACGCCCGAAGAACATCGGCGTTCCCGCGATCAGACCCGCTGTGTCGACCTGCGCGACGAGGCTCGCCTCGGAGGCGTACCCGTGCCGCTCAAGGAGCGCGGTCCAGCCTTCCTTCAGCTGGGTGGTGTAGACGAGCGAACCCGGCCCCACCAGGGGTTTGACCCCCGCGTACAGCAGGACGCTCATGCACAGCGCGACAGACGGGATGATCTCCTCGCGCTCCAGATGGTCACGGATGGCGGCAGGCTCCAGGGGCACCTTGAGGTCCTTGAAGCGCGGGTCCGCCGGTACCAGGTCCGATCCGTCGACGAACAGGCGGAGCAGTTCGGGTCGGCCGGGGTACTTGCGCCAGAAGAAGTGAGTGCCCTTGCCGGCGGCCTCGTCCCAGGCAACCACGATGCCTCGGAAGGCATCCAGGACGTGCTGCCGGAATTCCGCGTCAAAGAGCGCAGCGGAGAGGAAGTTCTCCCCTGCGAGCAGCTCAACGAGGCACTCTCGCGCCACATCCTCGGAGTTGGCGTAGAGCAACTCCGGAACGTCTCGACGGAGTTCCTGTGAGAACAGCATCGGCCAGGTACGCCGCAGCGCGACAGCGAGCTGGTCGCGGTGGCGGTTAGTGTGCGAGTAGTCGAGGCCGTTGAGGAGGCCCTGGTACTCGATCAGGAAGGCTTGGTCGTCCGACTTGAAGCGTTCCCAGCGCTTGAGTGCGCGCAGCCGTTCAACGAAGTCGAAGGACCGGACGCTCGTGTAGTACATCGCATCACGGTGTTCCTTCGCTTTGAAGTAGGGGATCGCCTCCCCGCGAAACTGGAAGCCGTTGCGCATGTAATGGTTACTCGGTGGCACGTTGCTGCACGAAAACGTAACGATCGGCCGCCGACCGCCGCCTCCCACCAGCCTGTCCGCGTTGGCGATGATGTTGGTCCCCAACAGCAGCGGGTGGTTCAGCAGCTGGTGGTGATCCACGATATTGATCGCACGCACGTCACTCGCGTCCACGGAGACCTCCGCTGCGGCTGGCCCGAACGCCTGCCGTAGCACCTGCCGGACGGCGCGCGCGACAGCTTCCTGCCGGTCGGCGTGCACCGGGCCGACGCGGGCCGGCTGAAGTCCTGCCGCGTACTCACCCAGGGGCCTGTCGATCTCAAAATACGGTGCCATGCTGGGCACGTACTGCCGGATCTGCCCGACGATGGCGTCGAGGCTCCCCCTGACCCGCTTTTCGTCCATGTCCGCCTTCGTCATGAGTTGGCCCGGGCGGCGGCGACCATAGCCTGTCCTGCGGAGAGCCCGCCGTCATTGGTGGGGATACGGCTGTGGGTGTGCACGCTGAGTCCGGCCTGGGTCAGCTCCTGTTCGGCCCTGACCAGGAGGTGCTGGTTCAGGAACACACCGCCGCTGAGGACGACGTCCTTCAGCCCGCTGGTGAGCGACAGGCGCAGGCAGATCTCCACCACCGCACGAACCACGCTCTCGTGAAACGTCCGGCTCACCTGCGCCGCAGAGCTGCCGCGGTCGGAGACATCCGACAGGAGCGCCTCCAGCCATGGCCTGTGGTCGATGACGAGGCGGCCGTCCTCATCCTGCAGCCGCAACGGCCAGGGCTCCGCCGGGGTGTGATCCCAGGCGATGAGCTGTTCGAGCTCGATGGCCGCCTGCCCCTCGTAGCCCACCTGCTCGCACACGCCGAGCAGGGCGGAGTAGGCGTCGAACAACCGACCCATGCTGGAGGTCTCCGGCGCGTTGATGCCTCGTGCGGCCATCTTCATGAGGACACCGACCTCGAAGGGATCCCGCCGCTGAAGGAGGTCGAGCGGCAGGGCCGCGGCGTCGGCGCCGAAATGCTGCGCCAGGAGGCCGATGGCGACCCGGGCGGGCTCTCGCACGGCCTTGTCGCCACCCGGCAGCCGGAAGCGCGCCAGGTGCGCCTTCCGCTCGAAGCCGCGGTAGTCGCCGATCAGGAACTCACCTCCCCAGATCGTGCCGTCGGTGCCGTAGCCGGTGCCGTCGAATACGACTCCTATCACAGGCCGGTCCAGTCCGTTGTCCGCCATGCAGGAGGCCATGTGGGCATGGTGGTGCTGGACGGCCACCAGCTGCACGTCCTGGCAGGAGGCGGCGTAGCGGGTGCTGTGGAAGTCGGGATGCAGGTCATGGGCGACGTACTTCGGCGTCATACCAAACATGGCGCGCAGGTGCGCGATCGTATCGGCGAAGAACTGCTGGTTGCCCAGGGTCTTGAGGTCACCGATGTGCTGGCTGACGTAGAGGTTGTCGCCGCTGCCGAGGCACACGGTGTTCTTGAGTTCCGCGCCGAGTGCCAGGACGGGCGGCACCGGGAAGGGAGTCGGCACAGGGTCAGGGACGTAGCCACGGGCGCGTCGCACGAAGGCGACCTTCGGGTCGACCGTACTGTGCACGACGCGGGCGATCGAATCGTCCACGCGCGTGTGGATCTCGCGGTCGTGCACGAGGAAGGCATCGGCAAGGCTCTGCAGACTGTGCAGCGCCTCGTCCTCGGTGCAGGCCATCGGCTCGTCCGGTGCGTTGGCGCTGGTCGCGATCAGTACCGGGCCGACGGCATGGAGGAGGAGGTGTTGCAACGGCGTGGCCGGCAGCATGAACCCCAGCGTGGTGGAGCCTGGTGCCACGTCAGGTGAGAGTCCGCTGTCCGGCCGGGCCTGAAGCAGCACGATCGGGCGTCCGGGTGACTCCAGGAGCCGCCGCTCCTGATCGTCGATCACGGCGTACTCGGCGACTGTCGCACTGTCACGCGCGAGCAGTGCGAAGGGTTTGCTGCTGCGCTCCTTGCGCGCCCGCAGCTCGGTCACTGCGGAACGGCTGCAAGGATCAGCCATCAGCTGGTAGCCGCCGAGTGCCTTGACCGCCAGGATGCGCCCGTCTCGAAGCATCTCGGCGGCCACGGACACTGGATCGGACGTGCCGACCTTGGAGCCGTCCGGCAGCAACAGCCGTACCTGCGGGCCGCACGACCGGCATGCGTTGGGCTGGGCGTGGAACCGCCGGTCCGCGGGCGACTCGTACTCACCCTGGCACTCCGGACACATGGCGAAGTCCGCCATGGTGGTCTTCGGTCGGTCGTAAGGGAGGCCACGGATGATGCTGTATCGCGGTCCGCAGTTGGTGCAGTTGAGTAGGGGGTAGCGGTGGCGCCGGTCGTCCGGGTCGAAGAGCTCCTTCGCGCAGTCGGCGCACACGTAGCTGTCCGGGGTGACCAGAGCTCCGGCCCCTCCGTCCGACTCGCTGTGTCGAATGGTGAACGAGGAGGTCCAGTCGCGCACCGGCTCCTCGGCGACCATGGTGCAGGAATCGATGCGGGCCAGGTCGGGAAGCCGCTTCAACAGCTCCTCGCCGAATATGTCGGCCTCTTCACGCGGTCCTTCGATGCAGATCGTGACGCCCCGGGTGTCGTTGCGCACCCAGCCACCCAGCATGTGCTGGGTGGCCAGGCGGTACACATAGGGCCGGAAGCCCACGCCCTGCACGAAGCCGGCCACCTCAAGGGTCCTGCGTACCGCCTCGGCCGCCATCAGCAGAGCCTCGGCAACTGGGCTCCGTACAACAGTTCAACGGTGGAGACACGGCCGTCTACGTCGACCATCCGGACGGTGCCTGCCTCGGCGGTGACGACCTGCCCGACCACCGCGGCCTGCGCGCACTCCGGGTGGGCGTGCAGGGCCTTGAGGGCCGCCTCTGCCTGCTCGGCCGCGACAACCAGGCAGAGGTTTCCCTCGTTGGCGAGGTACATCACGTCGACACCGAGCATGTCCGCCGCCATGGCCGTCTCCGGCCGGATCGGCAGGGCCGATGCGTCCAGTTCGATGGTAATGGCCGACGCCTGGGCGAACTCGTTGACGACCGTGCCGAGTCCGCCGCGGGTGATATCCCGGATGCAGCGCACACCGTCACCGCAGGTGTCGAGGACATCCGCGACGACATGGCTGAGCACCGCACAGTCGCTGTGAACGCGCCGCTCGAATCCCAGTCCCTCTCGCATGGAGAGGATGTGGATGCTGTGGTCGCCGAGGAAGCCCGTGACGATGACCTGGTCACCGGTCTGGAGTGTCCGACTGGACAGCGTGAACGGGCGCTCGAGCATTCCCACACCAGTGGTGTTGAGGAAGATTCCGTCTGCCTCTCCTCGCCGGACGACCTTGGTGTCGCCGGCCACGATCTTCACATCTGCCACCCTGGCAGCATCCCTGACGGAGCGTAGGATTCGGCGGAAGTCTTCGAGCTCGAAGCCTTCCTCCAGTACGACAGCCAAGGTCAGGTAAAGCGGCCGCGCACCACTCACCGCGAGATCGTTGACCGTGCCGGCTATAGCGATCTTGCCGATGTCGCCGTTGCCGAAGAAGATCGGGTCAACCACGAACGAGTCGGTCGTCATTGCTATTCGCATGCTGGGGAGCTCCAGCAGTGCGCTGTCCTCCATCTCACCGATGTAGGTGTCGCCAAGTATCCCGGCGATGGTCCCCGAGATGAGCTCTTGGCTCATCCCGCCACCGGCTCCATGGTCAAGGACGACCTTGTCTGTCACGTGCCAACCTCTCCTACTCGCGGCGTTGTGGTCTGTTCAGACAGCGGTGCCTGCGGGCTCGGCAAGGGCTTTGTCGAGGAGGGCGTCCCACCAGACCTGCATGACCTCGATCGCGTCCAGGCCACCCTGCCGGACCTCCCCTCGATCGATCGCCTCGCCCTCGGGGAACTCGACACCAGTCTGGTCGAGGTCCACGAACGCAGCCAGGCCATCCTTGTGGCCCTGCTCCACCCCGTCCTCCAGGTGGATGTCGTGGAAGCGCTTGATCAGGCTGCCCTCGTAAGTGAAGCCTCGACGGTCACAGATCTCGCGGCAGATCTCGAAGAAGACCTCGTGCTCGAAGATCGCAGCGGTCTCGGTCGCGTACAGCGCGCCCAGCGCCCGCGACGGATTCGGGGCACACAGCGCCTTGACCTCGGCCAGGAACTTGGTGGTGGCGGGGAACTCCACCCGCTTGTCCATATCGGTGCCGACGTTCAGCATGCCCTGCTTGTACATCGGGGCGTGGCCGTCCTCCTCGTCCACGTTCCGCTGCAGCTCCACCGAAACGCCCGGCTCGGCGAGCGTCTTGGTGCACTCCACTGCTGCCTGCAGCAGGCCACAGTTCGCGAAGGAGAACTGGTAGTGCTCCATGATCAGCCAGTCCAGCGACTCCGTGCTGGCGGTGGGCAGGTGGTTCAGGAGCTTGCTCTTCACCGCGCTGGTGAACGCGTCGTTCCGCTCGTCGATCTCTACCGACAGACGCTCAGTCATGGCGTGCCTCTGTTTCTCGCTGGAACGAAGGAAGGATCAGGGCGTCAACAGGCCGACGTGGGAGCCGGATTGGCCAGCCAGCTCGGGCCCCGACGTCCAGGAGGCTAGTCATACGCATGAAGATCCGACAAGCAGTCAACCTGGGCTGGATTTAGCCATGTTCACGATGCGACCCATTGCAGACCCTCATACGTATGACTAGCCTCCTGGGTTGTCTGGTGCCCGCTCTTGGCGTCCTCATCCTCACAACGGAAGTGACATGTCCCGATACGCGATCCTGACCAACGATCTGCAACGCGATCTGGTCGACAAGAACGAGCAGCGCAAAGCCAACGTGGAGCGGATGACTCCGGACTTCACGCGGTTCCTCTCGGAGATGCGGGAGCTGAACGTCCCAGTCATCCACCTGCAGCTGATCTATGACGAGGGCGACAAGAAGATCGAGCTCCACGATGGCCGCATCCCGGTGCTGCGGGGCACGCCCGGGGCGGAGCTGCTACCGGAGTTCGTGCATCCGTCGGACGTCATCATGGAGAAGAAGAAGGACAGCGGCTTCTTTGAGACGAAGCTTCACGAGTACCTTGAGGAGCACGGAATTGACACCGTGATCATCACGGGGATGCAGGCCCAGGTGTGCATCCAGACCACCGCGGCCGACGCACATTTCCGCGGCTACAACGTGATCGTCCCCTCGGACGGTGTCGTCTCGACGCGTGACGAGGACCGGGTCAGGGCGCTCGAGTGGCTCGCCTCGTACTGCGCAGTGGTAGTTCCGATGACGGACGTGGTCGCCCGCATCCGGGACAAGGCCGGCTTCGACTTCTCCGTCCAGGCGCTGGCGTAACCGGGCGCGGACCAGCAGGGAGGGAGAAGCTTCAGTGCAGGACCTGACGGAGCCGGGTGCTCGGGTCTGGAACGGCCTGGCCGTTCCTCGCGGCTCGGCGGACTCGCCAGACGTGGTCGTCATCGGGGTGCCCTTCGAGGGCGGAGCGGGCGGTGCGGGGGGTGCGTCACTGGGCCCCGGTCGGGTCCGCGAGCTGTCGAGTCGGCTGAAGACGACCGACCGGCGCGGCCACGACGCCTCCGGCCTGCGGCTGCTCGACCTCGGGGATGTCGAGACCTGGCGCTTCGACCTCACCCGGTCGATCGACTATGTCGGAGAGGTCTACCGGTCGGTGTTCCGCGAGGTCACCGCGCCCGTGCTGACCTTCGGCGGTGACCACTCGATCACCTACCCGATCGTCTGCGGCGCCGCACAGGGCCGGCAATTGGGGCTGGTCTGGTTCGACGCCCATCCGGACGTGCTCGATGGCTACCAGGGCTCCACGATCTCGCACGGCTCCCCGCTGCGGCGGATCGTCGAAGAGGGCGCCGTCGAGCCGGAGAACGTGCTACTTGTGGGCACCCGCGCCTACGACGCCGGCGAGGTCGAGTTCATTCGCAAGACCGGCATCAATGAGGTGCCGGCGGCGGTCTTCATGGATGACCCAGCTGGCGCCCGGCAAGCGTACCGGCGGCACATCGAGGAGATCTCCGAGCGCGTCGACCAGTTCTACGTCACGGTCGATATCGACGTGTTGGACGCCTCTTGCGTGCCCGGCACCGGAACCCCGGTGGCCGGCGGCATCGGCACAGGCGAGCTTCTCGGCCTGCTGGAGCAGCTCCCGGAGCCCGTACTCGCCTATGACATCGTCGAGTTCGCACCGAGCCACGACGTCGGCGGCATGACCGGTCACGCGGTCATGGCGATCACCACCGCCTTCCTGGCCCGCATCGCCGCCGCGCGCGGCTGACCCGCGACAGCCCACCTCACCCCGGTAGACGGTCACTACCAAGGAGCATTGCATTGGACGCCATGACCGTGGTCCTGACTCGCCGCAGCGTGCAGACACTCATCGAACTGGCGCCCAATGACGCGGAGTTCGCCTATCTGTTAGGCGGCGCGGCTGCCGCTCCAGACCACGGGAGCCTGCGGCCGTGGCGGTGGGTCCCACTGCGCGGCACGGACCGGGAGACGCTTGGTGCCCGCCTGGCGACCGATGTACCGCCGGAACAGCAGGAGCAGATCGTCCGAAAGGTGCTGCGGGCGCCGTTGATGGCGGCGCTGGTCTTCGCTTCCACTCCAGGTCACAAGATCCCGGAGTGGAAGCAGTTGGCCGCCGCAAGTTTCATGGCTTACGGCCTGATGCTGCTTCTGCATGCCCGCGGTTACGGCAGGATCTGGCGCACAGGCCGACTGTGCGAGAGCCGGGCCGTCCGCGAACTGCTGGGCCTGGCGCCGACGGAGCGGCTGCTTGGCTCACTCGACGTCGGCACTCCCGACGGTGCGAAGCCACCAGTTCGCCGGTCGACCGGGGACATCGCCGACCGGGTCTCCGTCTTCGCACCCACGACAGCCATGCACCAACCGGCGTGATCCCGAGTCCGCACATTCCTCCTATGGAGATCACCATGCCTCCCTCCGGCGCGGCCCGGCCGCCCGCCTTCATCCTCTTCACGGACCTCCCCAAGGCCGGTGCCTATCTGGAGGCCATCGCCGCGCGCGGTCTGCGGAGCCTGGTCATCACCGGGCTGCCCCAGTGGCCGTTGGAACAGGTCGCGGTCTCCTACGTCGGTAAGCCGGGACACCCCTTCGAGGCAGTGGAGCAGCTCGAGTTCCTCCCGGCCGAGGATCTCGCAGGGATCCTCGGCCAAGTCACGTCCTGGGCCGCGGACTATGACATCAGGGGCGTCTTCGCCTCGTCCGAGACCTTCGTCGAGCCCGCCGGGCAGACCGCCGACCTCCTCGGGCTCCCCGGAGTCGGGCTCAGGGCCGCGCGAGTATGCCGGAACAAGCATCTCCAGCGGCTCTACCTAGGTGAGTGGAGCCCCGTGTCGGTGCTCTCGAGTAGCTCTCGTGAGACGGTCCTGACGGCCCTCGCCGACCGGTATCCGCTCATCTCCAAACCACTCGACCTCTACTGCAGCATCGGGGTTCGGGTGCTCAGGGACCGGGAAGCCCTCGAGTCGCACCTTGAGGATCTGGCGTCCGCTTCGCCAGTCCTCCTGGAGCAGCGGCTGTCCGGCCGTGAGTTCAGTGTAGAGACCATCGTCGCAGGCGGCTATCCGGTCTTCTCCGCGGTCACCCAGAAGTTGACTAACGAAGACGAGAGCGACTTCTTCGTCGAGATGGGCCACACCCTGCCGGCCTGCAACCTCACCAAGGACGAGGCCGACCGGCTGAAGGAGGCCCAGGCAGCAGTGCTGGCCCGCCTCAACTTCGGCACTGGCATGGCCCACGGCGAGTACCGCGTTCTCCCGGACGGCCAGATCGCGCTGATGGAGATCGCGGCGCGCCCGCCGGGCGACGGGATACTGCACCTTTACCAGCTGGCCACCGGTGCCTCGATCGAGTCTTCAGTGGTCGACGCGGCACTCGGCCTGCCCGTGCACCACCCGGAACCCAGCCGCTGGGCCCGGCAGATCTACTTTGACCACACTCCGGGGAAGCTGGAAGACATAGCCGTCGATGGCCTCGCCGGGGTGGAACCCTTCTGGGTTGTGGACCACGGCCTGTGGCCGGCGGTCGAGCCGGCCAGTCCCGACGCGCCGCCCGGCCTCCGGAAGGTCCTCGTGCTCAAGGCGCGCGGTGCCGAACTGGGGCCGCTGGCTGACTCCTTCGGCCGGGCCGTCACCGCTCTGTTCGACAGCCCCGACCCGGGTCAGCTCGAGCGGTTCGACTCAACGGTCCGTGAAGCCGTCCGCATCACCGTCAGCTAGCCCAGCCGTCAGCACAGCCGCCCGACGAGACCCGGAGCAGGGAGAAGACGAACACGTGGGACTACGGCCCAGCACGACGCATGGCGAGCAGAGCACCACCCCACCGCCAAGTGCCCGGCGGGGGCTCGCCCAGCGAGCACTAGGACACTTCCCGAAGTCGCGGGCGGCCAGAGTTTTCGTCCTCATCGCGTTCGTGGACGCCTTCGGCCGGGGCTTCTTCCTAGCCGGATCGATGCTCTTCTACACCCAGGTGATCGGGCTCAGCACCGCACAGGTCGGCCTCGGGCTCTCGATTGCCGGGCTCTTCGGGGTTGCCTGTGCCATCCCGACCGGATGGCTCGCGGACCGGTTCGGCGACGGCCCTACCCTGATCGCGTTGCAGCTCTGGCGCGCCGCCGCCTTCCTGGTCTATCCCTTCGTGGACGACTTCCACATGTTCCTGGTAGTCGCCTGCCTTGTCGGCGCGGTGGAGCAAGCGGTCGGGCCAATCATCCAGTCGGTGGCCGGCGCGACGGCCGAGGAAGGCTCGCCCGTCGGGGCCATGGCCCTCATCGCGGTGGCTCGGAATGCCGCGTACGCGCTCTCCGCCGTGATCGCCACGGTGGTCATCACCATGGCCAGCTCCGGCACCTACGTCGGCTTCGTACTGGCCAACGCAGCGGCGTTCCTGGCAACTGCGGCACTGCTGCCGCGGCTTCGGCTCCCACGCAGGGGGTCCCGGGAGGCCAAGCAGCCCGGGGGCTCGGGCTCCAAGCTGCTGCCGTTCAAGAACGCGCGGTTCCTGCTGCTCTCGATGGCCAACGGGATCCTCTACCTGCACGTTCCGATCCTGTCGGTGGCGTTCCCGCTCTGGATCGTCACTCACACCGACGCGCCGCGCGGCCTGATCGGCGCCGCCCTGGTGGTGAACACCGTGCTCGCAGTGGCGCTCCAGGTGCGGCTCAGCAAGGGCGGTGACGACATGGCGCACGCCGGTCGTAAGCAGCGGGCCGCGGGACTGATGCTGGCACTCTTCTGCGTCCTGACAGCGGCTACCGCGTCGATGGGCGCGCTTACGGCTGGCCTGCTACTCCTGCTCGCCTCGGTACCACTCACGCTAGGTGAACTGTGGCAGTCAGCCGGCGGATGGGGCATCTCATATCGCCTCTCCCCCGAAGTGCAGCGCACGTACTACCTGAGTGTCTATCAACTTGGTGCCACTGGCATGACCGTGGCGGGGCCGGCACTGCTCTCCATCGCCGTCGTGAACACGGGTGCCACCGGCTGGCTCGGTCTCGGTGCCGTGTTCGCCCTCACCGGCCTGGCAGTACCACTGCTGGCCCGGCCGACCGAGCTCCCAGCCCCGGCCAACACCGCGCCGACCGACTGAGTCGAACCGCGCCGACCGCGAGGCATCGGTGATGGTCATGCCGAGCGAGTACGACAGCCACCGCCCGCGCTTCGCGAGCCAGGCGACGAACTCGTGGGTCCCGCCGCCGGAGTCCGCACGGATCAGCGTCTGTCGGCCGCGCAGGAACCGCTTGGGCATCTGGGCCAGGGCCAGCTTCGTGGCCTCGATGTGGTCAGCGGCGGTGTTGGAGCCCGCCTTGCCGGGCCGCAGCAGGCCCACGACCGGCTCGCCGGACCCGCCCCGGCCGTGGTCGACGAACCCCATCAGCGGGTGGTGTCCGAAGGTCTTCTTCCAGGTCGCGGCGGCGTCCTGCTTCTCGGAGTGCGGCCAGAACGAGGACGCCGTCCAGGTCCACGATCGCCTGCCCGCCGGCGTCCGGCGCCGCTGCACCGGCCAACTTCCAGACGTATTCGCTGGAAGTGTCAAGTAATCACATTTCGGCAGCAACCAAGGTTATCCGCCGCCGAGATGGATGGCCATGAAATCCAAAAGACTAGAATGGCCGCGCACCAAGGAGAGTGAAAGCCAAGGGATTCCAGGCGACAGGCAGAGACATGAATGGAAACGATCGGGCCCGCACCATAACTGCCACCGATGTAGCGCGCGTGGCGGACGTGTCGCAGTCAACGGTTTCGCTGGTCCTCAACGGCAAATGGCAAGGCAGGATCCGCGAGGAGACTGCGCGGCGCGTGATGACAACGGCTGATGACCTGGGTTACCGGATCAACCAGTCCGCCCGGAGTCTGCGGCTCGGGAGCACCGGTACGGTTCTCCTGGTCGTCCCGACACTGGTCAACCCCGTCTTCGCAACCGTCCACGCCGGCGCTGCTCGCGTCGGTGCGCAGAACGGTCTCGGTGTCGTGGTCTTTCCCCTCGGCGCGGAGGACGGCTTCGGCCTGTTCCCTGCGCCGCGGCATGCGCTCGATGGAGTCATCGCCTGCTCGCTGGCAGCCGAGGCCGTCTCCAACCTACGGGCTGGGCTCCCGTTGGTAGTTCTCGACGATGCCCCTACCCCTGGCACCCCGACCGTGACCATGGACACCGGCGGCGGGATGGCGAACGCGCTGGCTCACCTCACGGCACTGGGTCACCAGCGCATTATGCATCTACGGGCCGAGCGCCTCGCTTGGACGTTCACCCGACGGGCAGAGGTGTTCGACCAGTGCACCCTCAGCCACCCGTACGTGATTGCGAATCATCTCTCGTGCTCCTTCATGCCGGCTGAGGTCCGGGATCGGATGGTCCAGGTGCTCTCCGCTTCCAACCGCCCGACAGCTGTCATCTGTGATGATGACAACATGGCCATGGGTGTCTACGCTGCTGCCAGCGCCCTGAATCTGATCATTGGTGAGGATCTTTCCGTCATCGGCTTCAACGATTTGCCAGCAGCAGCCTTGGTCTCGCCACCCCTCACCACCGTCCGGCTACCGCTCGGGGAACTGGGCTCCCGTGGGATGCAGGCTCTCGTCGACCTTCGCAACGGAGCTGTAAACGAGCCAGCCTCACTCCTGACCGAGCTCATCATTCGGAAGTCCGTCGGTCTGGTATCCACGGGTACCTGACCCGAGTCCGACCCCTCATGTGTGGAGCCACCTGCCTGCAGACGACCACACTTTGGGCTGCCGGCCACACTCACAGGGAAGCCCCAAGAGGTCGGTGCACCTGATTCCGCTTAACGCGACGGCGTCGAGTTTCCCCGAGCGGTAAGCCAACTCGCTCCGCCAACATCACCGCAGGTCAGCGCACCTTTCCTCGCGGTTTCAGCGCCCCAGGCGGGAGTTCAGGAGCAGACAGCCGTCCTCCTGCATAGCCCTCCACTTCGCCGAATCGGATACTTTTCATCCAGTCCTCGCGGGCCTGTGCGACATCCTCGTGGCTCCGCCCGATGAAGTTCCACCACATCTCACGTAGTTATGGCATTTCCGCAGGTCAGGCACATACGCGGCCCTAGAGGGTCAGCAAAAGGTCAGCATCGGGACCTGAAGGTTCATCGCGGCACCGTCGCGCCGTGGCGCCCTTCCGCATGTCAAGTGGCCAGGCCCACGTCCAAGACCTTGGCCGCCTTGCCGATCGAGCCGGGCATGAGGTGACGATAGATCTTGAACGTGGCGTCGATGCTCCTGTGCCCCATCCACTCAGCGACGTCGGTGATCGGGATGCGGTTGGCCCTGGCTCTTCAGTGGAATTCGGTGGTCTGACGTCTCGATAGCAGAACGGTGCCGCTGACCTGTAAGGATGCGAGTGTCTACGTCGTATCCGGCACAAGAGTCAGGGCACCGTTCTGGTGAGACGCCGTACAGGTTGGGATGACGGGCTGCGGGTGCAGGCCGACGGTCGGGGTCTGGTGGGGCATGCGGGGGTGGTCCTCTTGCGGCGCCTGGCGGACCGAACGGGTCTGACCGGCGCGCTGGCCAGGGCGTTTCCGTCCGGGGCCGGGACGGGCTGGCGGGACCGGGCGACGGTGTTCGTGCAGGTCGCGATCGCCATCGTGCTGGGAGCCCGCAGCATCCTGGAGGCCGAGCAGCTCCAGTTGCACCACGGCCGGCTGTTTCCCCGTCCGGTGTCCGATTCCACGATGCACCGCACGCTCGCCTGCCTCTTGCGACGCCTTCAGGTGGTACTCGGCGCAACCTTCCAGTGCCCGAAGCCTGTCCGTGTACTCCTCGGCGCGCTCCTCCAGAGTCAGCCGGACGGCTTCGTCGTCCGCTGCCAAGAGGCCGAACCTCAGGGGCAGTACGGTGCCGTCCGCCATCAGGCGCTGCTGCACCTCCTGGTGTGCGGTGATGTCACGGCGTTTGGGACGCAGGTCCTCCGGCGCGTCACTGACCACCGCGCACAGCGGTCCACCGGTCACTGTCCGCAGGCCGGCAGGAGGCTCGCCTACGCCGCAAAGATCAGCGATACGCAGCGGGTGCTGTTTGCTGGTGATGGAGTAGATGTATACGGCCATGGCTCATTCCTTCTCGCGGGGGGATCCCTTTTCCTGTCGGGCGGTACGCCGAGCCGGACGCCGTGGCCTCTCCACGGGTTCCTGCTCCCTGTCCTCGTCTTCCTCCGCGTCACTGTTGTCACGGTCGGTGACGTCCTTGACGGAGTCGGTGATCGCTTCAACGGCGCCGGAGAGGGCGCCCTTCGTCTTGCCCCGGGCCCCGCTCTCCACGGACTCGCCGATGATGTCGGTCAGCTGGGCCGGCGCTTTCCTTCCGGCTTCGAGATCAAGACGGTTGCACGCCTCGGCGAAGCGCAAATACGTGTCGACGCTGGCCACGACAATGCGAGCGTCGATCTTCAGGATTTCTATCCCCACCAGCGACACGCGGATGAAGACATCGATCACGAGTCCGCGATCAAGAATGAGTTCCAGGACGTCGTAGAGGCTGCTGGTACCACCACCCCGGGCAACACCGCCTCCACCTTGCGGCACCACGGTCATGGTGCCTCCCTTCACCGGCTGTGCTTCAGCCTCGCCGGTCGATCTGTCCACGGGTGTAGCGGCGCGTCCTTTCGTACGCCACGAGATTGCCCTCCTTGTCGAGTGTCACTCGGTAGCTGGCCATCACACTGGTGGTTTCTGGGACGCGTTCCAGTTCGAGTACCTCTACGGCGGCTTCCCATCCGTCATCCGTCGGCTTCAGCGCCGATACCGACTCGGGGGCCCGTCCGAGCAATTCCTTCAGCTGTTCGGCCGCGGAGCGCATGGCCCAAGCCGCATTGCCCTTGGGGGAGCGGCCCTGCGCCTCTTTGGCACTGGCCCGGCCGGTGCCACGGCTACCGCTGGACCGCCGCCGGGCGGGTTCTGGTGCGGCCATGGTCTCTCCGGTGGTTCGGAGCGGGCGCCATATTCCGCGCGCGAAGATACAATCTCATTGTATAGGGACATGTATCGCACAGGCGTGGGTAGCGCCAGCGTTGGCGGCTTTGCCTGAGTCCGTCAGACGAGCGTATGAGACCTGCCCGGGGGCAGCGGTCCACATGATGCGTAGCGTGAGTCCCTTTGTTCCTTAATCGCGGGCTGGGCAGGGGTGTTGGGCCCGGAACTGGGCGTTGTCCCCCTGCCCGTTTCGAAGGGAACCGGTTCATGAAAAACACGACCAAGATCGCTCTTGCTGCCGCGGTCGCCGGTGGATATGTACTCGGACGCACGAAGAAGGGACGTCTCGCCTTCGCCGTGGCGACCTATCTCGCCGGCCGCCGCTTCGCGCTCAATCCTCAGCAGCTGGTGACCGAAGGCCTACACAAACTCGGAGACGTTCCAGGAGTCGCCGAGCTGAACGACCAGCTGCGTGGCGGACTGATGGACGCCGGACGCCAAGCCCTGGCGGCCACCGCCGATCGCCGCCTCGCCGACCTCGCAGATGCCCTCCATGAACGCACGCTTCGCATAGGCGAGAAGAGGGGGGAAGAGTACGAAGAGGGCGAGGAGGAACCGGAGGAGAACGAGGGCGAAGAGGAAGAGGAGGAGGAGCCGGAGGAGGAGCGGTACGAGGGCGAAGAGGAAGAGGAGGAGGAAGAGCCGGAGGAGGAAGAACCGGAGGAAGAGGCCGAGGAGCCCGAGGAGGAAGCAGCTGAGGAGGAGCCGCCACGGCACCGCCGCCGCACCTCGGGGAGCGCCGCCGAGAAGCGGGCGGCCAAGCGCTCTGTTGGCAAGACGGCTGCCCCTTCGAAGATGGCCCCGGCCAAGAAGGCTGCCGCGGAGAGGCCCGCAGCGAAGAGGGCGGCGCCCGCAAGGAAGGCCGCGCAGATACGACCGGCGAAGAGGGCCGCCCCCCCGGCGAAGGAGACGACTGCGGCCAGGAAGACGACTGCGAAGCGAGCGACCGCGAAGAAGGCCACGGCGAAGAAGGCGACTGCCAAGACGGCTGCCGCGCGGCGGAGGTAGGGTCATGGCCAGTAAAGATCTCGACACCGACCGCGGCGAAGGCTCGGGTCTGGAGATGCTTCGCGACGAGCTCGTCGACTATCTCGGTGCCCAGGTGGAGCACCTGGCAGACAGAGCCGGGGACAAACTTGCGGATGTCACCGACCAACTCCTGGACGTCGCCGAGAATGGCGGCAAACTCCCTGCCATCGGCGCCCGGATCCTCAAGGGCGATTCCCCGTTGAAGGCGTTCGTCAGCGAGAAGGCCAAGGGAATCAAGGACAGCGTGCTGGGCAAGGTCAAGGACGTGTTCGGCGGTGGGAAGGGACGCAAGTCCGGCAGCACGAAGGTGATGAACATCGTCGAAGTGCTGGACGTGGGAGTGCCGATTCGCATGGCATACGACCGCTGGACCCAGTACGAGGAGTTCAGCAGCTTCACCAAAGGCGTGCGCAGTGTGTCCAAGGGCGACGAGACCAGCAGCGACTGGAAGGTGAAGGTAGGCCCCTCAACCCGCGGCTGGAAGGCGACTGTTCAGGAACAAGTGCCGGACGACCGCATCGTATGGACCTCCGAGGGTGCAAAGGGCACGACTCGCGGCTGCGTCAGTTTTCACGAGCTCGCACCCAACCTGACGCGCATCGTGCTGGTGGTCGAATACTACCCCTCGGGCTTCTTCGAGAAGACGGGCAACCTCTGGCGTGTCCAAGGACGCCGTTTGCGGCTGGACTTCAAGCACTTCCAGCGGTACGCCACGCTCACCGACAAGGAAGTCGAGGGCTGGCGCGGCGAAATCCGCGACAGCGAGGTGGTCCGTACCCACGAGGAGGCAATGGAAGAGGAGGAAGCGGCGGCTGAATACGAAGGGGACGACGAAGAAGAGGAAGAGGGCTACGACGAGGACGAGGGCCCTGAGGACAAGGAAGAGGAAGAGGAGTACGACAAGGACGAAGAGTGACGGGGCAGCCGTGGAAAGACGCAAGGCAGGGCGGTATGTTCCGTCTCGAGCACGGCTCCCCGCGAATCGGCTGATGCTCCCGAGGCTCCTCAGATCAGATCTCCTTCTCGCTCCAGATCACGGCCTTGAGGTACTCATGCGCCTTACCGGGTTACGACGGAGCCGGCCCCTCCTCGCTGGCGTCGACCAGGACGCCATGAACCTGCCGAAGCTTGGATCCCGGTAGTGCACCGCACACTGGTGGAGTCCTGGGCCCGCACCAGCCCCGTTACTTTCTTCGTGGCCCTGAAACGGGGCTCCTGGCCTCCGGTTTCGGGCACGTCCGAGCCACAGCCGATGTGCTGCGCATCACACTCGGCGTCGTTGGCCCACCGGGCATGAACGGACACGGCCTCCCTCGCCCCATCCGTCACTGCCCGGGCAGGGGGGTGCGCAGCGCTGTGTGCCCCTGGTCCCAGGCCCCGCGGATGTGGGCCGTGAGGCGGTCTTCCAGGAGGATGGTGGCCGCGCAGCCGAAAGCGATGTCCGCCTCCAGGGCGGGCTCGTCGGCGAGGAGGCCGCCGACGACCTCGTGGCGTACGACCTGCTCGTGGACGGCGTCGGCCGCCACGTGCTCGGTGTAGAAATGCTCGGCTGCGGGGCCTGCCCCGCAGCGCCGCATGGCGTTGGCCATGCGGCGGGATCCGGGCGACGAAGTGACCTCGACGCACGCGAAGTGCCCGACGAGCGCACCGCGCAGGGCCCGGTGGAGCCCGAAGAGGGACATCAGGTTCACCGTGGCGAGCAGGGCCGCCGGGGCCCGGTCGAGGTAGCGGCCGTACGTCGGATCCAGGTCGAGGTCGGCCATGAGGTCTGCGAAGAGCTCCGCGTGTATGCGGTCGGCGCGTCCAGCGCCGAACTCGTCGTACTCGACGGCCACCATGGCGGCCTTGGCACGGCCGGTGAGCCGGGGGATGACCCAGGCATGCGGGTCCGCCTCCTTGAGGTGGTACAGGGAGCGCAGGGCCGCGTACTCGCGCAACTGCCACAACTCGCCCTCGGTTTCCAGGTAGTGGCTGAGACTGCCGGAAAGGTCGACGGGCTCGACGAGGAGCGGGGCGAACGCGGCCTCGACCGACTTTGACCCGTCGGACAGTTCAGCCCGCAGAGCGTGCAGGAAGCGGCCTTCGAAGGCCTGGCGCAGCCGCAGCAGGTCGGGATCCCATTCGCGTGCG
This sequence comes from Streptomyces sannanensis, assembly GCF_039536205.1. Taxonomy (GTDB): domain Bacteria; phylum Actinomycetota; class Actinomycetes; order Streptomycetales; family Streptomycetaceae; genus Streptomyces; species Streptomyces sannanensis. Next base: position 7,081,895 of record NZ_BAAAYL010000001.1, on the reverse strand, counting down.
TCGTCGACGTCATCGAAGCCGCGGTAGTGCAGCTCGTACAGCAGATACAGCGCGAACTGGAGGTCCTCCCCCCACGGATCGGCCCCGAGGACCGCTCCCGGGTCGTACGCCGGAGGGCGGCCGGACCGCAGGGCGTCGGTCACGGCAGCGGACAGTTCGCCCCGTCCCTCGACCAGGCGGGGGCCGACAGCCGTCGCCGTCAGGGCGGAAGGGCTCATCACGGGTTCCTGTCCTCGGGCGGCGAGACGTCTCGCGCGCGGCGGCGGTGGCTCGTGTCACACCACGGGTACGTGCGGCTGCGGCGACAGGTGCACACCGCGACCATGAAGCGGTCGGACCGGACGACCGCCCCGTCCTCCAGAGCGATCTCGATCGGTCCCTCGACCACGACCGGGCCCTGCGGGTCGACGAACACCCGGCGTACGGGCGTCGCCGCGTACGCCGGGTCCGGGGCGCCGGCAGCGGCCCGGTCAGAGGTGTCGGGCACGGATGATCACCAGTTCTTCCCATTGCTCGGCTTGGGCCGCCAGACCCTGGCGCTCCAACCAGGCCCGCCGCGAGCGCAGTACGGGGCCCCACGGTATGGAGGCCGTTGCCGTGACCTCGGCGACCAGCTGCCCGCGGGTCAGCCGGGCGACGGTCTCCTCGGCCCCGCACATCCCCGAATGCACCATCAGCAGGGTGCCCCCGGGGCGCAGCAAAGCCGGAGCGGCCGAGCAGATCCGGTCGATGACCGTGCGCCCGTCGAGACCGGCGTCCCAGGCGCGCTCCGGCCCGTGTGAAGGCAGTCGGGCCCGCGGGGCGGGGACGTACGGTGGATTTGCGACGACCAGGTCGAAGCGGCGCCGGGCGGTACGCGCCGCGAAGTCGCCGTGCAGCACCCGCAGGGGAAGCCGCCGGCGCAGGGCGTTCAGGCGTGCCGTGACCACCGCCGGCCAGGAAACGTCGACCGCCGTGACCCGCGCGCCGCGGCCCGCGGCATGCAGGGCCAGGGCGCCTGTGCCCGTACCGATCTCCAGCACGTCGGTCTGGGGCCCCAGGTCCTCATGGTCGAGCGCCGCCGCGAGGAGTTGGGTGTCTGCCTGCGGCCGGTAGACACCCGGCAGAGCGATCAGGCCCGCGGGCAGTTTGCCCCCAACCAGAGCCGAACAGGACATGGCACATCTCCTTGAGCGACCGGCACGCCCGCCATGACGAATTGCGGAGGCCGGCAGACTGCCGAGGCTTTGCGCCTTCCCATCTAATTGTTCACCATCCGGAAGCCCGCCGTTCTCAGGAGGATCAGACGAAAATCCAATTCGGGCGCACGCCGCATTTCATTACCCGAAAATTCCGGTTGACCATGCAGCGGCAACAGGCTGACCCGTCACGGTGGCCTCCCCTGGGGGATCTATCAGCGGGGTGACCGGATCCAGCCACGAACCTGCTCTTCACGGCCATTACCCGGACGCCGGCGCTTGGCACGGTGGCCCCCAGCATCCGCTTCGTCCTCCGCCCTGCTCGAACGCCGGACGACGGCATCGTCCGCCTGGCGCCGGACCCCACGGCCCCCGCTCTCGCCCACGGCCTCAGCCTCGGCCGGCGCCGTCCGCGGGTGACGCCTGGACCTCGCTCGGTCTGCCATCGCGCCTCCTGCGGTGGCACCTGTCTCCCACCGCCTACCCCGCCTCGTCGCCCCCACGTCTTCCATCCCGTGAGCGCCTTCGAGCGCGGAGCCGGCCGGTGCTTGCTGTCCTAAGGGGCCCGCGCACTGGGTGGGGCCCTCCGCAATACACGGCACGCCGACGGTGACGAACACGCCTAGGCTGGAAGAAGCGTCACAGTGAAATCGGAGGGCACCATGATCATCCTCGGCGTAATTCTGCTTGTCATCGGCTTCGTTACGGGAATCAGCATCCTGTGGACCATAGGCATCATCCTCGCCGTTATCGGAGTCATCCTCTGGATCCTCGGCGCCCTCGGACACTCCGTAGGCGGACGCAAGCACTACTGGTAACAAACACGTCAGCACGGGGAGCTCCGCACGCGGAGGGGGATTCTCCCCGCCCGGAGGAGAGCAGGCAGCCCGACCATGGCCAAGCAGCCGAAGTCATCCCAACCCCCGCACGGCGAGGGCCCCAGCCCACACAGGGGCACCCCAGGACCCGCCCGGCACTCGCAGCGCTGGCTGACCCTCATCTGTACCCGTTGTGCACGTACTCTCGGGCGGCCCCTGCTCCCGGCGCAAACGTGTGACGGCTTCGCGAGGAGCAGGAGGCCTGGTCGCCAAGGCAGGTGGACAAAGGTGCACCGCCCGCAGCGCCCCTCCATCAGACAGCAAAGTCTCGCGGCCACATGGCCGCCGTACCGCAAGCCCCACCTCAGCCACCCGCCCGGCGCATCCCCTGCACGACTGCGGCTGCGCCGTTCTCCCTCCGCCCCGGCAGAAGGACTTGTCCCATGGCTGTCCGACACCAGTTGATCCGGCGTCCCCCTCAGGCGGTGTGGGCGGTGCTCGCGGATCCGGACGCGTACGGAGAATGGGTGGTGGGGCCCTCCGAGTCCACGCCCCTCGATGGCGCCTGGCCCGGGGTCGGCTCGCGACTCCGTTACACCGTCCGCCTGGGCCCCTGGTCGCTCGACGGAGTCACCACTGTCCGGCACACCGAGCCTGGCCGCGAGCTGGAACTGGAGGCCTCCTTCAAGTCCCTCGGTACGGCACGGATCTTCCTCCAGCTCCGGCCGTGGGGCGGGGAGACCCTCGTCGTCTGCGACGAGCACCCCCTGCGCGGCATCGGCGGCACCCTCCACAACCCCGCCACCGAAGCGCTGCTCCAGCTCCGCCACCGCGGCATGCTGGCCCGTCTGGCCAAGGTCGTGGAACGGCGGCACGGCGAGGTGCGCCATGCCTGACGCTGTGGTGATCGGCGCGGGCCCCAACGGGCTGGTGGCCGCGAACCTGTTGGCGGACGCCGGCTGGAACGTGGAGGTCCTGGAGGCCCAGGAGGAACCCGGCGGGGCGGTACGCAGTGACCGCGGTGTCCATCCGGACTACGTCTCGGACGTCTTCAGCGCGTTCTACCCGCTCGCCGCCGCCTCCCCAGTCCTCGCCCGCCTCGACCTCGCCGCCGAGGGACTGCGATGGAGCCACGCCCCGCGCGTGTTGGCCCACCCACTGCTGGACGGCAGGTGCGCGGTCCTCGAACGCCGCGTGCAGGAGACCGCATCCGGGCTGGAGGCGTTCGCGCCGGCCGACGGCGACGCCTGGCGTGACATGTACAGTCTCTGGAGCCGCGTCGGGCCCGATCTCGTCCAGGCCCTGTTCACCCCCTTCCCACCGGTCCGCGCCGGCCTCCACCTGGCCGCGAAGCTCCGAGCTGCGGGCGGACTCCGACTGGCCCGGAACCTGGCCCTGCCCGTGCGCCGCCTGGGCGAGGAGGAGTTCACGGGCGCGGGCGGCCGACTTCTGCTGGCCGGCAACGCCCTGCACGCCGACCTGTCCCCGGAAGCCGCCGGGAGTGGCGGCTTCGGCTGGCTGATGTCGATGCTCGGTCAGAGCCACGGCTTCCCGGTCCCCGTGGGAGGGGCCGACGCCCTGACCGCAGCGCTCGTGGGCCGCCTCCGGCGCCGCGGGGGCGCCCTGCGCTGCGGGGAGCGGGTCACGTCAGTCGTCGTACGCGGTGACAGGGCCGTGGGGGTGCGGACGGCCCGCGGAGAAACGGTAGGCGCACGTCGGGCCGTGCTCGCCGATACGTCGGCAACCGCGCTGTACCGGGACCTCGTCGGGCAGGAACACCTCCCGTCCCGCCTGCTACGGGACCTGGAACGCTTCCAGTGGGACTTCGCGACCTTCAAGGTCGACTGGGCCCTGACCGGCCCGGTGCCGTGGACGGCACGGCAGGCCGCCGGGGCCGGCACGGTCCACGTCGCCGCCGGCATCGACGGCCTGACCCGGTTCGCCTCGCAGATCGCCATGGGGCAGGTTCCCGACGAACCGTTCGCCCTCTTCGGCCAGATGACCACAGCGGATCCCAGCCGCTCACCGGCCGGCACCGAATCGGCGTGGGCCTACACCCACCTGCCCCAGCACATCACCTCCGACGCAGGCCCCGACGGCATCACAGGCCGGTGGGACGCCCGTGAGCAGGAAGCGATGGCGGACCGCATCGAAGCGCAGGTGGAACGGTTCGCCCCCGGATTCCGTACGCTGATCGGCGCCCGCCGCATCCTGGCCCCCACCACCCTCCAGGCCATGAACGAGAACCTCCACAACGGCGCCATCAACAACGGCACCACCGCCCTCCACCAGCAGGCGATCTTCCGCCCCACCCCCGGCACCGGTCGGCCCGAGACCCCGGTCAAGGGCCTCTACCTCGCCTCCGCAGCCGCCCACCCGGGCGGAGGAGTCCACGGAGCACCCGGCGCGAACGCCGCCCGGGCAGCACTCCGGGCCCAGGGATTGCACACCCTCCTCCACCGCGGTCAACGCATCTGACAACCAGTGCCGGCCGGTCTCACCCGCAGCGGAGTGTCAGCGCACCGCACCTCGTGCGCACACGCGGGCCCTCGGTGTCCGCCGTCCCGCGTGACATTTCCCTATCCGGGTAGGCGCCAGCCGTGTCCGGCGGTCGTCCGGGCACGGACGCAAGGAGCAGTCCATGATTCTCATCCTGGGATTGATCATTCTGATCGCCGCCGTGATCATCGGCGTTGTTGGCATATTCGGCAACATGGGAGCCGATCACGCTCTTGGCACCGGCGGCGATTTCTCCATTTTCGGCTACCACGTCATGGGCTCCACGGGAAGTGTCTTCCTGGCCGGGGTCGTCGTGGGCGGCGCCGCCCTGCTCGGCCTGGCCCTGGTCATGCTCGGAGTCCGTCGCTCCGCGCGGGCCCGACGCGGAGCAGGCATGTCACGCCGCGAGGCCGCCGCCGTCGATCGAGAACGCGACGACCTGATCAAGCAACGCGACATCGCCCGCGCCGAGACCGGCGGCCCGGTGGCCGACGCCCCCGGCAGCCGCCGCCACTGGTTCGGCCACCGCACCGCGCCGCGCTGACCCTACCGGCCGGTCGAGCGCAGCGCCTACCCACGATCGGAGCAGGCTTAGCCGATCCGGCCGTACTCAAGGTGCCGGAGTCGCAGGCCGAGGAATCCGTGGAGGGAGACACCAGGCGTGGCTCAGAAGAAGGCGACGAAGGCAGCGGCCAAGAAGACCACAACAGCCTTGAGCACCATGTTCCTCACGGCCCGTACGCCCCGCGCTCCGCCATCTGGCCGGCCTGCGGGACCGGGGTGTCGGGAAAGGTCTGGATGCCCAGTTCCCACTGCGGGATGCTACTGGCCGAGCTCGGCCCGGACATGGTTGCCCTTGCCGGTGGGGCCGGAGGTGTTCTTCCCTCCGGACTGGACGGTCGTGCACACCGGTGTCGCCCCGTACCGGCCCAATGGCGTGCGTGAGGTGTTCGAGAGCAGTGGCGGCGGTGTTTTTGAAGGCGAGGGCCGGCCCGTCGCCGAGGCCTACCGCCACGGCAAGGCCATCGGCGGAGTTGCCGACCAGGTCGAAGGTGCCCTCGCCGGTGTAGATCCCGCTGGTGCGTCTGCGGAGCGCACCTGAAGAAGGTATCTACGGCATGGCCTGGCCGCTGACGGGGCAGCGAGCGAACCGTGGGAATGGCCCCTTATTCCATAAGGGTGTTGAATACTTCGACGCCCAACCCGGCCATCGCACGAACATTTCCGCATCGTCCCCATATCGTATCCATCTGTGGCCGCGGGTGCGTGGTCAACTGTCGCCAGGCACAGTCCGGTTCGTGGCCCTGCCCTCGTCTGGCACTCTCAGACTGGACGCGGAAAATCTGCTCTACTGCCTCTCCCACGAGGGACCCGGGCGGAAGAGGTGGCCCTGTTGCCATTCCAACTGGAATGCTGCCCACTGACGCCCGCACCCTACGGCTGAGCACCACCGTCCAGCCACCCTCGCGTCGCGTGCGGACGGCGCGCCCGCTCCCCCGAGCCACTCGAGACCGCTCCCGCTCCCGACAGGCAACCATCTGATGACTCGTCAGTAAGGTCAGCAAAGGGTCAGCAAGAGTCTGATTAGACCTGGTCACAGGTGCCGACACGTGCAGCTCGCTCCCCACGTCCGAGTGGATCACTTCGACGCAGCGAGCACGCCCCTCCGCATGGCAGGCGGAGGGGCCGGTGCCGGCACCTTGCGACAATGGGACCGATGTCTATAACCCCAGGTCAACGTACTCGTCCGCGCGGTTTGAGCGGCACCGGCGGGAGTTCGGGCGCGGCCAGTCGGCCCCCGTCATAGCCCTTCACCTCGCCGAAGCGGGAGCCCTTCATCCAGTCCCTGCGCGCCTGTTCGATGTCCGCCTGCGAACGCCCGATGAAGTTCCACCACATGACCAGCTCCTCCTCGAAGGGCTCGCCGCCGAGCAGCATCAGGGCGGCGTCGGATTCGGCGCGCAGAGGGAGTTCGGAGCGGCCACAGCCGAGGTAGAGCATCGAGCCGGGGAGTACGGGCACGCCGTCGACATGGGCCTCGCCGGACATGGAGAGCACGGCGTACTCGAAGTCGGGTTCAAGCGGCAAGGAGACCTCGGCGCCCCGGGCGAGGGCGAGGTCGGCGCCGACGATCGGGGTGTAGGTGGTGCCGGGCGAGGCGGCACCGTCGATTTCACCGAGGATCAGGGTGGCGGTGAAACCCGGGGCGGTGACGACGGGTAGCTCGGGGTGGTGCTGGAAGTGCGGTTCGACGTGGCGGTGGCTGTCGGGCAGGGCGACCCACAGCTGTGCGCCGTGCAGGAACCTGGCGTGCGGCCTGGGGCTTTCCTCCGAGTGACTGATCGCCCGGCCGGAGGTCATCAGACCGAGTTCCTTGGGCCGGATGGTCTGGAGGCTGCCCAGGCTGTCCCGGTGCAGTACTTCGCCCTCGTGCAGCCAGCTGACGGTCTGGAGGCCCATGTGGGGGTGGGGCGGAACCTGCATTCCGGGCTGGTCGGCGATGTCGTCGGGCCCGTAGTGGTCGACGAAGCACCAGGCGCCGACCATGCGGCGGCCGAGGTTGGGCAGCAGTCTGCGCACCTCGGTGGACTCGCCGAGCGTTACGCGGCGGGGACTGAGGAGCTCACGCACCGGCTCGGCGACGACGAAGCCCCGGCCGCCGCAGACGGATGGCGTGGCCTGGCGATCGAGATTGCTCATGGCGGTCAACCTATTCCTGTCGCCGTGTTCGTGTCCCGGCGCGCGGCGGCCTCTCCGGCTCACACCGGTGGTGAAATATTCAACCACGGTCCGATGTTGGCCACGGTGTGAGCGAGATCAAGACCGACACCTATTACGAGCACGGAACGCCCGCCGAGCGCTGGGAGCGTGCACAGATGTTCTTCGACGCCAAGGAGTACGTCACCGCGGCGGGCATCCTCACCGGTCTGGTCGAGGAGGAGCCCGGGCAGGTCGCGCCGCGGCTGCTGCTCGCCCGCGCCTACTACCACTCGGCGCAGCTGCGCCGGGCCGAGGCCGAGCTGCGGGCCGTCCTGGAGCGCGACCCGGTGGAGGCGTACGCGCGGCTGATGCTGGGCCGCACGCTGGAGCGCCAGGGCCGTGCTGCGGAGGCGGCCCGGGAGCTGCGACTGGCCGTCGCCATGAACCCGGAGTTCGGGGCCTGACGGGGCCCCGAGTCCGGGAGCCTGACCAGGGGCAACGCACCGGCTCGGCTAGCCTGAGGGCACGATGAACCGTTTCTCGACGCCTTGGGGCGAGTTCGATCTCACCCGCTTTCCGGAGGACCCGCGCGACCAGCTGCGCGCCTGGGACGCCGCCGACGAGTACCTGCTGCGACACCTGAAGGGAACCGACGGCGAGCCGGCGGACCTCGCCGGCACCGTCGTCGTGGTGGGCGACCGGTGGGGTGCCCTGGTCACCGCACTGGCCGGGCACCGCCCCGTGCAGATCACCGACTCGTTCCTCGGCCGGCAGGCGACCCTGGCCAACCTCGCGCGCAACGGTGCCGACGCGGACGCGGTGCGACTGCTGTCGACCCGGGACACGCCCCCGGAGCGGATCGATGTGCTGCTGGTCCGGGTCCCCAAGAGCCTGGCGCTGCTGGAGGACCAGCTGCACCGCCTGGCGCCCGCGGTGCACGCGGGTACGGTCGTCGTCGGGACGGGCATGGTCACCGAGATCCACACCTCGACGCTGAAGCTGTTCGAGCAGATCCTCGGCCCGACCCGGACCTCCCTCGCGGTCAAGAAGGCCCGACTGATCTTCTGCTCACCGGACCCCGGACTCCCCCGCACCGCCAGCCCCTGGCCGCTCACCTACGCGCTTCCGCAGGACATCGGAGCGATCTCCGGCCGGACCGTGACCAACCACGCGGGCATCTTCTGCGCGGAACGCCTCGACATCGGGAGCCGCTTCCTGCTGCAGAACCTCCCCCGGCGACGGGGCCCGGAGCACGTCGTGGACCTGGGCTGCGGCAACGGTGTGATCGGCACGGCCGCGGCGCTGTCCAATCCCGAGTCCGAGGTGACCTTCATCGACGAGTCGTACCAGGCGGTGGCCTCGGCGGAGGCCACGTTCCGGGCGAACTCCGACGCCAGGGCGGAGTTCCTGGCCGGTGACGCGCTGTCGGCCGTACCGGCCGGGACGGTGGACCTGGTGCTGAACAATCCTCCGTTCCACTCGCACCGGGCGACCACGGACGCGACGGCCTGGCGCATGTTCACCGGGGCGCGCAGGGCGCTGCGGCCGGGCGGTGAGCTGTGGGTCGTCGGCAACCGCCATCTCGGGTACCACGTGAAGCTTCGCAAGCTCTTCGGCAACTGCGAAGTCGTCGCCGGTAACCCCAAGTTCGTCATCCTGCGGGCCGCCAAGCGACGGCAGGGCGGCGCAGCAGGGTCTCGGTGAAGTCGGCGCTGAAGTCGCGCGGTCCGGTGGACAGGGCGACCCGGCCGGAGTGCCTGGTACGGGCCATGACGGCGGGCGGGTAGGTGTACTGGCCGGCCTTGTCCTCGGCCAGGAACACCGTCTTCCCCCGCGTCAGTTCGCTCGCGCACTCGACGACGACCGTGCCGGTGGCCGCCGAGACGAACGACTCGTCGGCGGCGACGCCCACCGCGAGGGGGTCGTGCAGCGGGCAGGTGTCCTCGCCCTTGTTGCGTTCGTACGTCTTCAGGTAGGCGCGCATCATACGGGCGGTCAGTTCCTGGCCGGGCCCCGCGGCCTCGAGGCGGGCCAGGTCGCCGTGGCCGAAGCGCCAGCCGTGGGTGGCGTCCAGCCCGACCATGGTGTATGGGATGCCGCTGGAGACCACGATGTCGGCGGCGTCCGCGTCGGCCCAGATGTTGAACTCGGCGACCGCGGTGACATTGCCGGGCACGAGGGCGGCACCGCCCATGAAGACCAGCTTGCGGACCCGGTGGGCCAGGCCCGGGTCGGCAAGCAGGGCGGTGGCCACATTGGTGAGCGGTCCGGTGGCGACGACGGTCAGCTCGCCCTCGTACCGCTTCGACAGCCGGATCAGCACGGCCGGCGCCGGCTCGGTCTGCTCGGGGACGGTGGAATCGGGCAGTGTCTCCTCGCCCAGGCCCGTCCTGCCGTGGAAGTCCACGGCATACTCGGTCCGGCTGATGTGCCGGCCGGAGCCGCGGTGGACCGGTACGTCGCCGTCGATGCCGAAGACCCGTGCCAGGCCGCGGGCATTGCGGAAGGTCTGCTCGGCGGGGGCATTGCCTCCGACGCTGGTATAGGCCTTCAGATCCCACAGCCCGGTGCCGAGCAGATACTGCAGGGCCACGGCGTCGTCGAGTCCCGGATCACTGTCGAGGACGATCGGTGCGAGCGCCATGACTCGCCTCCTTCACTTCCGGTACGTCTCCAGCAGCCGCAGCCATACCTCGCTGATGGTCGGATAAGCCGGGACCGCGTGCCACAGCCGGTCGATGGGCACCTCGCCGGCGACCGCCACGGTTGCGGAGTGCAGCAGCTCTCCGACCCCGGGGCCCACGAACGTCGCGCCCAGCAGGACCTCCCGGTCAAGGTCGACGATCATCCGGGCATGGCCGCGGTAGCCCTCGGCGTACAGCCCGGCGCCCGCCACCGCCCCGAGGTCGTGGTCGACGGCCCGTACCCGGTACCCGGCCGCTTCGGCGGCCTCGAGAGTGAGGCCGACGGAGGCGGCCTCCGGGTCCGTGAAGACCACCTGCGGTACGGCGGCGTGGTCGGCGGTCGCGGTGTGCGCGCCCCAGCGGCCGGTGTCCAGCGGCCGGCCTGCCGCCCGGGCCGCGATGGCGGGGCCCGCGATACGGGCCTGGTACTTGCCCTGATGGGTGAGCAGCGCCCGCCGGTTGACGTCCCCGACCGCGTACAGCCAGTCGCTGCCCACCACCCGGCAGGTGTCGTCCACCTCCAGCCACGCGCCCGGCTCCAGGCCTACCGTCTCCAGGCCGATGTCCTCGGTGCGCGGGGCACGGCCCGTCGCGAACAGCACCTCGTCGGCCTCGATGTGCTCACCGCCGTCGAGAACCAGGGACACGGGATGTCCGGCGCCGCTGTCCCGTACCAGCGCGGCGACCGAGACGCCGGTACGGACCGTGACCCCGGCCTCGGTCAGCGCCTCGGCGACCAGGTCACCCGCGAAGGGCTCCATCCGGGGCAGCAGCCGGTCGCCGCGCACCAGGAGGGTCACCTCGGCCCCGAGGGCACGCCAGGCGGTGGCCATCTCGGTGCCCACCACTCCCCCGCCGACCACGGCGAGCCTGCCGGGGACCTGCTGGGCACTGGTTGCCTCGCGGCTGGTCCAGACATGCCCGTAGGCGAGGCCGGGCAGCGGAGGCAGCACGGCCCGGCTGCCGGTGCACACGGCGACCGCGTGCCGCGCGGTCAGGATGTGGCGGTCGCCCTCCGGGCCGCTGACGGTGACCCGGCGGGGGCCGGTCAGCCGGCCGTGGCCGCGGTAGAGCCTGGCGCCGATGCCGTCCACCCATTCGGCCTGGCCGTCGTCCTTCCAGTGCGCGGTCTTCTCGTCCCGGCGGGCGAGCACCGCCTGCGTGTCGAGCGGGCCGTCCACCGCCTGCCCAAGCCCGGGGAGGCGGCGTGCGTCCGCCCGGGCGATGACCGGGCGCAGCAGCGCCTTGCTGGGCATGCAGGCCCAGTACGAGCATTCGCCGCCGACCAGCTCGGACTCCACCACCGCCGTACTCAGGCCGGCGGCCCTGGTGCGGTCCGCCACGTTCTCGCCGGTGGGGCCTGCGCCCAGCACCACTACGTCGTATTCCGACTCCTCCGTCATACGCACAGTCTGGTGCGGGTCGCACGGCGTGGCCACAGGGCGGGCGGAATACCCCCGGTACGGTCCGGGTTGTGGCGGGTGGCTCCATCGGGGAGCCGGAAGGAAAGAGAGGGCGACGTGGCGACTGTCGAGCTCACCAAGGACAACTTCGATCAGATCGTGTCGGAGAACGACTTCGTTCTGATCGACTTCTGGGCCGCGTGGTGCGGTCCGTGCCGGCAGTTCGGACCGGTCTTCGAAGCGGCCTCCGAGCGCCACGAGGACCTGGTCTTCGGCAAGGTCGACACGGAGGCCCAGCCGGAGCTGGCAGCGGCCTTCGGGATCAGCTCCATCCCCACGCTGATGATCGTGCGGGAGAAGGTCGCGGTCTTCGCCCAGCCGGGCGCCCTGCCCGCGCCCGCCCTGGAGGATCTGATCGGCCAGGCCCGCGCACTGGACATGGACGAGGTCCGCAAGTCCGTCGCGGAGGCGGAGGCCGGCTGACGCGGGGGTGTTGCGTGCGGCTGTGCCTGGTACTCGGTATCCCGCGCTGTTCCTGGTGGGCGCCGGCCTCTCCGTGCCGGGCGCACTCGCCGTACGCCCGATCCGTCCGCTGACCCGGTCGACACCCGTTCGCAGTACCGGAGCGGGCCGCCCTGCTCGTGAGGCGCGGCTTCGACGTCTCCGTACGGTCACCAGGGCGTGCCGCGCCCTCCACCGTGCGGCTTCGACGGCTTCATGTCCTCGCCGGACGAATGGATCTGACGCATGAGACGGGACCTCCCGCTACCCTGGTCACTGCCAGCGAGTAACGGGAGGTTCCGTGTCGACACCTCTCCCGGCGGGTCTGCTGGACACCGCCCGCTCCCTCGCCCAAGGCGACGTCTCCGCACGGGAGTTGACCGAGCAGACCCTCGAAAGGATCTCGGCGTCCCAGCCGGTGCTCAACGCCTTCCGGGTGGTACGCGCGGAGAGTGCGCTCGCCGAGGCCGAGGCCGCCGACCGGTTGCTGTCCGAGGGCGTCCGGCTGCCGCTGCTGGGTGTGCCGGTCGCCGTGAAGGACGACATGGACGTGGCCGGCGAACCGACCGCCTTCGGCTGTCCCGGCAGCTTCCCGCCGAAAGCCGCCGACAGCGAGGCGGTACGGCGCCTCAGGGCGGCCGGAGCCGTGATCGTCGGCAAGACGAACACCCCGGAGCTCGGGCAGTGGCCGTTCACCGAGGGGCCCGCTTTCGGGGACACCCGTAATCCCTGGAACACCCGCCACACACCCGGCGGTTCATCGGGCGGGTCGGCCGCCGCGGTGGCGGCGGGACTCGTCCCGGCCGCCCTCGGCTCCGACGGCGCGGGATCCATACGGATCCCCGCCGCCTGGACCCACCTGGTCGGCATCAAGCCCCAGCGCGGCCGCATCTCCACCTGGCCCGACGCCGAGGCCTTCAACGGCATCACCGTCCATGGCGTGCTGGCCCGTACGGTCGCCGACGCCGCGCTGATGCTGGACGCCGCGAGCGGACCGCACACCGGCGATCTGCACCGGCCGCCCGCCGTCGACGCGTCCGCCGCCGCGAACCGCGACCCCGGCCGGCTGCGCATCGCGCTCTCCACACGGATGCCGTTCACCGCCACGTCCAAGCACCTGGACCCTCGCGTACGGGCCGCGGTGACCCGGCTGGCCGAGCGGCTGACGGCCCTCGGCCATGACGTCGCGGCAGCGGACCCCTCGTACGGCGCGGTCGGACCGGCCTTCATACCGCGCGCCACCGCCGGCCTGCGCGAGTGGGCGTCCCGCGTACCGGAACCGGCCCTGCTCGACCCGCGCACCCGTGGCACCGTCCGTCTGGGCGGACTGCTCGACGGAGCCCCGCTGCGCCTGGCGCGCCGGGCGGAGTCCGTACTCCACCGCCGCATCGGCGAAATCTTCGACCGCTTCGACGTCGTTCTGGCACCGACCACCGCCACTCCCCCACCCCCGGTGGGCGCCCTGATCGGTCTCTCCGGCCACCGCCTCGACCGCGCGGTGATCGCGGCCTGCCCCTACGCCTGGCCGTGGAACGTCCTCGGCTGGCCCGGCGTCAACGTCCCCGCGGGCTTCACACCCGACGGCCTGCCGCTCGGCGCCCAGCTCCTCGGCCCGGCGCACAGCGAGCCGCTGCTGATCTCACTGGCCGCACAACTCGAGTCGGACCAGCGCTGGTTCGAGCACCGGCCGCCCCCGCTCCATCGCCCCGGGCCCGCCTCATAGGTACGCTCCCCGCATGGACGACGCGACGATGACGGGCCTGCTCGGACGGGTGACCGGCACGGCCGGGCTTCGCCCTCATCGGGCTCAAGCGCACCGGGCCGAGCCTGATGTGGACCGTCGTGTGGTTCCGTGCCGGCCGTACCGATCGCCGACGCGGGCGGGCTGACCGGCCTGTGGGCTGCGCTGGCCTGCGCGAACCTGCTCCAGGCCGGCAGCAAGCTGGTGTCCTTCCTGCGGCACGGCACGCAGGCCGGCGCAAGTGTCCCGGCCGGCACGCCCGTTGGGGACACTTCCCGGGTGGAGGCGGGGTGAGGCGGGCCTCCCGAACCTGAACCCTGTCGGCCACGCCGGCCGGTGTGCGCTGAACGCGCTGATCGGGCGTGGAACCCGATCAGCGCGTCGCGGACGACAGGGGTATCGAACGGGGCCGACGGCATGTCGGACATGTTCGCCAAGACACTGACCATGGGCGGTACGGGCCTCGGCCTGACCCGGCAGCCGCTGGCCCAGATGGGGCCGGCGCAGCAGAACGGGCATCAGGGCCGGCCGGCCACCAAGCCCCCCTCGCCGAGCGGATCCCGCTGGGCGAAGACGAGGAGGAGTGAGGCGGGCGCGTGGCCGGGCCGGTCGCACCCCGGCCGTACGCCGCCGCCGGGCGTGGCGTCAGGGTGCCAGCTGGCTGAAGCCCACTTCAAAGCGTTCGACCGAAACGACTCGCTGGCCTTCCCTCCGGGTGGTCTCCTCGCGGATCCGGGTGGCACGGTCCTCGCTGCCCCTCATGGTGTCCTCGTTCTCCCACAGGCTCAGCGTCATGGCTTTCCCGGAGGCCCGGTCGAGGAGGTAGTAGACGCCCCGGAAGCCGGGAAGGTCCTGGACCTGCTGGAAGGCCGACCTGGAACTGGCGGTCAGATCGCCCTTCGCAGGCACGGGTGACCCCTGGTAGGTGCTCAGCCTCGCGAACATCGCTGTCACCACCTCCCTGGCGGCCCGCCGGCCGGAAGACCGGCCCCTCAAATCCAGGGTCCTCCGGCAGCCCGCACCCCGCCACCCGTCAGCCGTCCGCCGGCACCGCCCACAGCTCGGGGGCCTTCGAGGGCCCACAGCACGGTGCCGCGCACGCCATGCCGCCGCAGGACCGGCGGATGGCCGGCGTCCCCCCGGGCGTCCTGGCACCGGACGGTGCGCTGCACGCCTGCTTCGCGGTAGGTGAAGGCCGGGCGTGCGGGACTCCGTGTCCAGCCGGTACGACGCACCCCGCGCGAGGCGCGGTTCCTCGGCCTGCTTCCAGGTGACACGGCGGGCGCGGCCGGTCCCGCCGGGTCCCCAGTCCCAGCCGTAGACGGGCAGCACCATCTCGATCCGCTCCCGGGGGACGAGCGCGGTGGCGCACCGCAGGATGTCGGGCGTCCGGCCGCGGCGGGCGCGGACAGGGCCAGGGCGGGCAGCGCCGCCGTGACGACGAGGTCGGCAGGCGAGCGAGGACATGGCGTGCCGGTCCATGGGCCACCACCTGAACGTCCGTCCCGGCCGGCCGTTCCCCGCTGCGGGATGGGCCGTACAGGTTCTAGCGTGGCAATCGTGACAAATCCTACCGAAGGGCCCCATGGTGAAACGCCGTCTCGAACGCCCGGCGGGTGGCCGCATCGGGCGTACGGTCCAGTACGCCGAAGACGATGTGCTCGAAATGGCCGGAGAACCGGCCCCCTGCCATCAGCAGCGCCTGGAATGCGTTCGCCACCTGCGCCGGGTCGTTGCGGAACACCCCGCAGCCCCAGGCCCCCAGCACCAGCCTCCGGTAGCCGCAGACGGCGGCGGTCTCCAGCACTCGTTCGGCGCGGTCCGCCAGTGCGGCCGGGATCCGGCCGGCCAGCTCCGGCGTGGTCCGCAGGATCACCCCGGCGTTGGGTGCGGGCGCGGTCAGGAAACCCGCCCGGTACGGCTCTTCCAGAAGCGTGCCCCGGTCGTCGCGGAAGACCGGCACGCCCGGCGAGTGAATCACCCGGTCGGAGTAGAAGACATCACGCTCGACCCGGTGGTGGTCGTAGAACTCCGGCACCCGCAGCAGGCAGGCGTACAGCGCGGAGGACCGGCACAGTGCCTCCTCCTGTGCCTGGGCGCCGTTCAGGAAGCCTCCGCCAGGATTGCGTGCCGAGGCGAAACCGAGGACGGCGACCGGGTCCGGCGCGGCGGATACGAGACGGCGGGCAGCCTCCAGGCTGCTTTCGGCCGTGACTTCGATTACTGTCGTAAAGTCCCGGTCGGGTGTCACCGGGACGGGGTCCGGACCGTACAGCCGGGTTCCCGCCTCGGCCGCGGCCACGGAGGCGGCGATCGACACCTCGTGCCCCGCGGGTGTCTCGTACCCGCCGGCCCTGACGATCTCCATGGTCTGCTGTGCGATGTTCCGCAGGCGTCTGCTCATGCTTCTTCTTCCGTGTGGTTCTCGCGGAGCATCGTTGACGTCCAAGTGTCGTTGCCGCAACCCCATTTCCTCTCGAAAGGGCACCCTTGTGCGACTCCACGGCACGGGATTGGGTGGGACCCGGCGCCTCCCCGGTCCCGGGTCGGCGCGCTGACGGTATTCGGAAGGAGAAACCGGCCATGCCTGCTGTGAGCATCCGGGGCGGCGACCCGCCGTTTTCCGAGGAAGCGGCGGAAGCGCTGCTGAGGGGCATCTGCTTCAAGACGGGCCCGCCCCGGTTCATCGGTGTCGAACTGGAGTGGCTCGTCCACGATCTGCACCGGCCGCATCTCCCCGTCTCCCCCGGCCGCCTCGAAGCGGCCGTCGCGGCACTCCGGGCCCTGCCCCTGCGGTCGGCCCTCACTGTCGAACCCGGCGGTCAGCTGGAGCTCAGCTCGCTCCCCGCCGCATCCCTGACGGAGGTCATCGACTCCGTATCCGCCGACCTGGGCGATGTACGCGCCGTACTGCGCGGCATGGAACTCACCCTCGCCGGGGTCGGCCACGAACCCGTCCATCCGCCGCGCCGGCTGCTGCACGAGCCCCGGTACGATGCGCTGGAGGCGTGCCTGGACCGGGCGGGCCCGCTGGGGCGGTCCATGATGTGCTCCACCGCCTCCGTCCAGGTGTGTCTGGACACCGGCCACGAGGAGCCGGGACCGCTCGGCTACGCGCGACGCTGGCGGCTCGCACACCTGCTCGGCGCCGTGCTGGTGGCGGCGTTCGCCAACTCCCCGCTGAGGAACGGGCGGCCGAGCGGCTGGCGCTCGGCCCGCCAGGCCGTGTGGGCCGGGCTCGACCCGCTGCGTGCCCTCGCGCCGCGCCCGGACGAGGAGCCGCGGACCGGCTGGGCACGGCACGCGCTGGACACCCCGGTGATGTGCATCCGCGCCGCCGACGGGCCGTGGACCGTACCTGAGGGGCTCACCTTCCGGCAGTGGCTGCGCACCGGCCGGCCACGTCCGCCCGCCCGGGCCGACCTCGAGTACCACCTGACCACGCTGTTCCCGCCGGTGCGCCCGCGCGGCCATCTCGAGCTGCGCATGATCGACGCACAGCCCGGCGAGGACGGCTGGATGGTGCCGGTCGCCGTCACCACCGCGCTGTTCGACGATCCGGAGGCGTCGGAGACGGTCTACCGGGCCGTCAAACCGCTGGCCGAGACGGCAGGGGCGATGCCCGCACCCCGCAATCCGCTGTGGCTGAACGCCGCCAGATACGGCCTGGCCGACCCCGAGTTGCACGCGGCCGCCGTCGTCTGCTTCTCCGCGGCCCTCGACGCACTCCCCCGGCTCGGCGCCCGCAGCGCCCTACGGGACGCGGTCGCCGCGTTCGCCGACCGCCATGTCGCCCGGGGCCGATGTCCCGCCGACGATCTGCCCGTTCCCGCGCTCGGGAAGGAGACCCTCGCATGACCGAGCACGCCACCGACCTCGAATCACTGAGAAAGCGCGCCCTGGAGGCGCTCACCACCGCCCGGGACCGCACCGCCGCCCTCACCTCGTGTGTCGACGACCGCGAACTGATGGCCCAGCACTCGCCGTTGATGTCACCTCTGGTCTGGGACCTGGCCCACATCGGCAACCAGGAGGAGCTGTGGCTGCTGCGCGCGGTGGCCGGGCGTGAGGCGATGCGGCCCGAGATCGACTCGGTCTACGACGCGTTCGAGCATCCGCGTGCCGAGCGCCCCTCACTGCCGCTGCTCCCGCCGGCCGAGGCCCGCCGGTACGCCGCCGAGGTACGCGGCCGGGCGCTGGACGTACTGGAGCGCATCCCGCTGCACGGCACCCGGCTGACGGACGCGGCCTTCGCATTCGGGATGATCGCCCAGCACGAACAGCAGCACGACGAGACCATGCTGATCACCCATCAGCTGCGTAAGGGCCCCGCCGCGCTCCACGCCCCGCCACCCCCTGCGGCACCCGCCGACGCGGCCGCACTGCCCTCCGAAGTCCTCGTGCCCGGCGGCCCCTTCACCATGGGAACCTCCACCGAGCCCTGGGCACTGGACAACGAACGGCCCGCGCACCACCGGCTGGTGCCGGACTTCTGGATCGACACCGTGCCGGTCGCCAACGGCAGGTATCTGCGCTTCATGGAGGACGGCGGCTACCAGGACGAGCGCTGGTGGCAGTCGGAGGGCTGGGCCCAGGTCCAGGCCAACGGCCTGATCGCCCCGCTGTTCTGGCGCCGCGAAGGTGGTCAGTGGCTGACCCGGCGCTTCGGGGTCACCGAGCCCGTACGTCTCGACGAGCCCGTGCTGCATGTGAGCTGGTACGAGGCCGACGCCTACGCCCGCTGGGCCGGACGACGGCTGCCCACCGAGACCGAGTGGGAGAAGGCGGCCCGCCACGACCCGGCGACCGGCCGGTCGCGCCGCTACCCGTGGGGCGATGCCGACCCGGCGCCCGAGCACGCCAACCTGGGCCAGCGCCATCTGCGGCCCGCACCGGCCGGCAGCTACCCCGCGGGCCAGTCACCGCTGGGCGTACGGCAGTTGGTCGGTGACGTCTGGGAGTGGACGGCCAGCGACTTCCTCCCGTACCCCGGCTTCGCCGCTTTCCCGTACCGCGAGTACTCGGAGGTCTTCTTCGGCAGCGACTACAAGGTGCTGCGTGGCGGCTCCTTCGCCGTCGACCGGGTGGCCTGTCGGGGCACCTTCCGCAACTGGGACTACCCGATCCGCCGCCAGATCTTCGCCGGATTCCGCACCGCGAGAGACGCGAGGGATGTCTGATGTGTCGTCATATCGCTTACGTGGGGCCTCCCGTGCCGCTCGGTGAGCTGCTGGTCGAACCGGTGCACGGGCTGTACCGGCAGTCCTGGACTCCGCGCCTCCAGCGGAACGGGACGGTCAACGCGGACGGCTTCGGGGTCGGCTGGTACGCCGAGGGCGACCCGGTCCCGGCCCGCTACCGCCGCTCCGGTCCCATCTGGGCCGACGTGACCTTCACCGACCTGGCCCGGGTGATCCGTACCGGGGCGCTGGTCGCCGCCGTACGTGACGCCACCATGGCGAGCGCCGACGGCGCGGCCGGGGCCGCGCCGTTCGGCTCCGGCCCCTGGCTGCTCAGCCACAACGGCGCGGTCGCCGGCTGGCCGCAGTCGGTGGCTCCGCTCGCCGCCGCGCTGCCCGCGGCCGAGCTGCTGTCCCTGGAGGCGCGCTGCGACGCGGCGCTGGTGTGGGCACTCGTGCTGCACCGGCTGCGCAACGGCGACGAACCCGCCCAGGCACTGGCCGACACCGTGCTCGAGATCGCGGCCGCGGCCCCCGCTTCACGGTTGAATCTACTGCTGTCCGACGGCGAGACGGTCGCGGCGACGGCCTGGGGCGACACGCTCTGGTACCTCAACGAGCCGGGCCGCCGCACGGTCGTGGCCTCCGAGCCGTACGACGACGACCCTCACTGGCGCGAGGTTCCCGACCGCACCCTGCTGGCGGCGAGCCGCACCGACGTCCTGCTGACCCCGCTCAAGGAGCCCCTCGCGTGAGCCCGTTCCTGCTGACCCGCACCCTGCCCGAGGACGCCACGGACGCCGACCTGCGAGCCGATGTGCTGCACGGGCTGACCCGAAACCCCAAGACGCTGCCGCCGAAGTGGTTCTACGACGCACACGGCAGTGAGCTCTTCGAGGAGATCACCCGGCTGCCCGAGTACTACCCCACCCGCGCCGAGCGGGAGATCCTGATCCACCGCTCGGCGGAGATCGCCGGTCTGTCCGGCGCGCGCACCCTGGTGGAGCTCGGCTCGGGCTCGTCCGACAAGACCCGCCATCTGCTGGACGCCCTGCCGGACCTGCACGGCTATGTGCCGGTCGACGTGAGCGAAAGCGCCCTCACCGGGGCCGCCGAGGCGATCCTCGACGAGCGGCCCGGGCTGCGGGTGCACGCCCTGGTCGCCGACTTCACCCGTGGGCTCGCCCTGCCCGGCACCCCCGGGCCGCGTCTGGTGGCGTTCCTCGGCGGCACGATCGGCAATCTGCTGCCCGCCGAACGGGCCGTGTTCCTGCGGTCCGTACGGTCGTTGCTCAAGCCCGGGGACAGCCTGCTGCTCGGCACCGACCTGGTCAAGGACGAGGACACACTGGTGGCCGCGTACGACGACGCGGCCGGGGTCACCGCAGACTTCAACAAGAACGTCCTAGCGGTCATCAACCGCGAACTCGGTGCCGACTTCGACGCCGACGACTTCGCGCACGTGGCCGTCTGGGACAGGAAGAACGAATGGATCGAGATGAGGCTGCGGGCACGGCAGACGCTCACCGTCAAGATCCGCGATCTGGATCTCGTGGTGCCCTTCGAGTACGGCGAGGAGATGCGTACCGAGGTGTCGGCGAAATTCCGTCAGGACGGTGTACGGGCCGAACTGGCCGCCGCCGGGCTGACGCTGCGGAACTGGTGGACGGATGAGGCCGGGAGGTTCGCGCTGTCGCTCTCCACCGCCGACTGAGCAGCCCGTGCCAGGGAACGGCGGTCGGCATGGCGGGCCGCCGGGATCCGGGGCAGCACCCGGATCTCGGCGGTGAGCCGGCCGGCCGCCGCGACCCGCCACAGCGACGCGACCAGGGTGTCGTCACCGACGAACGCGGCCGCCCCACTGGTCTCGCCGTCCGGGCCGCGGTAGCTGATCCGTACGGGCTGCACATCCACGCCCGCGTCCAGTGCGGCCTGCAATGCGGCATGCCGGAACCGGCCCTGCCGCCGCCCGCACCAGGTGCTGCCCTCGGGGAAGACCAGCACCCGGGAACCCGCCGTCAGCGCGTCGCTGATCGCCCGCACCGTGCCGGGCAGGGCGCGCAACCGGTCGCGGTCGATGAACAGCGTGGCACCCCGGGCCGCGAGCGGCCCCAGCACGGGCCAGCGCCGAATCTCGCTCTTGGCGAGCATCCGTCCGGGCAGCACGGCGGCGAGCAGCGGCACGTCCAGCCATGAGATGTGGTTGGCGACGACCAGTGCCGCCCCCTGCCGGGGCTCGCCGGTGATGCGTATCCGTACCCCGAAGGCGCGCAGCACGGCACGGGACCAGAGACGGGTCAGGCGCTCCCTGGGGACCGCGGACAGCCGCAGCACCACCGGCGAGAGCAGCACCCCCGCCAGCACCGCCACGATGCCGGCGAGCAGCCGGAGGGCGGCGCGCAGGGGCGAGGCGGCCCGGCCCGTGTGATGGGCACAGCGCGGCGGGGTGCAGGGCGAGACGGGCAGCCAGACGTTCATCGCACCGGGGCCAGCGAGAGGAAGTGGCGCAGATAGCGGGGGTTGGTGCGGCGCAGCGACAGCAGCACGTACAGGTCGGCGACCCCGAAGTCCGGGTCGTACGCGGGCTCCCCGCAGACCCAGGCGCCCAGCCGCAGATAGCCGCGCAGCAATGCCGGGATCTCGGTGCGCCCCGCGGGACGCTCGATGCCTTCGGGGCTCCAGGGCCGCAACGGGGTCACCCGGTACTCCTCGGGGGCGAGGTGCTTGGCGGCGACGGTGTCCCAGGTGCCGGCGGCGAGGGTCCCACCGTCCGCGAGGGGGATGGAGCAGCAGCCGGCCAGCCAGGTGTGCCCGGTACGGCTCATGTAACGGGCGAGTCCGGCCCAGACGAGCGCGATGACGGCGCCGTTGCGGTGGTCGGGGTGCACACAGGAGCGGCCCACCTCGACGAGGTCGTGACGGATGGGGTCGAGCCGTCCGAGGTCGAACTCGCCGTCGGAGTAGAGCCGGCCGGCCACCCGGGCCCGGTCGGGGGGCAGCACCCGGTATGTACCGACGACCTCGCCGGTGGCCTGCTCGCGCACCAGCAGGTGGTCGCAGTACGCGTCGAAGGCGTCGATGTCCAGCCCCGGCTCGGGTCCTTCGAGCCGGGCACCCATCTCACCGGCGAACACCTGGTGCCGCAGGCGCTGCGCGGCGCGGACGTCGTGCTGGTCCCGGGCGAGCGAGACCAGATAGCCGGAGCCCGCGGGCGGGGCTGGAAGGGCGGCGGGCGAGGCGGGCATGGCGGTCATGTCGTTCTCCTGTGCCGGGCGGAAGATGCACCTCACTTTCTTCCGCCCCGGGCCGGCTTCGACATGACCTCGACGGGGCCTGTGGATGTGCGGCTGCTGAATGCCGGGCGCCGCCGGTCCCGGCGACGCCAGGGGACCCGGACGGGTCAGTCCTTGCGCACCAGCAGCGCCACGGTCAGGCCGGTCATGCGCTCCGTCCCGGATGCCGTGTAGTGGGCGCGGAGCGCGTCCGCCTGGGGGCCGGGCAGGCCCTGCAGCGGGTCCGGGTCGCCGCCCCTGACCACGAGCCAGAGCCGCTTCTCCTTTCCCACGCACTCGGCCGGACGGGGGCAGTAGACCGGGTCCGACTCATGGAGTTCGGCCGCCGACCTGGCAACGAAGACATCACGCATGCTGAGCTCGCGCGGAAGATAGAAGCTGACGCCCCGGCTGTCCTCCATGCGGTCGTAGACCACCGCGTCCCCGGGGGCGTAGTACTTGCGGATGGCCCGGGCGGCTCCTTCGAAGTCCATGCTCAGCCCCAGGTGGTGTTCGAAAGTCTCCCGCACCGCCTTCTGCACGGGCAGCGTGAGCAGGGCGAGTACCGCCAGGGCCGCCGCGAGCGCGGCCTTGAACCGTACCGCCGCGGCGAGCCCGGCCCCTGCCAGGACCGCCCACGCCGGCAGGGTGAAGAGCATGTACCGGAAGTAGAAGTAGGAGATCTGCCCGTGGGAGGCCACCCAGATCACCAGTGGTGGCAGCACGGCGAGTGCGGTGCACCACAGGAGGGTGTCGTTCCGTTCCCTCCATGCCAGAGCGGCCAGCATGATCACCGCCCCCGCGCACAGTGCGGAGGCGAAGATCTGGGGCCAGATGTCGACCAGTCCCCATCCGTCCGGCTTGGCGATCCAGTAGAGCTGCCGGGACGCCTGCGACCTGCCCAGCAGAATCACCGGAACCACACAGGCCACACCGGTCACTGCGGCGATACAGAAACCCCACAGCGCCCGGCGCTCCTGCCGGCCCCGGAAGATCGCCGCGAGGAGATGGCCCAGAAGGGCGGTCAGGGCGACCAGATGCATGAGTCCGATGAACTCCACGCACAGGGCGTAGCCCGTCCAGCGCCACCAGCTGCGGGGGCGGTCCAGGGCCCGGAGCAGCATCAGCGTGGCCAGGGACACGGCCAGCAGCGTCAGGGCGTAAGGACGGGCCTCGTGGCCGAACCTGCTCACCGCCGGGATCACGGCGAACAACAGGCCGCCGGCGAGCCCGGCCCGGCGGCCGAACAGCCGCTGCCCGGTCAGCGCCACACAGACGGCGGCACCGATCATGGCCAGTGCGGAGGGCATGCGCACGGCGGTGGCCGATTCCCCGAAGACGGTCATCCACGCATGCAGCATGAAGTAGTACGCGCCGAGCACCGCGTCCACCCGCTGCACCGTCCCGAGCAACTGCTCGGCCGTACGGCCGGCGATGTCCCAGCTGGCCAGCTCGTCGCCGCCCATCTGCGGCCGCCCGATCCGGTACATGGTCATCGCCAGTGTGGCCAGCGCGGGCCACAGCCACACACCGACCGGCTGACGCGGGCGGTCTTGCCGCGCTTCCGGCGCCCGAACCTCGCCGGTGTCCTGAACAGGAGGGGGGAGAAGTGCCATGCGGAAAGCCATAGCGCCGCGGCGCTGCCCCCGGGGCGGCACACCATGGCGGACATGGCCGTTTTCGCCTGTTCGGCCCCCGGCCACGCCTCGCGGAGTACCGCCCGGTGGGGCACCGTGGAGTGACGTACCGAGAGGAGAACGGCTCTCATGTCGAACCACATCTACAAGGTCGCCGAGATCGTCGGCAGCTCGACCGAGGGTCTCGACCAGGCCATCCGCAACGGCATCGCGCGCGCCTCCCAGACGCTGCGCAGCCTCGACTGGTTCGAGGTGACCGAGATCCGCGGCCATATCGCGGAAGGCGCGATCGCCCACTACCAGGTGGGCATGAAGGTCGGCTTCCGCCTGGAGGACGCGGGGTAGGCGCACATCGTTGCTCCCCTGACGCCGAAGGCCAGGGGCCCCGTTCGACGTACCCGTAATGGCACTGGTGATCGCCGACGACAAAAAGAGCCCGGCCGCCCATCACTGCCCGGACCAGCGGTGAATGGGGGCTGCGTCCATCCGGCGTGATCAGCGTTCGGCTGATCCGGTGCGGTGTGGCGCGGGTACCGTCTGGGTGTTGCCGCAGAACGGAGTTCGCCGTGTCGCAGAGCATCGAGGAGCACACCGGCACTCGGATCGCCCGTATCCGGAAGCAGCGTGGCCTGACGCAGCAGGGCCTGGCGATGCGGGCCCATGTGTCGAAGTCGCTGTTGTCGAAGGTCGAGTGCGGGCAGAAGCCCGCGTCCCCGGCTTTTATTGCGGCCTGTGCCCGCGCACTTGGTGTCTCCACGTCCGATCTCCTGGGGCAGCCGTACGCCGAGGAGCTGCGCCGGGACCGGATGGATGCGCTGATCCAGCCGATCCGTGAAGGGCTGGAGAACTGGGACATCGCTCTGGACTGGGAAACGGCCCCGCGCCCGATCGCGCTCATCCGTGCTGATGTCCAGCGCGCGCTGGAGCAGCGTCGCCAGGCGGAGTACACGGACATGGTCCGTGATCTTCCAGGCTTGATCGACGAGTGTGTCCAGGCCGTCCACACCAGCTCCGGAGAGGACCAGCGGCTGGCCTACGAGTGCCTGGCGGGTACGTTCCGCTGTGTGTTCACCATGGCGTGGAAGTTCGGGTACATCGACCTGGCCACCGTGGCACTGGACCGCTTGGCATGGGCCGCGCCGCGTGCCGATGAGCCGGGTCTGGCGGCCATGCATGCCTTCCTCCGAGCGCAGACCACGATGGCATCCGGCCGGTACGACATCGGTGTGCGCGTAGTCGACCGCGCGCTGCGGGATCTTGAAGGCCAGGACGCACACCGCCCGGCAGCCATCGACGCCATGCGAGGGATGCTTCACCTGCGGGCCGCGGTGATCGCGGGCCGAGCGAAGGACCGGGACCACGCTGAGGCACGGCTCGCCGAGGCCCGTGCCCTGGCCCGTCAGACGGGCGAACTGCCCGACTACGGCGTGACCTGGGGGCCGGTCAACGTTGCCGTCCATGCCGTCGCCATGGCTTCGGAGATGGACGAGTTCGGCCTGGCCATCGAACGCGCCAAGGACGTGCGGATCCCACCTGACTGGACCCGGTCCCGGGCCGGGCACCACTGGATGGACCTGGGTCGGGCCTACGCCTGGGAAGGCCGCCCGGAGCAGTCTCTGAACTGTCTGCAGCGGGCCCGGCGCATCGCGCCGCAGCAGACGCGCTACCACCCGACGGTGCGGGACACCGTTCTGGCACTCAAGCGCCGCGAACGGTCCCGCAGCGGATCGCTGGCGCAGTACGCGGAGTGGGTCGGGATATAGCAGATTCCAGGCAAGAGGAGTTGCACCATTCGGTGCAACTGCCGTGCATCGCCGGTCGGCAGGCTGACGTTCAGTCAGGATCCCCGTGACCATCTCCCCGACTCGAACGGAGTCGAGAGCTTGGGGAGGAACGGTCCGGGGGCGTGGCCAACGCTGATAGGGAGCGTCGACATGCCGCACTGTTTCGCCCGCATCTTCGAGCCGCTGCTGCGGCTGCTCCGGCCCGCGCCGGGCCGCCACCGCAGACGAGATCACCAAACCGCCGGCTTCATGGCCTCGACCGTCTATCAGCCTCGCGCATCGGCTGCCCCGGGGCTGCGGGGCGAGCAGGTCGGGCTGGTACGCCCGTACCTGGTCGCGCACGAGCGGCGGGAGGCCCAGAGACAACGGGCACGGCGTCGCGCGCTGTGGCTGGCGGTCCACGGCATCGACATCGGCCCCCGGTTGCTCCACGGAGTGGAGGTCAGCGCATGACGAGCGGAACCGGCCAGCTCCGCCTGCTGCCATGGGCGGGCCCAGAGGGGAAGCCTTGCTATCTCGCAAGTGACGGGACGGGATACCTGTCCCGGCTCGCGAACAACGTGGAGTCCGCCCAGCTCGGTCTGGCCGGTGAACTCCTCCAGGAGGCGCAGCGCATTCTGGGCGGGCTTCAGTGGACGCCCGGCGAACTACACCTGTTGGCGGTCCAGTTGACCGAAGCTCTGACCAATGTGCACCGGATCGCGGTCAGCCGGGGCGCACGCCTACCCTCACCCGCCTACGAAGACGCCGATTCCCTCAACGCCCCGGACGACGAGGACGACCCGCGATCAGCCCTGCGCGACTGACCTGCCCACACCCCGATACACCGTTCCTGCCAGATGCCCGGCCGGCGGTGCAGGCAAAGGGGGACCGCGACATGGTCTCCGAGATCGACTTTTGGTAGGGCACCAGGACCGCGGGGCCGGTACCTTGGTACCCCTTGGTACCCCTTGTCCGCGAAGTAGATCGCCTCCGCTTCCGCGAGTGAGCCGCGCGCCGAGATCGCAGAAGCCTGCCGTGGAGCGGCGGCGACAGGGTGGGTTGTGCTGATGGAGTCGGCTACCTATCTCGAACTCGACCGATGCGGCGCTGAATCATTGGCCATCAGCGGCTGGTTCTGCGTCGTAGCGCTCGAATTCGATGTAGTCGAGGGGGTTCTCGTCGCGGCGTCCGAGCGGGGGCAGACCCTCGGTTGCGAACCGGCCGCGCAGCCACTCCAGCAGGGTTTTGGTGAGGTCGGTGTTGAGCGGTGGGCCTTGGGCGGCATGGCGCGGTACAACGATCAATGGCCAGTCGTCCGGCGTGGCACCTTCGGTCAGCCAGCACAGTTGGTCGCCGTCGATGGAGTCGGCGAAGGGCAGGAATCCCCCGGGCTCGGGATAGACAGCCAGGGGATGGTACTCAGGGAACTCTGCTCGCTGCCCCTGGTAGGTCTCCGCGTACCACTCGGCCCACGGTGCGAGCGCGTGCTGGTCCTCGTCGAAGGGGATGTTGAAGCGCAGCCAGCCGCACCAGGAGCCGGCCCCGTACCGCTCCATCAGTCGTACGTACTCGCCGGGCAGACGTGTGCCCAGCCGTTCGTACAGCCAGTCCCAGTTGTGCTTACCGAGCGTGGGTGTCTCCGGCGGCGGGACGAGTGCGATCAGAGTCTCCAGCCCGCTGCCTGTGGTGAGCGCCGCCCGCTGTTGAGCGGTTGGCTCCGGTCGCCGAGGCGGCGGTGTCCACGGGGTGCGCTCCAGGTCGGTTTGCATGCCACTTCGGGCGGCCACTGGGCGCATGCCGTCGGCCACGAGCCGGGCCAGCGTCGGCACGAGCGGGCTCGCGAAGCGCCGCCAGGAGTCGCGGCCCGCGTTCTCGTCGTCCTGACAGTGCATGACGACCGGCCACTGGTCGGGGTCGTCGGATGCTGTGGTGTCCCAGTAGAGGGTGTCGGCTGTACGGGTGGCGCCGAAGGGAAGGACACCAGGGGCATCACGCCGAGTCTGCTGCACCCAGGCCCCATAGTCGAACCACCCGCGGTTGACGCATGGCATGTGAAGCCAGAGCCAGGCGCCAATGTCGAGTGGGCCGTACGCGGCGGCGATGGCCTTGTAGTCGGCGGGCAGGCTCGTCCCCAACCAGGACTCGACTGCCGCCCAGTCGACAGGTACGGCGTAGTCGGCCGGCGGATCGCCGAAGATCTCGGCGAAGGCGTTGACGTGCGGGTCTGAAGCATTCACGGGTCTATAGACCTTTACCGGGAGCGAACGGGTGTTGACCGGGAGGGCGGGGAAGCACGTGAGCTCCTTCCAACCTGCCGCAAAGACAGGGTGGTTGGGCTGAAAATGTGGTGAAGCCCCTGGTAGATGGGTTTTCGACCAAGAGAACCGTCTCCACCGGAGGCTTCGCGTGCTTGTCTACCCGTCGGGCGTCGACGTGTCCAGTTCTGCCCTACGCTTCCTGTCCACCCGTCTGCGGCAGCACCGTCGCGCGATCGGCTCCCACTGGCGGCGTCTGAGCTCCGGCCGCCAGGCCCTGCTCACGCTCGCCCACCTGGGGGTGGGGCACACGTATGCGGGTGCAGATCTGATGAGGGTGCCTCGTTGGGGTGATTCGCAGAGGTTCGGGATGTGGCTGGTCGTGCCGGCTTTTACCGTCGCCGGGGTCGAGCCCGCTGTGAGGGGTGCGGGTGCTGAGCGAGGGTGGGTGTGGTGTGCCGTCGTTGATGGAGGCGTTGGAGGCCAGGCGGGCTGAAGTGCTGGGCCAGGTCGAGCGGCTGCGTGAGCAGATCGCTGGTCTGTCCGAGGAGTTGTCGCGGGCCGAGGAGCGGCTGGCGCGGTTGCAGATCGCGCGGGAGACGGTGGAGGAGGTGCTGGCCGCGCCGTCTTCTCCGGTACCAGGCACGGACGCGGGTGAGGGTGTCGGCGGGGTCGCCGTGGCGCTGGTGAAGGCCGAGGCAGAGCTGGATGTGAC
This sequence comes from Streptomyces sannanensis, assembly GCF_039536205.1. Classification (GTDB taxonomy): domain Bacteria; phylum Actinomycetota; class Actinomycetes; order Streptomycetales; family Streptomycetaceae; genus Streptomyces; species Streptomyces sannanensis. The sequence goes on along the minus strand of NZ_BAAAYL010000001.1, from coordinate 7,053,546 downwards.
GGTGATGTCGCCGGAGTACCGGGAGATCATCGCCCTGTTCGCGACCTCTGGGGCGGCGATGCGCTGCAAAGAGGTCTGCCAGCACCTGGGTCTGGGGACCGAGCCGCGGCATGTGGAGGGGATGCGCTCGAAGCTGAAGAGGCTGGTGGAGCGCGGGATCCTGGCCGAGCCTTCGTCCGGGCTGTTCAAGGTTGACGGCAGGAAGCAGGGGTGGTGAGCGTGGTGGGGCCGGCCCAGAGCGCGCTCGCGGAGTGTGAGGATGCTTTCGCTGCCTCGGCGGGTATGTTCGCTGCGGCGTGTGCGGAGTTGTCGGCCCCGGAGGCGGCGGTGATGACGCACGGGCAGTTGGAGGATTTGCTGGGGGCGAGGATGCGCGAGGTCACCCGGCAGTTGTTCCAGGACCACCTGACCCTGCGGGCCAGCAACGAGGTGCGTCGGCAGGATGTCGTGGACGCCGCCGGTGTCGGGCGCTCGAGGATCGAGCGAGGCCGGCGCCGGTTGATGGCCACGGTGTTCGGCAAGGTCACTGTGGTCCGGATCGCCTATCGCGGCACTGGTGTGGGGGACCTGCACCCGGCCGACGCGGTGCTGAACCTTCCGGACGGAATGCACTCGCACGGGCTGGCCAGGCTCGCCGCGATCGAGTCCGCCCGCGGCAGCTTCGCCGACGCCTGCGAGCGGATCAACGCCCACACCGGCTCCGGCATCGGGCACCGGCAGGTCCAGGAACTCGCCATCGGCGCCGCGGCGGACATCGACGCCTTCTACGACTCCCTCGTACCGGCTCCCTGCACCGACACCACGCCACTGGTCTTGTCGGTCGACGGCAAGGGCGTGGTCATAAGACCCGAAGCCCTGCGCGCGGACACCGCCAAGGCCGCGGCCGCCAAGGGCGGCAACGCAATGAAGACCCGGCTGGCGTCCGGGGAGAAACACGGCAGGAAACGGATGGCCACCCTGGGAGCCGTCTACGATGCCGAACCCGCGCCGCGCACGGTCGACGACATCATCGCCGACCCAGACCAGCAGGACGACGCCGTCCACGGCAGGGCGCTTGAGCGTCGCCAGGGGCCGAAGGCCCGGTCGAAGTGGTTGTGCGGCTCGGTGAACGACACCGCCGCGCAGGTGGTGGCCGCCGTGTTCGACCAGGCAGAGCACCGCGACCCCGGCCACCGCCGTCCCTGGGTCGTCCTGGTCGACGGGGCCCGCCATCAGATCGACCTCATCAAGGCCGAAGCACAACAGCGCGGCGTGGACGTCCACGTCATCGTCGACCTCATCCACGTACTCGAATACCTGTGGCGAGCGGCCTGGTGCCTGCACGACATCGGCGATGCCTCCGCCGAGAGCTGGGTCGCCCGTCACGCCCGCGTCCTGCTGGCCGGTGGCGTGCAGCAGACCGCCGCCGTACTCGAGACGGCCGCCCGCGCCGCCGGACTGCACGGCGCCCAGCGCAAGGGCATCGACGAGGCCGTGAACTACCTCACCGGCAAGGCCGAGCATCTGCGCTACGACACCGCCCTGGAACACGGCTGGCCAATCGCCACCGGGATCATCGAGGGAGCATGCCGACACCTGGTCAAAGACCGCCTGGACATCACCGGCGCCCGGTGGGGCCTGGCCGGTGCTGAAGCCGTGCTCAAGCTGCGTGCCGTCCGCGCGAACGGCGACTTCGACGCCTACTGGGCCTGGCACCAGCAACAGGAGCTCATCCGCAACCACCAGACGCGCTACCGCGACCAGGTCATACCCGCCGCCTGATCGACAGCACCCTCAGAAGATCTGCACCCCACGTATGCCCAGCTTTCGGCCGGGTTCGGCGTCGGGATCACGACCGCCGGGTCGTGGGCGGGCGGGGCTGATGGGCTGATCAGGTCCACAGGCGGCAGCCGACCGCTGTCCACAAGGCGGTGAAGGCGTTTTGCCAGGGCCAGCGTTCGGGCAGGTGGAAGGTCAGGGTGCGGGCTCCGGTGGCCAACCGGGATGGGATGGCCAGGAGTTGGCGGCGGATGGTGCCGGTCCGCGCCTTCGCGTGGAATGGAACTGTCGGGCGGCGAGGCCCAACGGATCAAGCTGGCCACCGAGCTGCAGCGCACCCGCCGCGGCCACACGCTCTACCTCCTCGACGAGCCCACGACCGGGCTGCACCCGGCCGACGTCGAAGTCCTGATGCGCCAGCTGCACGGCCTGGTCGACGCAGGCCACTCGGTCGTGGTCGTCGAACACGACATGGACGTGGTCACGGACGCGGACTGGGTGATCGACCTGGGCCCGGGCGGTGGCGACGCGGGAGGCCGGATCGTCGCATCCGGCACGCCGGCCGAGGTCGCCCGCGCGGAGGGCAACCGTATGGCGCGCTACCTTGCGGCGGCACTCGGTTGATGCCCTTCGGCCGGTGTCCTCAAGCGCCGGACGGGCTGGAAGGTAACACCCTCGTCAGGGCGACCGCGGCCCGGTTGTGCCCACCCTCCCCTGGACTTCGTCCGAGGGCCGGGGCGGCCGGCCGGAGGGGCTGCGAGCGAAGGACCTGGCTGCTCGATTGGGCCTGGAGCTGGTGCCGGCGAAGGTGGAGGGTGTACGGGTGAAGGCGAAGCGGCTGGTGGTGCGGGGCCGGCCGCACGCGGCTGCCGACGATTGTCAGCAGCCGCGTGCAGCAGACTTGGCGAGTTGTCAGCTGGTTCGGTTCACGGGAGCTGTCGGATGGCGAAGGAGTCGTAGACCGCCCATGATCCGCCGGTTGTGGTGATGGTGACGGTGTTGTCGCCGGCCTTGAGGTTGGCGGCGGGCAGGGTCACGTTCAGCGTGGACGGCTTGGTGTTATTGGCCGATGTGGCGCCACCGCCGCCGCCGGCCGCGGTCTGGACGTTGCTCAGCTCGGCGCCATTGAGTCCGATCGCGAGCGCGGGCGGGGCAGTGGGGTGGGTGTCCTGCAGCCAGGCGGTGAACGTCAGATCGCTGCTCGGCGCAGTGGCGAGATTGAAGTTCAACGTGAACGTGTGCGGCTTGCTCCCGGCCCAGGAGTCGCGAGGCCCGGGCTGGATGTAACTCCAAGCGGTGGCCGGGTTACTCACACCCGCAGTGAAGGTGACGTCATTGGGGAACGTCGACGGATAGGCGCTGTATCGATTCGGGGCCAGCGCGAACTCATGACTGCTGGCATCGGTCTCCCCGGCCATCATGATCGGCTTGCCGACGCTCGCCGGCACGGTGCTGCTCGCGGGGAACTCCCCGTCGACGGACAGCGTGACCGTCGCGTGACCGAAGGCGTCCTGGGGTGGGGTGAGGGAGAACGTGACGGTCTTGGACTCCCACGCATTCAGGGTGACGGGCTGCGGCGCGCTCGCCGTCCACCCGGACGGCACGTCCGCCTGAACCGTAACGTCCGTGCCGGCGGCCGTATTATTGGCGACGTTCACCCGGACAGATGTGGAGTGCCCGGCGACCAGATCCAGGCCTGCGGGAGTAGCTGCGATGGCATCGACCGGGTTGTACCCGACGCGGATCGTGCTGGTGTCCTCGTCAGTGCTCTTCGCGTTCTTGAAGGTGGCCTGCGCGGACAGTGCCGGGTCACCGGGCTTTGCGTCCGCGGGGGCGGTGACCGTCCAGGTGGTCTTCACCGACTGGCCGGGCTCGAGCGCGGTGACCTTGGCGGGCGAGGTGGCTTCAGCCGTCCAGCCGTTGGGCACGGTGAGGTTGACGGAGGCCTGCGACAGCGCCATGGGGCTGACGTCGTTGGTGTAGGTGGTGGTCACCGTGGCGGTGGAACCGGGCTTGACGAACGTGGGCGCGTCGACCGTGAGCGAGTGCTCCGCGTTGTAGCCGGGCACGATCCACTTCTGGCTGGTCGTGCCGTCGCAGTCCCGGAGCTCCGCCGGGGTTCCGTTGGCGATGTCCGCGCCGGGGACGGTCAGGCAGCGGCCCGATGCCGGGTTGAGCAGGGAACCATTGGTCTTGGGGTGCCAGGTCTGCGCGGGGGTGCCGTCGCAGTCGGCGAGTCCGGTCTTCCCGTCCGCGGTGGCGGTCACGCACTGGTCGGCGTTGCGGATCGTGCCGTCCCCGTGCCTGACCCACTGCTGGTCGGCAGCGGATTCACAGTGCCACAGACCGAGCTCGCCCGGCTTCGCCGGGTCGGTCCGGTGGTTCTCCAGGCATCGCCCGGCCATACCCTGCAGGCGCTCGGTCTGCGACAGATCGAACGCGTCAGTGATCGTCGCGACGTCCGGGTCGGCCGTGTGGTTGATGTGGTCCAGGCCGTACATGTCCAGCAGCGTCTTCGTCACGTTGTAGTGGTTGATGCGCTCGCTGTACTCGCCGGCCTTGACCATCGGCCCGACCATGATCGTCGGGATGCGGTTGACCGGGGTGAAGTTGTCCTCGTCCCAGGTCAGCACGAACATGCTGTTGTGCGTCTTGGCCCACTGGATGTACGAGTCGAAGGTCTTCTTGACCCAGGCGTCGCCCTGCGCGAGGGTCCCGTCATGCATGCTCTGATCGCCGTTGCCCACGACAAAGGAGACGGTGGGCAGCTTTTCGAACCCCTCCGGCGTGGTCGGGAACTGCTCCAGCCGCTTGTCCATCGGGTTCAGGTTGGCCGCGGTACCCGGCGTGGTCTTGAAGCGAAACCACTGCGTGGGCTTGGCCTGGTTGGCGTGGTTCGCGAAGGTGTACCCGTGGGTCACCAGCTGGTTGGCCAGGTTGTCGGTGTCGACGGACGACGGCGCGGGATGGGTGTTGGTCTTCACGATGTCCGAGGCGGACAGCAGCGCGTAGTAGTTGGGCAGGCTCGGGTGCTGGAGGCCGTACGAGTCGGTGAACGACGCACCCTGGGCTTCCAGGGACTTGATGTACGGCACCTGGTCCTGGGGCCTGGTGGACGGGTTCTTGAGGATGTCGTCGTAGCCCTTGTTCTCCATCATCACCATGACCACATGGTCAGGCTTGGGAACCTCGGGAGGGGCCACGACCACCGCAGGCGCGGCGGCCGAAGGCGCGGCGTCCGGAGTCTCCGCGGCCGCGGAAACGGCCCCCGGAAGGGCGATACATGCCAGCAGGGCCGAGGCAATCAGGCCTCGGGTGCTTGGGCGCGCTATGCGCATGCTGGTTCTTCCTTGTTAGGGCGACAGCACACGCGCCGGCATCGCGGCGAAGAGCACCGCAAAGGCAAACGGTGACGTTTCCGTTGTGCTGTCGCAGCCATTCATGGCAGCCAGCAGCCTAGGTATGTTCACTTCCGCCGCTTCAAACCAAAGGTGAACTTCTCAAATACAGCCGGAAGTATGGGTCACCGATACCGATCCGAACGCTGCCCAGCAGACTCAAAACCTGGAGTCACCCCCGGACGATCGCATTCCGGGCGACTGAGCCGGTGGGCGGAAGCGGCCAGGCCCCAGGCCGCCCGCGGGTGACATGTTGCGGCGGACCGACGCCAACGAGCTGACGATGAATGACATCAATCCTGTTGACATCCTCGCCCCCGTGAACGAGGGCGATTCCCGCCTACCGGGCCGTTGAAGGCTGTGGTGTCGGGTGGGTTCCCGCTTCGCTGCGCGGTGCCTGGACGAGTCCCGGTCTTACCTGCGCTCCACGGGCTGTCACGGCCAGTCCGGCCGCCTTGGCGATGTTGACCGCCGCGTTGATGTCCCGGTCCAGGACCGCCCCGCAGGCCCCGCACGTCCACACGCGGACGTGAAGGGGCTTGGGGCCGTCCTTCACGCCGCACTGCGAGCAGACCTGGGAGGTGGGCTCGAAGCGGCCGATCCTGATGAAGGTGCGCCCGTATCGGGCGGCCTTGTACTCCAGCATGGTCACGAACGCCGACCATCCGGCGTCGTGCACGGACTTGGCCAGACGCGTGCGGGCCAGCCCCTTCACCGCCAGGTCCTCCACAGCGACCGCTTGGTTCTCACGGATCAGCTGTGTGGAGAGCCGGTGGTGGAACTCGCGCCGTGCGTCCGCGACACGGGCGTGTGCCCGTGCGACGCGCATCCTGGCCTTGTCCCGGTTCTTCGAGCCCTTCTCCTTGCGGGAGAGAGCACGCTGCGCCTTCTTCAGGCGCTTCTCGGCCCGGCGCAGGAAGCGCGGAGAGTCGACCTTGGTCCCGTCGGAGAGGACCGCGAAGTGCCCCAGCCCAAGATCGATGCCCACCTCGGGCGTCGTCTCCGGCAGCACCTCTTCCGGGCCGGTCTCCACCACGAAGGAGGCGAAATACCGGCCCGCGCTGTCCTTGACCACGGTCACCGTGGACGGGGTCGAGGGCAGTGTCCGCGACCACTTCACCTTCAGGTCGCCGATCTTCGGCAGGCGCAGCTTCCGCCCCGACGTGATGGACCAGCGGGCGTTCGCGGTGAACCGCACCGCCTGCCGGGTGTCCTTCCGTGACTTGTACCGGGGTGCGCCCATGCGGGGGCGCTTGCCCTTCAGGCCGTCGAAGAAGTTCCGGTACGCGGCATCCAGGTCCCGCAGGGACTGCTGCAGTACGACAGCGGAGACCTCGCCGAGCCAGGCCCGTTCCGGGGTGTTCTTCGCCTCGGTGATGAGCTGCTTGGACAGGTCGCCGGCCTTCGGGAACGGCAGCCCCTCGCTGCGGGCGGTCTCCCGAGCGCGAAGCGCGTCGTTGTAGACCACCCGCGCACACCCGAACGCCCTCGCCAGCGCCGTGCGCTGACCGGCACTCGGGTACAGCCGGAAGCTGTACCGAAGCTGCACACCGATCACGCTACACAGTTGGCTGATGGGTATCGATGAGAACATTCATACAGGCCGTCACTGTATCTTTCGGCTTCACGTCCATTTGGTTTTCATGACCGAGTACCGGCACTTTCGTCTTCGCCGACCGGCACCTGACACGGTGCGAGGAGATCAGGCGGAGCGTGTGCAAGGATTTCGAGGCCGAGCTGGTCGAGTTCAACGACGAGGCCCACCACATCCACCTGCTCGTGAACTTCCCGCCGGAGGTTGCCGTTTCCAGGCCGGTGAACTCCCTCAAGGGCGTCTCCTCACGCAGGCCCCGCCAGGAGTTCCCCAACCTCATCCGCCACTACCGGCGGGCACAGCGCCTGTGGTCCGGGTCCTACTTCGCCAGGTCCGTCGACGGCGCGCCCCTCAGCATCGTGATACATCGAGCAGCAGAACCGGCCGCTCCGACCCGGGCTGAGGCCAACAGTGCAGACCCGTGTACACAGCTGGGGTCAGAGCAGTTCTCAGATTCGCTTCACCACCGGGCTGAAGCCCGGTGCACTGCGAATAAACCCGGTAGCCGACCAGACCACAGCGCCACGGACACGCCGGCCTCCGCGCGCTGCATGCTCCTGGCCCACCATGAGCGACAGTTTCACCATGTCCCGCCCCCTCCTGTGCCGTTCCGTCAGCTCCGGGCGGGAAATCCCTGGCCTTCCCGCCCACTGCTCAACTCCATCCGCCCGCAACAGCACCCGATGCTGGCAGACCCCGGCGATCCTCGGTCCCGCCTGTGCGCCCGCCCGCATACGAAGGTGTCCGCGTGGCTGGAGGGCCGGGGCGGGCGCCCGGAAGCGCACTGCCACCGCGAGATGCTCGACCAATGCCGCGAAGTTAAACGCTCGGCGGCGATGTCAAGGGTGGGCGAGATGTGGAAGGGGCCTCTGCTATCCAGGGGATCGACCAAGATCTTCCTGAGAGAGGCCCATGGCCCAGTTTGTCACGGGAGGAATGACGTGTTCGCGCCTGATCATATCGGTGAGTTAACGCAGGTCATCCCGCCCGAGTTGGTGGATGCGGTATTGGACGAGAGCGGGCCTCGCGAGCGACGGCTTCGGAGCCTCCCCTCTCGCGTTGGGGTGTACTTCGTGCTCGCGCTCGGACTGTTCGAGCATCTGGGGACCGGACTGGTGTGGGGCAAACTCGCAGCCGGACTAGGCGCCCGGGTGCCGCAGCCCTCGGAGAAGGCACTTCGCGATCTGCGTCGGCGGGTCGGGGCTACTGGGCCCGCAACGGCCGACTCATCCGCACCGCGCCGAACACCTACAAGCTCGCCCTCCCTGACGCCTTGACGCCACCACCGAATCCTTAACTTCGCGGCATTGGATGCTCAACGCCGTGCGCTACCTGATCGACAACGGAGCGAAGTGGCGCAACCTTCCGGCGGACTACCCGTACTGTCGGGCGGTGTACGACTTCTTCCGCCGCTGGCGCCGACACGGATACGTGCGCGAGCTCTACCAGCGCCTGCGCCGCCTGCAGCGCACTCGCCAAGGGGGCGGGAGGAGCCGAGCGCGGGGGTCATCGACGCGCAGTCCGTGGACGGCCCGGAAACCTGCCCGGCCTCAACACGCGGCTATGACGGCGGCAAGATGCGCGACGGGCGCAAGCGCCACATCCTGACCAACAGCGGCGGCCTGCTGCTGGAGGTCACCGTCACGGCGGGCAACGTGCACGACTCCCAGGCCCCGGTGCGTGGAGCGTGTTCCCCGTGGATGGAGGAGCCGGAGGACTTCGTTTCCGTCCCGGCCTCGTGTCGCGGCACCGTACGCGCGCATCCACGTTACGAAGACCAGCCACCCGGGATCAGCCCAGCATTGCGCCGGGTCAGGTGACGGTAAGGCCTCTCATCAGCGGTCAGACGGTGCTCCGGGGCACGGTGACACCACCCCCCAGGTCATGCCTTCGACAGGGGGCAACAACCATGCCTGGCCCGGAGGCCAGGAGCCCCGTTTCAGGGCCACGAAAAAGGTAACTGGGCGCGCAACCTCAGGGACGCCAACCGGACCGAAGCATTGCGGTTCAGTTCACCCTACGTCTTCTTGACCAGGGCATATGCCTCTATAAATTTGGCGAGCCACTGCCCACCGCACATCAGGAGTAATCCATGCCCAGCTGGAGTCCGCCCCGGCGCGGCTTCACCGTCTTGTTGACCGCCGTCGACTGGGCCACCATTTCCGCCGACCCGTGGGCCGGACTCGGGGGCCCCGACCAGGCGGTCGGCGCGGTGCTGGTGGGCACGTCGAAGCCCGCCGTCCAGGCCGCGCCCGCGTCCGGCATACCCGCCATCTGGGCCGGGTGACCATGTACGTCAGTGAGAGCCGCGGCAGCACTCCCGCAGCGACCACGCCGACCGCCCGGGGCCTTTTCCCCGGGCGGTCGGCTGTGCCGACGACTGTGCTCGTGCTCGGCACGGTCAGTCTCGTCACCGACATCTCGTCGGAGATGGTCACCGCCGTCCTACCGCTGTACCTGGTCGCCGGACTGGGCCTTTCCCCGCTCGGTTTCGGTCTGCTCGACGGGGTCTACAACGGATTCAGCGCGCTCGTCCGGCTGGTCGGCGGGCACCTTGCCGACCGCGGCGGCCGCCACAAAACGGTCGCCGCCCTCGGGTACGGCCTGTCCGCGATCTCCAAGCCGCTGCTGCTGGCCGCGCACACGCTGCCGCTGATCGGCGCGGTGCTGGCGATGGACCGCACCGGCAAGGGTCTGCGCACCGCGCCCCGCGACGCGCTGATCTCACTGTCCTCGCCGCCGGAGACCCGCGGCCGGGCGTTCGGCGTGCACCGGGCGATGGACACCACCGGTGCCCTGCTCGGGCCGCTGGTCGCGTTCCTGATTCTTCGTCAGGCACCCGAGGGCTACAACGTGGTGTTCACGGTCAGCTTCTGCGTGGCGGCCCTGGCCGTGATCGTGCTGCTGTTGTTCGTGCCCTCGCGCGCCCCGGAGCTGGGCGCCACGCCGGCGTCCGCCGCGGAACGCCCGTCGCTGCGCGCCGCCGTCGCCCTGCTCGGCCGCCGCGAGCTGCGCCGCCTGATGCTGTGCGCGGTGGTGCTGAGCCTGGCCACGGTCAGCGACTCGTTCATCTACCTGCTGCTGCAGCGGCAGCTCGGGGTGCCCGACCGCTGGATCGCGCTGCTGCCGCTGGGCACGGCCGTGGCGTTCCTTCTGCTGGCGGTGCCGCTGGGCCGGTGGGCGGACCGGGTAGGCCGCTGGCGGGTATTCATCGGCGGCCACCTCGCGCTGCTCGCGGCGTACGGGCTGCTGCTCACACATGTGCAGTCCGGGTGGCTGCCGTACGCGGTCCTCGCGTTGCACGGCGCCTTCTACGCCGCCACTGACGGTGTGCTCATGGCCGCCGCGGCCGGTTCCGTACCGGCCGTCCTGCGGTCCAGCGGCCTCGCCCTGGTGCAGACCGGCCAGGCCGCGGCACGCTTCGTCGGCTCGATCGCCTTCGGCGCGGCCTGGACGGCGTGGGGCGACCGTTCCGCGCTCATCGGTGCGGCGCTCGCGCTCGCGCTGAGCCTGGTGTTGTCGATACGACTGCGCCCGGCGGCCGAGCATTCAGCGGCCGAAGGTTCGGCAGAGGAAAAGGGAGTGACGGGCAGTGACTGACCAGGAGACGAGGCACCGGATGACCAAGGCGCCCCGAACGGCCCCGGCGGCCGACGCGATGACCAACCGCAACAAGCTGCTGGTGCTCCTCGCCAGCGTCCTGGTCCTCGCGAGCGTGGCCGGGGTGGTCGGGTGGTCATACCAGGCGGACCGCAAGGACCATGTCCAGGCAGGCAAGCCCGCGGCCGGCGCCGGCACGGTGTCGCTCGCGCCCGGCGGCCCCCCTCGGATCGTCTTCCGCTCGCTGGAGTATGGGCCGCACCGCGACGAGTTGAGCAGCGTCCCGGCGGACGCGCCCGACGGACCGCGCACCTACTCCGGAGTGAAGTGCATGCGCTTCTACGCGGCCGCTGGCACCGGGATCTGCCTGCAGTCTGAGATGGGAGCGTACAGCGAAACCTACACTGCGCTCGTCCTGGACTCGAGCCTGCAGGAGACCCGGCGGATACCTCTGGCCGGAATTCCCAACCGGGCCCGGGTTTCGCCCAGCGGGCACATGGCCGCCTGGACGGTCTTCGTCGGGGGTGACGGTTACGCACAAAAGACCTTCTCCACCCGCACGTCGATCCTCGACACCCGCACGGGCGCCCTCCAGCCCAGCCTGGAGGAATACGCCGTCACCAAGGATGGGAAGCCTTTTCACCCCGCCGACGCCAACTTCTGGGGCGTCACGTTCATCGACGACGAGCACTTCTACGCCACGCTCGGCTCCGGCGGCAAGACGTACCTGATCCACGGCGACGTCACCACCAAGACGGCCACCACGCTCCGCACCAACCTCGAGTGTCCCTCACTGTCCCCCGACGGAACGAAGATCGCCTTCAAGAAGCGCGTCCCAGGCCTGCCCGAGAACCTCCCCTGGCGGCTGTACGTCCTGGACCTCAAAACGATGCAAGAGCACCCGGTCGCGGAAACCCGCAGCCTCGACGACCAGGTGGCCTGGTCGGACGACAACAACCTGGTCTACTCGCTCCCCGACTACGACGCCCATCTCTACACCGTCCCGGCCGATGGCTCGGGCGCTCCTCGGGTCCTGGCGCGCGAGGCCCTGTCGCCGGCCTGGGTCCGCTGATTTTGGGTCTCGTTGGGGAAGTGGCCACAGGCCTGGGCGGCTCGCCGGCAGCGGGCGTTCAGGCTCTCGATCGCGTTGGTCCTGAACGTTCCTCCCCGCCGAGCTTCCGCTCGGCCGCGACGGTAAAGGAAGGCGAGCACTACGAGGCCGCGCTGCGCGGTCACATCCAGGGCACGGAGGAGCAGGTCGTCGTGGAGCCGGCGAGCCTGATCGGCGAGAGCGGGGCCGACGTGGTGCTGGTCACCACCAGTACGTACGACCGTGAGGCGCTGCTGGACTCCTTCCGGCGGCCGGCCCGCGTGGCGGGCCTGGCCGGCCCGGCCTCGTAGAATCGAGCGAATGCACAGCCCCCACGACCCCTATGTACGTGTCCGCGGCGCCCGTGAGCACAATCTGCGCGGCGTCGACGTGGACATCCCGCGTGACGCGCTCACCATCTTCACCGGGGTCTCCGGGTCCGGGAAGTCCTCCCTCGCCTTCGGAACGATCTACGCGGAGGCACAGCGCCGCTACTTCGAGTCCGTCGCCCCGTACGCCCGCCGGCTGATCCACCAGGTGGGCGCCCCGAAGGTCGGCGAGATCACCGGGCTGCCGCCCGCGGTCTCACTGGAGCAGCGCCGTTCCACGCCCACCTCGCGCTCCTCGGTCGGCACGGTCACCACGCTCTCCAATTCGCTGCGCATGCTCTTCTCCCGGGCGGGCGACTACCCCGAGGGCGCCGAGCGGCTGGACTCCGACGCCTTCTCGCCGAACACGGCGGCCGGCGCCTGCCCCGAGTGCCACGGTCTCGGCCGGACCCACCGCACCAGCGAGGAGCTCCTCGTCCCCGACCCGTCCCTGTCGATCCGCGAGGGGGCGATCGCGGCCTGGCCCGGAGCCTGGCAGGGCAAGAACCTGCGGGACGTACTGGAAGCGCTCGGCCACGACATCGACCGGCCCTGGCGCGAACTGGACGAGAAGGACCGCGACTGGATCCTCTTCACCGAGGAGCAGCCGGTGGTCACCGTGCACCCGGTCCGGGACGCGGACCGCATCCAGCGCCCCTACCAGGGCACCTACATAAGCGCGCACCGCTATGTCATGCGCACCTTCTCGGACAGCAAAAGCAACACCCTGCGGGCACGCGCAGAGCGCTTCCTCACCAGCGTGGAGTGCCCGGCCTGCCACGGCAGCAGGCTGCGGCCCGAGGCCCTGGCCGTCACCTTCGCGGGCCGTACGATCGCCGAGCTGGCGGCGCTGCCACTGGACCGGCTGGCCGAGGTGCTCGACAGGACCGGCGGTGACGAGGCCGCGCGGGTCCTGACGGCCGATCTGCTGACCCGTATCGCCACCGTCACCGAACTCGGGCTCGGCTACCTCAGCCTGGACCGCACCGCGCCCACCCTCTCCTCCGGGGAGCTGCAGCGGCTCCGGCTGGCGACGCAGCTGCGCTCCGGTCTCTTCGGTGTCGTGTACGTGCTGGACGAGCCGTCCGCGGGACTGCACCCGGCCGACACCGAGGCGCTGCTCGCGGTGCTGGACCGGCTGAAGGCGGCGGGCAACTCGGTGTTCGTGGTGGAGCACCATCTGGACGTGATGCGGCACGCGGACTGGCTGGTCGACGTGGGCCCGCGGGCGGGTGAGCACGGCGGCCGGGTGCTGCACAGCGGTCCGCCGGCCGAGCTCGCGGAGGTCGCGGAGTCGGCGACCCGCCGCTTCCTCTTCGGCCACGAGCCAGGGCCGGCCCGGCCGGTGCGGGCCCCCTCCGGGTGGCTCGCACTCACCGGTGTCACCCGCAACAACCTGCGCGGTCTGGACGCCGCATTCCCCCTCGGGGTGTTCACCGCGGTGACGGGTGTCTCCGGTTCCGGAAAGTCCACCCTGGTCGGGCAGGTGCTCGCCGGTGTCCTGACCGAACGCCTCGGCGCGGACGGCGTCAGCTCGGTCACCGGTACCGGTGCTGTGAAACGCCTTGTCCAGGTGGACCAGAAGCCCATCGGTCGTACGCCGCGGTCCAATCTCGCGACGTACACCGGACTCTTCGACGTCGTACGCAAGATCTTCACCGGCACCGCGGAGGCCAGGGCCCGCGGCTACAAGGCGGGCCGGTTCTCCTTCAACGTCCCCGGCGGGCGCTGCGAGACCTGCCAGGGCGAGGGCTTCGTCTCCGTCGAGCTGCTGTTCCTGCCCAGTACGTACGCCGCGTGCCCGGACTGCGAGGGTGCCCGCTACAACCAGGAGACCCTCGAGGTGCGCCACGAGGGCCTGAACATCGCGGAGGTCCTGGACCTGACGGTCGAGGCGGCCGCGGACTTCTTCGCGGGCACCCCGGCGGCCGTACGCAGCCTGAGCGCGCTCCAGGACGTCGGGCTCGGCTATCTGCGGCTCGGGCAGCCGGCCACGGAACTGTCGGGCGGCGAGGCCCAACGGATCAAGCTGGCCACCGAGCTGCAGCGCACCCGCCGCGGCCACACCGTCTATCTTCTCGACGAGCCGACCACCGGGCTGCATCCCGCCGACGTCGAGGTCCTGATGCGCCAGCTGCACAGCCTGGTCGACGCGGGCCACTCGGTGGTGGTCGTCGAGCACGACATGGACGTGGTCGCGGGCGCGGACTGGGTGATCGACCTGGGCCCGGGAGGCGGCGACGCGGGCGGCCGCATAGTGGCGGCCGGCACACCGGCCGAGGTCGCCCGCGCGGAGGGCAGCCGTACGGCGCGCTACCTTGCGGCGGCGCTCGGTTGATATCCCCAAGCCCCCGGACCGCCCTTCTGGCGGTGTCCTCAAGTGCCGGAGAGGCTTGTTTGGGCGCGGCCCGGTGGGCACCTCCCAGCGCGGTGGCTGGAGGCGGAACGGCTGTCCACCCCGCGGCGTGTGAAGGGGGCCGTGCAGGGGGTGCCGTCCGGGCCGTAAAACGTGATGTGTGACGCGCGAACATGCCCGTTGATCAATACGGATCACGAGATCGCGCGGCGTAAATCATGCCCGGCCCGGACGGTATCCCCGGAGCGGCACCCGATAACCGGCAGCAACCCACGAGCCCGTCCGGCGCTTGAGGACGGACACACCGGCCACCCGGACGGAGGGCGTCACGACCAAAGCCCGTCCGGCGCTTGAGGACGGACACACCGGCCACCCGGACGGAGCACGGCAAGCACGTGCCCGGCCGGTGCGGGCCGAAGGCCCGCCTAGCGCTTGACCTTCCGCGCCGCCCGCAACCACTCCTTGTTCATCGCCGCGATGGATGGCAACGGAATGCCCTTCGGGCAGGCCGTGGCGCATTCGCCGGTGAGGGTGCAGCCGCCGAAGCCCTCCTCGTCCATCTGGGCCACCAAGTCCAGGACCCGGCTCTCGCGCTCGGGCGAGCCCTGGGGCAGGACGTTGAGATGGTTCACCTTGGCCGAGGTGAAGAGCATCGCGGAGCCGTTGGGGCAGGCCGCCACACACGCGCCGCAGCCGATGCACTCGGCGTGCTCGAAGGCGTAGTCGGCGTCGGCCTTGGGCACCGGGGTGGCGTGTGCCTCGGGGGCCGAGCCGGTCGGGGCGGTGATGTAGCCGCCGGCCTGGATGATCCGGTCGAAGGCCGAGCGGTCGACGACCAGGTCCTTGACGACCGGGAAGGCGGAGGCGCGCCACGGCTCGACGTCGATGGTGTCGCCGTCCTTGAAGCTGCGCATGTGGAGCTGGCAGGTGGTGGTGCGCTCCGGACCGTGCGCGTCGCCGTTGATGACCAGGCTGCAGGCTCCGCAGATGCCTTCGCGGCAGTCGTGGTCGAAGGCGACGGGGTCCTCGCCGCGCAGGATGAGTTCCTCGTTGAGGGTGTCGAGCATCTCCAGGAAGGACATGTCGGAGGAGATGCCGTCGACCTGGTAGGTGACCATAGCGCCGGGGGCGTCGGCGTTCTTCTGACGCCAGACGCGGAGGTTGAGCCTCATGCGTAGCTCCGCTGGGTGGGGTGGACGTACTCGAAGACCAGGTCTTCCTTGTGCAGGACGGGGGCCTCGCCGGTCCCGTCGAACTCCCAGGCCGCGGCGTAGGAGAACTCCTCGTCCCTGCGGGCGGCTTCGCCGTCCGGGGTCTGGGACTCCTCACGGAAATGGCCACCGCAGGATTCCGTACGGTGGAGCGCGTCGAGGCACATCAGCTCGGCGAGCTCCAGGTAGTCGACGATGCGGTTGGCCTTCTCCAGGGACTGGTTGAACTCCACACCACTGCCGGGGACCTTGATACGGCGCCAGAACTCCTCGCGGATCTCGGGGATCCGGGCGAGCGCCTTGCGCAGTCCGGCGTCGGTGCGGGCCATACCGCAGTACTCCCACATCACTTCGCCGAGTTCGCGGTGGAAGGAGTCAGGGGTGCGGTCGCCGTCGACGGACAGCAGCAGGTTCAGCCGGTCCTCCGTCTCGGCCAGCACCGCTTGGACGTCGGGGTGTTCGTCCGTGACCTCGCCCTGGTGCGGGTTGCGCGCGAGGTAGTCGTTGATGGTGGACGGAAGCACGAAGTAGCCGTCGGCCAGGCCCTGCATCAGTGCCGAGGCGCCGAGCCGGTTGGCGCCGTGGTCGGAGAAGTTGGCCTCGCCGATGGCGAAGAGGCCGGGGACGGTGGTCTGCAGGTCGTAGTCGACCCACAGTCCGCCCATCGTGTAGTGCACGGCGGGGTAGATCCGCATCGGCACCTCGTACGGGTTCTCCGCGGTGATCCGCTCGTACATGTCGAAGAGGTTGCCGTACTTCTCCGCGACCTTGTCCTTGCCCATGCGCAGAATCGCGTCGGCGAAGTCGAGGTACACGCCCTGGCCGCCCGGGCCGACGCCGCGGCCCTCGTCGCAGACGTTCTTGGCGGCGCGGGAGGCGATGTCACGGGGCACGAGGTTGCCGAAGGAGGGGTAGATGCGCTCCAGGTAGTAGTCGCGCTCGTCCTCGGGGATCTCGTTCGGCGGACGGTTGTCGCCCTGCGCCTTGGGCACCCAGATACGGCCGTCGTTGCGCAGCGACTCGCTCATCAGCGTCAGCTTCGACTGGTGGTCGCCGGTGCGCGGGATGCAGGTGGGGTGGATCTGGGTGAAGCAGGGGTTGCCGAAGTACGCGCCGCGCCGGTGGGCGCGCCATACGGCGGTCGCGTTGGAGTTCATGGCGTTCGTCGACAGGTAGAAGACATTGCCGTAGCCGCCGCTCGCCAGCACCACCGCGTCCGCGAAGTAGGTGGAGATCTTTCCGGTGATCAGGTCGCGGGCGACGATGCCGCGGGCCTTGCCGTCGACGACGATCAGGTCGAGCATCTCGGTGCGCGGGTGCATCTCGACATTGCCGGCCGCGATCTGCCGGGACAGCGCCTGGTAGGCGCCGAGCAGCAGCTGCTGGCCTGTCTGGCCCCGGGCGTAGAAGGTGCGGGAGACCTGGACGCCGCCGAAGGAGCGGGTGTCGAGCAGTCCGCCGTACTCGCGGGCGAAGGGCACGCCCTGCGCCACGCACTGGTCGATGATCTCGACGGAGATCTGTGCGAGGCGGTGGACGTTGGACTCGCGGGCGCGGAAGTCGCCGCCCTTGACGGTGTCGTAGAAGAGGCGGTGGATGGAGTCGCCGTCGTTGCGGTAGTTCTTGGCCGCGTTGATGCCGCCTTGGGCGGCGATGGAGTGGGCGCGGCGCGGGGAGTCCTGGTAGCAGAACTGGACGACGTGGTAGCCCTGTTCGGCGAGGGTGGCGCCGGCGGCGCCACCGGCCAGGCCCGTACCGACGACGATGACGGTGTGCTTGCGCCGGTTGGCGGGGTTGACCAGCTTGGCCTCGAAGCGGCGGCGGTCCCAGCGCTCGGCGATCGGGCCGGAGGGGGCCTTGGTGTCGGCGATCGGTTCGCCGGTCGTGTAGTGCGTGTAGTCGGTCATGTCAGCTCACGACTCCGGTCATGACGGCGACGGGTACGGAAATGAATCCGGCGGTCAGGACCAGCGCCAGGAGGTTGGCGATGCCTTTGAGGATCCTGTCCCGGGTGGCGTTGCCCACGCCGAGGGTCTGGGCGGCGCTCCAGAAGCCGTGCCGGATGTGCAGGCCGACGGCGAGCATCGCCACGATGTAGATGACGTTGCCGTACCAGGTGGAGAAGGTCGCGACGACGTTCTCGTACGGATGCCCCTCCTGGGCGTTCTCGTTCACCGTGAGCGTGGTCAGGTCGAGAATGTGCCAGACGATGAAGAGAGCGACGATGATCCCGCCCCAGCGCATGGTGCGGGTCGCGTAGCTCGCCCGCGGCCGCTTGTGGACGTACTTGGCGGGACGTGCCTTGATGTCGCGCCGGCTGAGCTGGTACGCGGAGACGCCATGCAGGACGACGGAGGTGAGCAGTACGACGCGGACGATCCACAGCCCCCAGTGGCTGTGCAGGAACGGCTCGCCCATGTGGCGCAGCCATCGCCCGTACGCGTTGAACTCCTCGGCCCCGAAGAAGATCTTGAGGTTGCCCAGCATGTGGGCGCACAGGTAGCCGATCATGATCAGGCCGGTCACGGCCATGACCGTCTTCTTGCCGACGGAGGAGTCCCAGAGCGTGCGCGTCATGGACGGCCGTCGGTCCGTCCGTGTTGCCAATGCCATGGACACAGACGCTAGGCGCGGTACCCCCGAGAGGTCCAAGACATGGTCCGGCTCATATCGATAGGATCGGCCTATCGTGGTGGTATGCAGTTCCAGCAGCTTCTCTACTTCGTGGCGGTCGCCGAGACCCGGCACTTCACCCGGGCCGCCGAACGGGTGCACGTCTCCCAGCCTTCGCTGTCCCAGCAGATCCGTGCGCTGGAGAAGGAACTGGGCGCCGAGCTGTTCAGCAGGGCTCGCGGCAATATCGCCCTCACCGACGCCGGCGAGGCGCTGCTGCCGCTCGCCCGGCGCATCCTCGCCGACGCCGACACCGCGCGCCTCGAGGTGCAGGAACTGGTCCAGCTGCGGCGGGGCCGGGTACGGCTCGGCGCGACGCCCAGCCTGTGCACCGGGCTGCTGCCCGATGTCCTGCGCGCCTTCCACGATCTGCATCCGGGCATCCGGCTGCTGATCCAGGAGAGCGGCTCGCACGACCTGGTGCGCGAGCTGGCGCGCGGTGATCTGGACCTCGCCCTGGTGGTGCTGCCGCTGCCCACCCCCTCCCCCGCGCTGACGACGGTGGAGCTGCTGCGCGAGGACCTGGTGGTCGTGTCCTCGGCCGCCGCCCCCGCCCCCGGCAACGGACGCACTGTGAAGATCTCCGATCTGCGCGAGGAGCCGCTGGTGATGTTCCGGCACGGCTACGACCTGCGCGAACTGACCGTCGGCGCCTGCCGGGCGGAAGGCTTCGAACCGTCGTTCACCGTCGAGGGCGGTGAGATGGACGCGGTGCTGGGCTTCGTACGCGCCGGGCTCGGCATCGCCGTCGTGCCCAGCATGGTGGCCGCCCGGGCGATGGGGGTGCCCCCCGCTCATGGAGGTCCCCCCGCTCATGGAGGTCCCCCCGCGCATGGGGGTCCCCCCGCTCGAGCGAAGCCGAGAGTGGGGGAGAAGCCGAGAGTGGGGGAGAAGCCGAGAGCTCGGGGGAGCGATCTGCGGGTCACCCCGCTGGCACCGCCGGGGCTGCGCCGTACGATCGCGCTCGCGCATCGCAGCGACGTCGCCCCGCCGCGCGCCGCCCGGGAACTGCAGCGGGTGCTGCTGGCCTCTCAGCCCGTGGTGTCCGCCAACGACAGGGCCGCCCGCGCTTGTCCGGGGGACGACGACCCCAGGACCCCCGCCAGCACTCGTTCCGGCGGGCCCGGGCGCGCATAGTACCAGCCCTGAGCGGTGTCGCAGCCGAGTTCGCGCAACTGCTCTGCCTGGACGCCGGTTTCCACTCCCTCCACGGTCACCGCGAGGTCCAGGCTATGGGCGAGCGAGACGATCCCCTCGACGATCTTCACGTCGACCGGGTCCGGCGGAGACTGCTGCATACCGAGGGTGAAGGCGCGGTCCAGCTTGAGCACGCTCACCGGCATCCGGCGCAGATTGGCCAGGTTGGAGTAGCCGGTGCCGAAGTCGTCGAGGGCGATGTCGACCCCCATCTCGGCGAGCTGGCGCAGTGGTTTGAGGAGGTCGTCGTCGGCGCCGATGAGCGCGGACTCGGTCACCTCCAGGCACAGCGCCCCCGGTTCCAGGCCGGCCCGCTCCAGGACCTCCGCCGTGTCGGCGACCAGGCCCGGGTGATGCAACTGGGTGGGCGAGAGGTTCACATTGATGCGCAGCGGACCGCCGTCCGCCCGGTCACCGTGCTTCTCCTGCCAGGCCGTTGCCTGCCGTACGGACTCCTCCAGCACCCAACGGCCGAGCGGCACGATCAGCCCGGTGTGCTCGGCGAGCGGGATGAAGCGGTCGGGGCCGAGCACCCCGTGCTGAGGGTGGCTCCAGCGCACCAGTGCCTCCGCGCCGTGCACGCTGCCGTCGCCGAGGTCCACCAGCGGCTGGTACTCGATGAAGAACTCCCCGCGCTCCAGTGCGGCGGGCAGCGCGTTGGTCAGCCCGTGCCGGGTGATCGCGCGGGCGTCCGCCTCCGCGTCCGCCGTCTCGAAGCGGTTGCCGCCCGCGGACTTGGCCCGGTACATGGTGATGTCGGCGCTGCGCAGCACCTCGGCGGGGCTGCGCTCGCCCGCGGTCCCTTCGACGACGCCGATGCTGCCGCGGACGGTCAGCTCGCGGCCCTCCAGCCGGATGGGCACCGACAGCGCGGACAGGATCCGCATGGCGAGGTCGTCCGGCTCCCGGCCGGTGCCGGGCCTGGTGGTCAGTGCGACGAACTCGTCGCCACCGAGCCGGGCCACCATTTCGCCGGGCCCGGTCGCACAGCTCTGCAGCCGGTCGGCGACCTCGACCAGCAGCCGGTCGCCCGCCGAGTGGCCGAGGCTGTCGTTGACGGCCTTGAAGCCGTCGAGATCGAGATAGCACAGGCCGAAGCGGCTTCCCTTGTCCGAGGCGAGCGCCTTCTCCAGCCGCTCGAAGAACAGCGTCCGGTTGGGCAGCCCGGTCAGCGCGTCATGTGTGGCCTCGTAGCGCAGCCTGAGGTTGAGCAGCCTGCGCTCGGTGGTGTCCTCGACCAGTCCCAGTTGGTACTGCGGTCTGCCTTCCGCGTCACGCAGCAGCGAGACCGTCAGATTGGTCCACAGGACGGTGCCGTCGCCGCGGTAGTACGGCTTCTCTACCCGGTAGTGCTCGCGTTCGCCGCACACCAGTTCCTCGTAGAGCCGCCACACGTGGGGAGAGTCCTCGGGGTGCACCCATTCGGGGACCTTACGGCTGCGTACCTGGCGCTCCAGCCCGGGACCGAACATCCGTAGGAGAGTCTCGTTGACCTCCAGCACATTGCCGTCGAGATCGGCGATGCCGATACCGACCGCCGCACCGTCGAAGACGGCGCGGAACCGGGTCTCGGTGGTGTGCAGCGCCTCCTCCGCGGCACTGCGCGCCATGAGCGCCGAACGGGCGATCGCCTCCTGCTCCGCCAGGGTGCGCTCGCGCAGCGCCTGGGCGAAGCCGGCCGCGAGCGCGTGCTGCAGCCTCGAGCACCGGGCTCTGGCTTCCTCGGCCGGGAGCTCCTGACCCGTGTCGCAGTAGAGGACCAAATAGGATTCGACGACCCCGAGCGTGCCGCTGAGCGCCTCCGGGTCCGTGCAGTGGGCCTCGATCAGCGCGGCCCCGACCCGCTGCGCGGGCGCGGGGTCGAAGGGCCTGCGGTGCAGCGCCTCGCTGAGGATACGGGCGAGCGGCAGGAGGTGGTGTTCGAACTCGGGCCGGGTCATGGACGTGGCCGTCGCCGGGAAGATGGCGCGGCTCCAGATCGTCGCGAAACGTCTGACTCTGTCCTCGGGACCGTCCGGGTCCGCGCCGGGGGGACCCGGCGACTGAGGTGGCTTGCTCACGCCTTGCGTCCCACTCCCGCGAACCCCGAGAAGGCATAGGGGTCCTCCTGGGCGACCGGGGTATCCGGCCGCCACTCGGGCATCATGACCAACCCGGGTTCGACCATCTCGTACCCCTCGAAGAACTTCGCGATCTCGTCGGCGGAGCGCATGATCAGCGGATTGCGGATGTTCTTGTAGACGCCGACCGCGCCGCCCGCCTGCTCCTGGGGAAGCGGAATGCCCTCGTACGCGGCGTGGGTGAGGATCAGCAGGCTGCCGTTCGGCAGTGCGTCCCTCAGTTCGGCCACCGCCGCGTAGGGGTCGTCCTCGTCCTCGATGAAGTGCAGTACGGCGACCAGCAGCAGTGCCACGGGCCGGTCGAAGTCGAGAAGCCGGGCTGCCTCGGGGCTGTCCAGGATCTCCCGCGGCTTGCGCAGATCGGCGGGTGCGACGCCGGTCCTGTCATTGCCCTCCAGCACGGCCCGACTGTGGGCGACGGCGACCGGGTCGTGGTCGACATACAGCACATGAGCCTCGGGGCAGGCAGCCTGGGCCACCTCGTGGACATTGCCGAAGGTGGGGATTCCGGAACCGATGTCCAGGAACTGGGTGATGCCCTCGTCGACGGCGAAGCGCACGGCGCGGCGCATGAACGCCCGGTTCGCCTGCATGATTTTGGGAAGTCCCGGTATGAACTCCATGGCCTTGCGGGCCGCTTCGCGGTCCACCTCGAAGTTGTGCGAGCCGCCCAGGTAGTAGTCGTAGATCCGGGACACACTCGGCACCGATATGTCGATGCCCTGCGGGGCCCAGGCGGGTCGCTCCATCGATGTCTCCAACCAATAGCCTCGGGGTGGTTGAGCCATGTCCGTGATCCCGTGCATGGCCCGTGCTCGAGCCGAGGCTACTGATCGTCGGCCAATGGGGCGAGTCCAAACGGAGATTGGCGGTCCGTTCTCGGTCACACACCACCGGCACACACCACCGGCCCACCGTCTCACCCATGGGCGAAACGGTGGGCCGTGGTGCTGTTCTGTTTACTTCGGCGCCCCGACGAGTGAGCCCTCGGGAGACACCGCGTACCAGAGCCCTTTGACGCCCTGCCCATGGGTGTCACCGGGCTTGGTGTCACCGGAGAAGGTGTACACCGGCCAGCAGTTGACGGTCTGCTGCTTGATGCCGTCCGGGCGGTCGAACACGACGAAACCCTTCTTGATGACGCCTTCCGTGTCGTTCGTGTCGACCGGGGCGACCACGGGCCACTTCTCCAGGCATGCTCCGGTGCACGCCGTCTTCATCGGCCAGGCCGAGTCCTTCTTGAACCGGTAGACCGTCATACCGCGCCCGTCCACCAGGATCCGGCCGAGATCGGGGTCGTCACGTACGGACATTCCGGGCAGGTTCCCGGCCTGAGCCGAGGCCTTCCTCCCGTCGGGAGCGGCTGCGAACCAGACACCTCCGACACCTTGCCCATTGGCGTCACCCGGCTTTGTGTCCTTGGCGAACCGGTACATCGGCCGGCCGGCGACGGTCAGTTGACGGGTACCGTCGGGACGGGTCACCTCACCTATGAGCGAGGCGTCGGTGCCGGGCGCGGCCGTGACATCGCCCGCGGGCACGACAGGCCATTTCTTCGCACAGTCGCCTTCGCAATTCGACTTCGGCGGCTTCGCGGTGTCCTTGTCGAAGCGGTAGAGGGTGAAGCCGGCACTGTCCGTGAGGACCTTGCCGAGCTCGCCGCCGTCCCGGACCCCCAGTTGCCCGGCGGGCTTCGCGGCCTGTTCCGCGGACCCGCCGGCGGAGGCATCCCCGTAGCCGCCGGACTGCGCCGAGCCGGCGTTCCCGACCGCCTGGCTGTCGGCGGGCCCGCTGCCCTTCTCCTGCCCGCACGCCGTCGTCAGCGCCAGTACCGCCACCGCCGTCAGCGCGAGCGAGGCACTCCGCCAGGCCCGGGGGTTCGCGGGCTTGTCCCCGGATGAGCACAGCATGTCGACTCCTGTCGTCCGTCCCTTCATGACCCTGGGTACGAGCGGCGAGCCCGGGTGTGTTCAACGCTTCCGAAGAATTCTTCCGGCGCCCGCACACCCTGTCGGACGGTCCCAAACGCAAAGCGCCGAATGTCCCCCCATCGGAGGAATCCATTCGGCCATGGGACTGGCAGGCCACGGCCCGGTTCATGCTCCCCGTCGTGTACCGATCCCACCTGGCCGGGCGCCTGTTGGCAGCCGCGGCACTCTCCTGGCTGCTGCTCGCTCCTGCGCCGGCGGCGGCCGAGGACAACTGCGCCGTCGCCTCCATCACCGGCAGCGGACAGAACGCCTCCAACTCCGCGGTGGCGGTCTCCGGCCGCGGAGCCGTGTGTCCGCCGAAGCGCGCCCCCAAGCCGTCGCCGCCGCGTGTGCACCGTCCGGCCCCTCCACCACCGCCACCCCCTCCACCACCGCCACCCCCTCCACCACCGCCACCCCCTCCTCCGCCGCCCCCTTCCGTGCGGCCGACACCGCCCCCGCCGACGCCCGTCGCTCTCCCCGTCTACCGCAAGGCCAAGCGCATCAAGCCTTCAGGCGGGCCCTCCCTGGTCTCCCTCACCCTTCTCGTCACGGCCCCCGCGGTGCTCGCCGCCGCCGCGCTACGCCCCCGCTCCCGCTAGCAGCCGGAGGTTTCCATGTCGGAATGGCTCGTATTGACCCTCGCGATGGCCGCGGCCTGCGCCGTCGTCCTGACCATCGTCGTCATCAACAACCGCCGGGTCCGGGAGGACGACGACCCCTCCGAGACCCCCGACGTCATCGAATACATGACGATGATGATCGGCGTGGTGTACGCCATCGTGCTGGGCCTCGCCATCGCCGGCGTCTGGGAGGCCCGCGGCGCGGCCCAGGACTCGGTACGCCAGGAGGCCCAGGCGCTGCACGAGATCAGCGCCCGCGTCCAGGTCTACCCCGCGGAGGTGCGCGACCGGACCCGTGCGGACGTCGACGCGTATGTCTCGTACGTCGTCCGCAAGGAGTGGCCCCACATGTCCGAGCACGGCGAACTGACCGACAGGAGTGCCGCGCTGCTGGAGCGGGTGCGCCGCGACGTCACCGACTACCGCCCGGCGAACGACCACGAGGGTCAGGCCTACCAGCCGCTGGTCGACATGGTCGCCATGGCCGACGAAGCCCGCGGGGCACGCGGCGACAGTGCGGGCGCGACCATGCCGGGCGTCGTCTGGTTCGGCCTGATCACCGGGGCCCTGGTCACCGTGGGCCTGATCTTCACCCTGCAGATCCGCAGAAGCTTGCGGGAACTGCTGCTCGCGGGCCTGTTCAGCGCCCTGATCGCCTTCCTGCTCTTCCTGATCTGGGACTTCGACTCCCCCTTCAGCCATGGCATCTCGGCGGCCGTGGAGCCATACGTCGATCTCTTCCCGCACGCCCGCTGACACCTCCCGCCGCAGGGCGGCCGGGCGAGGGCAGGAGTGCCCCAAATGGGCGACACCGATCGCGACCCCAAGGGGGCACTCCTAGCGTTTCCGGTATCGAGGTGCATTCCCTGCCTTATGTGGAAACCGGTTCCGCAGCTGCCCCTCGGCAACCCCGGAGGAACGCCCATGCGCACGCCACGTGCCGCCGCGGCCGTCACCTTGCTCGGCGCCGCCGCACTCCCACTCAGCGCCCCCGCAGCGACGGCCAGTGTCGGCCAGGACGCCACGTCGTTCGGTTTCAGCGTCACACCCTCGACGGTCGCGCCCGGCGGAAGGGTCACACTGAACGTCACCGGCTGCCCCACGAGCACCTACGCCACCTCGGCCGTCTTCAACCCCGTCACCATCCCCAGAGACGGTTCGGCCGCGGCGATCGTCGACCGGGACGCCAGTCCGGGCGCGTCCTACCAGGTGACCTTCGACTGCAAAGGCGAGAAGGGACGGTCCGAGCTCACCGTCGCCGGGCCCGCCACGCTCCCGCCCACCATCAGCTCCACCGTCGCGCCGACCGTCTCACCGACCGGTGCGGTCAAGGGCGGTGTGGGCGGCGGCTCCCGGGGCCCGGAGGCCTGGGAGATCGCCGGGGGCCTCGCGCTGGTCACCGCCGCGTTCGGCGGCACCGTGTATGTCGTACGGCGGCGGTCGGGCAGGCGTCAGCCCTAACGGGCACGGCCGCGCGTACCGAACCGCCCGGAGCCCCGAGTCCCCTTGCCGGGACTCGGGGCTCCGGGCGGTTCGGGCCGACCGGGGAGGTTCGGGCGGTCAGGACCTGCCGCGGCTCGGACGGCGACGGCGCACGAGGAACACGCCGCCACCCGTGGCCGCCAGGGCGACCAAACCCGCACCCAGCGCCATCTCCGTGTCCGACGGCCCCCTGGAACCACCGAGACCGCCCTGCGCGCCAAGGCCCTGCAGCACGGTGAACCCGGCAGAAATCACACGGGAGTCGCCGTTGCACCTGATGAAGAGCGTGTAGTTCCCGGGGCCGGCGTCGTTGTAGACCCTCGCAGCGGCGAACCCGGTGGAGCCGGACGACAGCCTCACCTCGGGGAAAGCGTTGGACGTTATGGAGCCGCCGTTGCGGCAGCCGGCCGCGGTGATCGACAGCGTGCCGCCCTGATGGACCGAGGCCGGGCTGACGCGGACATCGTTCGGGTCGTTGCCGTTGCCGTTGCGGCGGTTGTTGTTGTTGCCGTTGTGTCGGTTGTTGTTACGGACGTTATGGCGGTTGTTGTTCCCGACGTTGTTACGGACGTTGTGGCGGTTGTTGTTGTGCCCGAAATTTTCGTTGCGGTGGTTGTTCCCGACGTTGTTCCCGACGTTACTGCCGACGTTGCTACCGACGTTGCTACCGAGATTGTTCCCGAAATTATTGACGACGTTGTTGCCGTTGCCGTTCCCGACGACGCTGTTTCCGGTCCCGATCCCGTTCCCGACAGTGTTATTTCCGGTCTCGGTCCCGCTCCCGACGGGGTTATTGCCGGTCCCGGTCCCGCTCCCGACGGGGTTATTGCCAGTGCCGGTCCCGGTCCCGACAGGGTTGTTACCAGTGCCGGTCCCGGTCCCGACAGGGTTGTTACCAGTGCCGATCCCGGTCCCGACAGGGTTGTTACCAGTGCCGATCCCGCTCCCGACAGGGTTGTTACCAGTGCCTATCCCGCTCCCGACGAAGTCATTTCCGGTCCCGACCCCGTTGCCGCCGATGCCATTCCCGTCCCTGTCCCCGCCTATGCCATTCCCGGTCCCGATCCCGCCGATGCCATTGCTGCTCCCGGTGCCGTTGCCGACAAGGCCGTCGTCTCCGGAGTTGGCGACAGCGGTCGACGAGGCCGAGAGCCCGAACGCCGCACAGGCGGCCACAGCCACCGCGCAGACTCGTGAAGCACGCATGGTGGAACCTCCTTGGGCAGGCGCCCCGAAGCGGCGCTCCGAGCAGTCGACGATTACGCCTCCCACGACAAACCCTCACTGGAGTGCATAGGAGCCGCATTCCGGTACTGGTCCACACTGGTGAGCGACACGCCGGAGGAACCCCTCCCTGGTTGACTGAGCCGCAGGTCACGGACTGTCAGAGGAATCGCCGGGGCGCGCTACCCGGATGGGGGCAGACAGTCCGCACCCGCCACCCGTTCGCCCGCCAGTCCTCGCCGACCCCACCGCCCCCACTTAGCGTGCGTACAGGCGATGAAGGGAGAACCATGCGCCGGGATTACAGCGGACTGGAGCCGAGGAGACGCCAGCCCTGGGGCGTCGTGGCTCTCGTCATGCTCACCGGCCTTGCGATGATGCGGAACGGGGTGGGCGGACCGGACGGCCCTCCACTGCCCGCCGCGTCGGCCAGACTCACCGGCCTGCCCTCTCCGTCGACTTCGGCCGCCGCTGTGCGGCCACTTCCCTATTCCGCCGCCGCCAAGATCCGAATCCCCGCGATCAAGGTCGACGCCCCGCTGATGGACGTGGGGGTCGACGCCGACGGCTGGATCGAGGCGCCGCCCGCGCAGGATCCCAACCTGGCCGGCTGGTACCAGAACGGCATATCCCCCGGGCAGAGCGGTACGGCGGTGATCGTCGGTCACGTCGACAACAATGCGGGCCCGGCGGTCTTCTACGGACTCGGCGCGCTGAAGAAAGGCAACCACATCGAGGTGACCCGCTTCGACGGTTCGACCGCGGTCTTCCAGGTCTACGGTGTCGAGGTGTTCGCCAAGAACAACTTCCCGGGCGCCCAGGTCTACGGAGACACCGGGTACCCGGAGCTGCGAGTGATCACCTGCGGCGGGGGGTACTCCCGGACCGGAGGCTACGACGGGAACGTCGTAGCCTTCGCCCGGCTCACGGCCACCCGCTGAACGAAGGCCAGGGGGTGCCCGGCGGAGCATGCCGGGCTCGCGACACCCTGCGACTCCGTCTCCCCCGTAGCCCTTCGGGCACGGGAGGCGCCATCGGCGTTGTCGTCAGTCGCCGATGTCCCCCCAGGTGCTACCTCGCCCGGCTACCTCCCCCGGCTACCGCTGGGGGTACCCCCGGCGGTGCCCCCCGCATGCGTGGACATCAGCGGCTCCGTGGCGGGCCTTCCTCCGCCCTGGATCCGAAGCCGCATGCGCACCAGCCGCTCCGCGGCGGGCGCTCGCCGATCCGGCATGATCCGCCGGACACCCCCTGGGCCTCCTCAGCGGCGCACCGGCGGCACGGTGATCCGATAGCCCTCGGTCAGCAGCTCCGGCAGATACGTGCGCAGTGCCGTCACGCTCTGCCAGCGGGCGCCACCGTAGTCGTGCTGGAGCACCACGGCACCCGGGCTCGCCCCGGCCCGTACCCTGCCGAGGATGGTGGGGACGCCGGGATCCCGCCAGTCGCTGCTGTCAAGGTTCCAGCCGAGCGGCTCCATGCCCAGCTCCGCGCCGACCTCGAAGGAGATCCGGTTCCAGGCTCCGTAGGGAGCGCGGTACCACTGCGGCGGCACGCCGACCATCCGCTCGATGGCCTCGCTGGTGCGGCCCAGTTCGTCACGGACCGCGGGCCGGGGCAGCTGATAGATCCGGGCATGGGACCAGGAGTGGTTGCCGACGACATGGCCGTCGTCGGCCATCTCGCGCAGCAGGTCCGGGTGTTCGGTGGCCCTTCCACCGCAGACCAGGAACATCGCCCGCACCTCGTGTTCGCGCAGGATGCGCAGGATCTCCGGGGTGTAGCGGGGATCGGGCCCGTCGTCGAAGGTGAGCACCATGGCACGGCCGAGCTCCGGCATCGCCAGGATGGGTCTTGTCCGTACGGGCGGCAGCGGGGGCCGGTAGCGCTCGGGCGCGTACGACGTCATGGGCTGGAGCCGGTACGCGGCGGCGGAGGGCGGCCGCCCGGCCGGCGCGCCGGCCACGGGGGCGGAAGATGGTTGCACGGGCCGGGAGGCGGGTGTCCCGTCCCCCTCCAGGGTCATCAGCCGGAGGACGGCGCCGGCTCCGAGACAGCCGACGGCGCGCAGCATCGTCCGCCGCCCGACATGGCTCTGATGCTTTTTCATGAGGTATGACGCGCATCGTGGAACCCTCCACGGCCTCAGCGACACCGGCCGCCCGGCGGAAAACACCCGTTCAGCGGCGTTGCCGGCCGTCCGGCGCGGGCTGCCTTTCGGCATCCCGGTGCCCATGCGCTGCGCCGGTTGAACGGCTCCGGCGACCGTTCACCGCACCGCTCACCGCTCCGTTCGACCGTTCGTCGCACACTTCCGTACGCCGACTGTCCCTGCGAGCCCGTTTGCGCTCCCATACGTGCCTGCGGGCAGCGAACCGCCCGGGAAAGGACGTTCACGGTGACCACGGCAAGCACAGCGATCACGTCATCAGCGCCGACGGGACAGCGCACTGAAGAACAGGAACTGGCCGAACTGCAGCGGGTGCACGGCCCCGCGCTCTTCCACTTCCTGCTCGGTCTGACGTTCGGTGACCGGCAGCGGGCCGAGGACCTGCTCCAGGAGACACTGGTACGTGCCTGGCAGCATCCCGAGGCGTTCGGCGGCCCGTACGAGTCGATGCGCCCCTGGCTGTTCACCGTGGGCCGGCGGCTCGCCATCGATGCCCGCAGGTCGAGGCAGGCCCGGCCCGCGGAGGTCAGTGACGGCGTACTGGCGGCCACCCCGTCCACCGGGGACCACACCGAGAGCTCGGCCGCCGCCATCGACGTCCGCGCGGCCGTACGTTCCCTGAGCGCCGAGCACCAGGCGGTCCTGGTACAGATCTACTTCCGCGGGCTCGGCGTGAACGAGGCCGCCGAGGTGCTCGGCATCCCACCCGGCACGGTCAAATCCCGTTCGCACTACGCGCTGCGTGCGCTCGGCCGTGCCCTGCCCGGCTACGCCGGAGCACAGGCGGCGTAGGTTCCTCGGTACAAGTGACGGATCCTGTCCTTCCGGCCACGCGGGGCGGGCGTCGCGGGTTCAATGCTGCCGAGAGCGCGTACGGAAAACGGAAGAGGCGAGACGGATGCGTCCGGAGGGTACCAACGGGACCAGTGGTGACGAACTGCTGGTGCCCATGGCTTGGCTGTACGCCGAGTACATCGCCGACGAACTGCTGCGCACCGGCGACCTGATGCCGCCGACGACACTGGAGTTCCGGGCCGGGCGGAACGCCCTGGCGCTGACCGTCTTCCTCTCCGACGGTCCGGTGGACGGTGCCCGGCTGCCGGCCCGGCTCGACGAGTGGCTTTCCCTCACCGCGGACGGCCGGCCCTGGCACGAATGGGTGTGCGAACAGCTGAACGGACTGGACGCGGAGGACTTCGAGGCGGGCGGGCACGATCCCGACCTGCCTCTGGCCCGGGCGGCCTGGCGGTGGCTGGAGGAGACCGAGCTCCTGGCGGCCGACCTCAACGCGGTCGGCCCGGCCGCGGCGGACGTGCGGGGCGGCACCGAGGACGAACCGCGGATCTGGACGCCGGCCTGGCAGCTGGGCCTGCCGCTCGGTCATCTCTCCATCCATCTGTTCTGAGGTCCGCCTACGGATGGCGGCTTCGGCCGTGCACCTCACAGGGCGGGCTGGTCGACTGGGGAGCAGGAATCCTCCTCGACCGAGAGCGAGCGGATCGTGGCGATCATCGTGGTGATGGATGCCCCGGGTGGCACCCAGGCTCAGTACGAGCAGATCTGCAACAAGCTGACGAATGGCCGCGGCCTGGTCCACAGCCCCCACGACTGGCCCGTGGCCGGGCTCCGCGCGCATGTCGCGGGGCCCACCGGCGACGGATGGTTCGTGGCGGACGTCTGGGATTCCATCGAGGACTTCCACCGGTTCGCGGAGATCCTCGCACCGTACCTGCGCGAGGTCGGTTTCCCGGACGTCGAGCCGCGGGTCCTGAGCTCCTTCAACCTCGTGACCGCGTAGGTCCTGATCAGTGCGCAGGCGATACGGGTGAGGAGTGCACGCCCGCACGGTACTTGGGCACCCGTACCGTGATCTTCATACCGGCCCCGACGCCGGTCTCGATGACGAGGCCGTACTCGTCGCCGTACACCTGACGCAGCCGTTCGTCCACATTGAGCAGCCCGATACCGGTGCCCGCGCCGCCCTCGCCGCGCAGGATCCGCCGCAGCCGGTCCGGTTCCATGCCGACGCCGTCGTCCTCGATCACCACTTCCGCCTCGTTGCCCGCGTCGAGCGCGCAGATGGTGATACGGCTGCTGCTGACCGCGCCCTCCAGGCCGTGCTTGACGGCGTTCTCGACCAGCGGCTGGAGGCACAGGAACGGCAGCGCGACCGGCAGTACTTCGGGCGCCACCTGGAGGGTCACCGAGAGACGTTCGCCGAAACGGGCGCGTACCAGTGCCAAGTACTGGTCGATGGAGTGCAGTTCATCGGCGAGCGTGGTGAAGTCGCCGTGCCTGCGGAAGGAGTAGCGGGTGAAGTCGGCGAACTCCAGCAGGAGTTCACGCGCCTGCTCCGGATCGGTGCGGACGAACGACGCGATCGCGGCCAGCGAATTGAAGATGAAGTGCGGGGAGATCTGGGCGCGCAGCGCCTTGATCTCAGCCTCGATCAGCCGGGTGCGGGAGCGGTCGAGCTCGGCGAGCTCCAGTTGCACGGAGACCCAGCGCGCCACTTCGCCGACGGCCCGGGCCAGTACCGCCGACTCGCGCGGGGCGTACGCCACCAGGGTGCCCAGCACCCGGTTGTCGACCGTCAGCGGGGCCGCCACCGCCCAGCGCAGCGGACAGTCGAGATCCTCGCAGCCGGGCACGAACGCCTTGTCCCGTCCGGTCTCCAGCAGCCCGCCGACCTGGCCGAGGACCTGTCCGGCGTGATGCTCCCCCACCCCGTCCCAGACGAGCACCCGCTCCCGGTCGGTCAGGCACAGCGCGTTCGTGCCGAGCAGCGAACGCAGCCGGCGGGCCGCCTTGCGGGCGCTGTCCTCGGTCAGCCCGGAACGCAGCGGAGGCGCGGCCAGCGAGGCGGTGTGCAGTGTCTCGAAGGTGGCGTGTTCGACGGGTGTGCCGACATCGCTGGGGCGAGCCGCCCGGACGGTGCGGCGGCCGAGCAGGAAACCGGCGGCCAGCAGCAGCGGCACCGACGACAGCAGCAGTGCGTACATCATGCGTTCCTCCCGGACCGGGTGAGCGCCTCCGGCAGATGAAAACGCGCCATGGCGGCATTGGTGCCGGGCGGAATCCTGTCGGGTGTGGCCAGCGACACCAGGATCATGGCGAGGAAGCCCACCGGTACGGACCACAGGGCGGGCCAGGCCAGCAGGGTGCGCAGCACCCCCGGCCGCACCGCGCCGCTCACCGTGACGGCGACCGCGACCAACGCCGAGCCGCCGCCGAGCAGCAGCCCGGCCGCCGCACCCGGCGGGGTCATCCGACGCCACCAGATGCCGAGGACCAGCAGCGGACAGAACGACGAGGCGGACACGGCGAAGGCCATGCCCACGGCGTCGGCGACCGGCACCGCGCGTATTCCCAGGGCGCCGGCCAGCGGTACGGCCATGGCGAGCGCGGTGGCCAGCCGGAAGTGCCGTACCCCGCGGGACGGCAGCACGTCCTGGGTGAGCACCCCGGCGACCGCCAGGGTGAGGCCCGACGCGGTGGACAGGAAGGCGGCGAAGGCGCCGCCCGCCACCAGTGCGCCGAGCAAATCACCCGGGAGGCCGCCGATCATCCGCTCCGGGAGCAGCAGCACCGCGGCGTCGGCTTCGGCGGTGAGGGTGAGTTCGGGGGCGTACAGCCTGCCCAGTGCGCCGTAGACGGGCGGCAGCAGATAGAACGCGCCGATCAGTGCGAGGACGACGACGGTCGTGCGGCGCGCGGCGCGGCCGTCGGGGCTGGTGTAGAAGCGCACCACGACATGAGGCAGGCCCATGGTGCCGAGGAAGGTGGCCACGATCAGTCCGTAGGTGGCGTACATCGGATGCTCGGCACGGCGGGTCGTGGCAGGTATTCCGGTGCCTCGGGTGAGGGTGAGCCGGGTGTCCGCCCCGATGCGGTGGGTTCCCGCGGCGAGCCGGACCGGGGAGTCGTCGTGGCGGCGGCCGTCCACCGTGCCGGTGACGGTCGCGTCGAGCGGGGCGGCGAGCCGGAGTTCGAGCGGTTCCGCGATCCGTACCGTGCGCTGCTCGCGCAGCGCGACCGGTTCGTCGAAGGCGGCCTTCGGCCGTCCGTCTCCCTGCCAGGCGAGCACCAGGAACAGCGCCGGCACCAGCAGCGCGGTGAGCTTCAGCCAGTACTGGAAGGCCTGGACGAAGGTGATGCTGCGCATGCCGCCGGCGGCCACCGCGAGCACCACCACGACGGCGACCAGCACGGACCCCAGCCAGCCCGGCGCACCGGTCAGGATGTCGAGCGTCAGGCCCGCGCCCTGGAGCTGCGGTACGAGATAGAGCCAGCCGGCACCGACCACGAGCACGCTCACCAGCCTGCGCAGCCGCCGGGATTCGAGCCTGCCCTCGGCGAAGTCGGGCAGGGTGTACGCGCCGGAGCGGCGCAGCGGGGCGGCGACGAAGAGCAGCAGCACGAGATGGCCCGCGGTGTAGCCGACGGGGTACCAGAGCATGTCGGGGCCGTCGACCAGCACCAGGCCCGCGATGCCGAGGAAGGAGGCCGCGGAGAGGTACTCGCCGCTGATGGCGGCGGCGTTGAGGGCGGGCCGCACGGTGCGTGAGGCCACGTAGAAGTCGGAGGTGGTGCGGGAGATGCGCAGCCCGAAGCCGCCGACGAGGACGGTGGCGAGGAAGACGACGGCGACCGCGGCCACCGCATAGCCCTGGCTCACGGTGCGGGGCGGCCTTCCACGAGACGTGCGAAGTCCCGCTCGTTGCGCTCGGCCCGGCGGACGTACCACCAGGCGATCAGCGGCAGCGGCGGGTAGGCGGCGAAGCCCAGCACCACCCAGACGACAGTGGTGCTGCGCAGGGCGAGAAAGGCGACCGGGAGCGTGGCGACGACAAGGACGACGGCGGCGAAGGCGGTGAGTCCGGCGCGCAGCTGGCCGCGCATCAGGGACCGCACATAGGCACCGCCGAGCGCGGTCTGCTCGTCGATCTCCGACTGCGCGCGGTAGCGGGGCAGCGGCCGTACCCGCCGTGGCTCGCCCGTCACGACCTCGCGTTGCGGTGACTGATCGGCGGACACGGCCCGGAGTCTACGCAGCACCATGCCGGACGGGGAAGGCCCTGGTCAGCGAGTGGACCGGCGCATCAGCAGATCGCGCAGCGTCCTGGCGTGCCGCCGGCTGACCGGGAGTTCGGCGTCGCCGACGCGCACGCTCGTGCTGCCCGCGTCCAGCCGGAGTTCATCGATGCGGGCGAGGGCGACAAGATGGCTGCGGTGGATGCGTACGAAGCCGTGGGCGCGCCATCGCTCCTCCAGCGTGGAGAGCGGGATACGGACCAGATGGCTGCCGGTGTCGGTGTGCAGCCGGGCGTAGTCGCCCTGGGCCTCGGCATAGGCGATGTCCTGGACGGCCAGGAACCGTGTCACTCCGCCCAGTTCGACGGGGATCTGGTCGGTGCCGGGGGCCGCCGCGGGCGAGGGAGCGCGGCCGCCGACGAGTTCGGCGACGCGTCGTACGGCCTCGGCGAGCCGTTCCCTGCGGACGGGTTTGAGGACGTAGTCGACCGCCTTCAGGTCGAAGGCCTGGACGGCGAACCCCTCGTGGGCAGTGACGAAGACGATCAGCGGAGGTGCTGCGAAACCCGCGAGCAGCCGGGCGATGTCGAGTCCGGTGAGCCCGGCCATGTGGATGTCGAGGAAGACGACGTCGATCCCGGAATCGTCGCCCGGGGCCGCCTCCAGGGCCGCGCCGATGCGGCGCAGTGCCTCGGTGGCGCTGGTGGCACCTTCCGCCGTGCGTATCCGGGGGTCACGGCGCAGCAGATAGAGCAGTTCCCCGAGGGCCGGTTCTTCGTCGTCGACGGCAAGTACACGCAGCATGCGGTCATCTTCGACGATCCGGGCGGCAACTCAAGCCCGTCCGGAGTCCGGGTCGGCGGCGAGGTCCTGACCGGCCGGACAGGGCCTACTTCAGCAGCCGGGACATCCTCCGGTCGGCCAGCGGTTCTCCGCCGGTCTGGCAGGTGGGGCAGTACTGCAGCGACGAATCGCTGAACGAGACCTCCCGGATGGTGTCGCCGCACACCGGGCACGGCTGACCGGTGCGGCCGTGCACGCGCAGGCCGATCTTCTTCTCCGCCTTCAGCTGCCCGGCGGCAAGGCCGTGGGACCGTGTCACGGCCGCGGTCAGCGTGTCGCGCATGGCCTGGTACAGCGTGGTGATCTCGTCATCGGTCAGCCGGGCGACCGGTTTGAACGGGGACATCCTCGCGGCGTGCAGGATCTCGTCGCTGTACGCGTTGCCGATGCCCGCGATGAGACTCTGGTCGCGCAGCGCACTTTTCAGCCGGCGCCGCTCCCCGGAGAGCAGGGCCGCGAGGTCGTCCCGGCCGAAGTCCGCGGCCAGCGGGTCGGGGCCGAGCCGGGCGATGCCCGGCACCTCACCCGGCCGGTGCACGACGTACACGGCGAGTCCCTTGTGGGTGCCCGCCTCGGTGAGGTCGAAGCCCTGGCCGTCGACGAGGGCCACCCGCAGCGCGAGTGGGCCCTTGCCCGGCCGCGGCAGACCGTCCGGCAGCTGGTCCCGCCACTGGAGCCAGCCCGCCCTGGCGAGATGGACGACCAGGTGGAGTCCGCCCGCCGCGATGTCGAGGAACTTCCCGTGCCGGGCCACGGCCGTGACGGTGCGGCCCTCCAGGGCGGTGACGGGCGGGTCGTACGTCTTGAGCACACTGACCGCGACGGGCAGCATACGGGCGATCTCCTGACCGACCAGGTGATCGGTCAGGAACTCTCCGAGTGCTTCGACCTCCGGCAGCTCCGGCATGCTTCCAGCGTGCCCCGGGCGGAGCGGGATGTCCTCCGCGGGCCGGGACCGGATCAGGGCCCGATGACCTTGAGCAGATCGTGCAGCTCCTCCCCCATGCAGTCCGCCAGCCGGTCCGCGTCGGGCACCGCCCTGCCGTCGGCGACCAGTCCTACGTGCACCCGGCCGCCGTACGTCGACAGGGCCACCGCGAGCGACTGTCCGCGGGCCAGCGGGGCCATGGGATAGATCTCGCGCAGCGGGCGGCCGCCGAACGACAGCGCGGAGCGCGGCAGGGGAACGCTGGTGACGAGGATGTCGAAGAGCATCCGGGCCGCGTTGCCGGCCAGGGGGGCGCCGAAGCGGTGGGCCAGGGAGGGGAGCTGGTCGGCCAGCACGGCCACGGCGCCGGCTCCGCGGGCCGGGCCGGCGCTCTTGTTGCGGTCCATCGCGGTACGGACGGCCTGCAGGCGCGCCTCGGGATCGTCCTCGGAGACGGGCAGGCCCAGCAGGTACGCGGAGAGCTTGTTTCCGGAGCCGGGCGGGCTGCCGGGGCGGCGGCGGGACACCGGGACGAGGGCGCGCGGGTCCGCGCCGGGGAGGCGGTCGCCGCGTTCGAGCATCCAGCGTCGCAGCGCACCCGCGGTCAGCGCGAGCAGGACGTCGTTGGCGGTGCCGCCCGAGGCGCGGCGGACACGCTGGACGTCCTCCAGGTCGAGCACGGCGGTGGCGAGGCGGCGGGTGCCGCTGGAGCTCGCGGCGAGGGCGGAGGAGGCGCCCAGTTCCAGTCTGCTGGCCCGCATGACGGAGGCACCGATGCCCAGCGCCCGGCCGAGTTCCTCCACCCGGCCCTTGGCCAGGTCCGCGACCTGGCCCGGGCCCGGCAGCCAGGACTTGGAGGCGACAGGGCGATGGCGACGGCTGCCGCCGGCCCGGCTGTCGGCCATCTGGTCGAGGATGCCCGCACCGATGGCGACGGCCCGCATCCCGTCCGCCAGCGCGTGGTGCAGCTTCACCAGGACGGCGAAGGGCTCCTCGGGGGCACCGGTCAGGACGTACATCTCCCAGGGTGGCCGTCCGCGTCGGAGCGGCCGTTCCATCAGCTCGCCGGCGAGGTCCACGGCGCGGCCCGCGAAGTTGCCGGCGCCGAGCCGGACATGGCGCACATGGCGCCGTACGTCGAATTCCTTGTGGGTGACCCAGGCGGCGCCACCGACCGGCAGCCAGACGTCCCGTACCCGCATCCTCAGCCGGGGGATGTCGGCGGCGCGGTCGGCCAGGAGGTCCAGGATCTGCTCTCCGCCGAGGTCCGGGGAGGGATCGAAGACGGCGAGCGCACCGAGATGCATGGGGTGTGCGTCGGATTCGAGGTGCCAGAACGCGAGGTCCAGGGGGGCCAGCAGTTCCGTGCTCAAGGGATCACCACTCTGTCGGACCATCAGAAGCGGGGGGTGGAGACCGAAGTCAAGCGCCATCGAATGGTTACGGTCAAGAGCTAACACGTCACGTATGGTTACTGTCACGTTTCGTTCATCCGATGACGTTCCGGGATGATGAACTCACACCACACGGATTTTCCGCTGCCCCGCGGATCCACACCCCATACACCATCCGGCCGGTCCACGAGCATCAGCCCGCGGCCCGAGACGCCCGACTCCCCCGCCTCGCGACGCCTGGGCAGCGCGCTGGAGCCGTCGTTGGCCTCGACCCGCAGCCGTACCCCGCCCTGACCGGTCGAACACCTCGAGGCCGGTCCGGTCCATGTGCAGCAGCCCGCTGTCGAGGTCCCAGTCGAAGCAGCCCATGCGATTGAGGACGAGGCTCAGATCCGGGTGTGCGGGCCGGCCCTCCTGGAGCGACAGGCTGCCGGATACCCGATCAGCCATGTGGCCACTTCTGTCATCATTCCCCCGATTTCACGGCCGGTGGGACTGCCGCACCGGCCGCCTCGAAACCGTCGTCCGGTCCAGGCGGCAGGCCACTGCCCGGATCCTCGGTCTCCGACAGGTCCGGACAGCCGGGCCAGAGGTCGGACGAGCCGGTCCCGCCGGGCGGACACTGCGTGATGTCCGGTGCGGTGCCGCCGTCGTCGGGCGCGAAGGGCTCGAGACCGTCCGGGGCGGGGCCGTCCGGACGGGGAGCCTCGGGGGTCGACGGTTCGGGCAGGCTGGTCCCCCGGCCGGCGCTCTCCGGCAGAGGGCTGTCGGGAGTGGCGCCACGTGGCTGCCGACTGTCGGGCAGTTGGGGCAGTTCGGGCAGCGAGGTGTCGGGCTGCGGGCTCGGCGAGCTCGGGCTGAGCGGTCCTGTGATGTCGTCGCCGGGGTCGTGCGGCGGCATGACCCGCGGAGTTCTGTCCCGCGCCCCCGTGTCACCGGTCTTCCGCTCGATCCAGGTGTTGGTCGCGATGTTCACGATGATCAGGGAATCGATCGTGTGTACCGCGGGAACGATGACGACCGCCCGCTCGGGCCGGTACCCGGCCCATCGCACACCCTTGTGCACCGCCCCGGCACGGGTGGCATCCGGCGGGCGCAGCGGATTGCCGCAGGTGCAGCGCAACCGCGGGGCGCCGTGGCTGTCGACGAGAACGGGCGTGCCCGCCTGGAGCAGGGACTGGAAGGTCTTCGCGGCTCCGTCGCGGTATCCGCTGCTGGTGAACCGTGTGTCGGCCCGCAGCAGGACGGGGGTGAGCCCGCGCAGGAAGGCCGGGATGCTGTGCCGGTCGACGCCGGCGGCCTTGGCGAACACCCCGGCCTTGACGGGGTCCGCGGTGAGCAGGCGCACCTGGCGTTCCACATCGCAGCTCGACCGCGAGCGGGTCCCGCCGTACAGCCCGGCCACCGACCCGGAGATGGTGCGCAGCTGCGTACTGATGCCCGTACGGTTGATGCCCTTGGCGGCGGGGCTCGCGGGCGTGGTCACCGTGGGTGTGGGTACAGGCGGCGCGGGCAGGGGCGCGACGGCTGTGGATTCGGTGAAGGGATCGGGGCCCTGCTCGGCGAGGGGCTGAAGAACGATCTCCTGCGGGCCCGAGGCGCGCTCGCCGCCGCCGCAGCCCGTCAGGCCCGCGGCCAGGATCCCGGCCGCCAGGACGGCGGCCGGGAAAGCCTGTCTTCGGAGGGGTGAGCGCACGAAGATCTCCCGCCTGTACGACCTGAATTGCTCCTTGCCGTCCGGACTGCTGCTTACTGTCTGCCGTATCCCGTACCACCCCGCAAGCCGGATTGACTCGCACGGGTGGTTCGCCCTGCCCGTGGGACGACGGCAGGGGGCAGCGGCAGGTCGAGGCGGAGCCGATACTGGACGTAGGGCGATACCGGCGTCCGAGGAGCGCCCACAGATGGAGTGGTTCGTCGCACCCGACTACTGGCTGAGCCGGCTGGTCTTCCAGCGGGGCCTCGCCGCGCTGTATCTGGTCGGTTTCCTCTCCGCGGCCCTCCAGTTCAAAGCGCTCATCGGCGAGCGTGGCATGCTCCCGGTCCCCGACTACGTCCGGTACGTGCCATGGCGGCGGGCGCCGAGCCTGTTCCAGGCGCACTACTCCGACCGGTTCTTCGCGCTCTGCTCGTGGACCGGCGTGACGCTCGCCCTGGCACTGATCGCGGGCGCGGACGGCCTTCTGCCGCTGTGGGGGGCGATGCTGCTGTGGGCGCTGCCCTGGGCGCTGTATCTGTCGATCGTCAACGTCGGCCAGACCTGGTACGCCTTCGGCTGGGAATCGCTGCTGCTCGAGGTGGGCTTCCTCGCGATCTTCCTCGGCAACGACCATACGGCCCCGCCGCTGCTGGTGCTGCTGCTGTTGCGCTGGGTACTGGTCCGTGTGGAGTTCGGCGCCGGACTGATCAAACTGCGCGGCGACGCATGCTGGCGCAAACTTACCTGTCTCTACTTCCACCACGAGACCCAGCCCATGCCGGGCCCGCTGAGCTGGTTCTTCCACCATCTGCCGAAGCCGCTGCACCGGGTGGAGGTGGCGTGCAACCATGTGGCGCAGCTTCTGCTGCCGATCCTGCTGTTCACCCCTCAGCCGATCGCGACCGGAGCGGCCCTGGCGATCGCCTTCACCCAGTTCTGGCTGGTGATCTCCGGCAATTTCGCCTGGCTGAACTGGGTGACGATCCTGCTGGCCCTGTCGGCGGTGGACGGCTCGCTGATCGCCTCACCGCCCGCGCTCCCGGCCGCGCCCGTCTGGTACGAGGCCGTGGTCGTCACCCTGACCGTGTTCGTGCTCTGGCGCAGCTACCAGCCCGTACGCAATCTGCTCTCGCGCAGCCAGGTGATGAACCGCTCCTTCGACCCGCTCCACCTGGTCAACACCTACGGTGCGTTCGGCACGGTGAGCCGGGTCCGTCAGGAGGTGGTGGTCGAGGGCACGGACGAGGAGGTGCCGCACCGGGACGGAAAATGGCGGGAATACGGCTTCAAGGGAAAGCCGGGTGATCCGCACCGGCTGCCGCGCCAGTACGCCCCGTACCATCTGCGGCTCGACTGGCTCATGTGGTTCGCGGCACTCTCCCCCGCCTACGCCCGCGCCTGGTTCGGGCAGTTCGTCGAGCGGCTGCTGGTGAACGACCGGGACACGCTGCGGCTGCTGGCCCACAATCCGTTCCCGGACAAGCCGCCCAGATACGTCCGGGCCCGGCTCTATCTCTACCGCTTCTCCACCTGGCAGGAACTGCGGTCGACCGGGGCGTGGTGGCACCGGACGCCGATCCGGGACTTCCTGCCACCCACCACTCTCGAGGAGGAGGAGTATGGCTGGACAGAACGCGGCAGGTGAGGCGCCGTTGCCCCGGCCGTCGGGCCGGGGGCAACGGGCGAAGTGTCCGGGTCAGTCGATACCGGGCAGAATATGCGGCTCCGCGAGGTCCTCCTCGTAGCCGGCCAGTCGGATCGGGGCCGATCTGGCCCAGACCTCGAGGTTGCCGAGCTTCTCCGGCTCGGCCGCCCGTTCGCAGGGTTCCGCCGGACCTTCTTCGCGCTTCGTCATTTCTGGTGTCACCGCGCACTCCTCTGTGTCGGGTAACTCCGGACGTACGACGCCACGGTCTCTGACCGGTCGCCGCCGCCGGTGGTTCATGGGCTTGGCCGTTCGGACGCGGTGGCGCCGGTGTTCGGGCGGGACCGCGGCCCTCGGTGCGGGCCTGCCCCTGGACATGCCAGAGGGTTGGTGAGCCCCTTGTCGGCCGTCCGTCCGCACCAGACTAACCAAATGAGCGGGGTCGCGCTCGATGGGGCCGGTTCCTTTGCGTCAACTTTCCTTCGCTCGCCGTTCAGAGCGGCGTTATCCGGCCATGATCTGCTGAATTGCGGCGATCACACCACGGGGAGGAGTACCGCATGAGACCGCGCAGCGTCGACGAACTGATGGACCTCCTGCACGCCTGCCGCGGCGCCTGGGACACTCCCGACCGCAGTGGCGACCCCGTCGACCTGCACGATCACGCCCTGCAGACGGCGCATCTGCTGCGCCGCTTGCACCCCAGCGACAAGGAACTCCAGGTCGCGGGACTCGTACACGACCTCGGGCATCTGCTGCGTCCGGGCGATGACGTGGGACACGCGGACCACGCCGCGGACGCCGTGCGACCACTGCTCGGCGAGCGGGTGGCCCGGCTCGTACAGCTGCATGTCCCGGCGAAGCGCTATCTGGCGGCCGTCGAGCCGGGACGGCTCCTCTCGCCCCGCAGCGCGGTGACGCTGGGGGCGCAGGGCGGGGAGATGTCCCGGGAGGAGGCAGCCGCGTTCGCCCGCGACCCGCTGGCGGAGGCTGCGGTGACGCTGCGGCAGGCCGACGACGCGGGAAAGGTCATCGGCCTGGACGCGGGCGTCATGGAGGACTGGCGGCCGGTCCTGGAGCTGGTGGGCGTACGCCGCATGGCCGCCCGCCGCTGACCTACCACTTCGCGGACACGTAGTCCTTGAGGAAGCAGCCGTACAGGTCCTCGCCCGCCTCACCGCGCACGATCGGGTCGTAGACCCGGGCCGCGCCGTCGACCAGGTCGAGCGGGGCATGGAAGCCGGCCTCGGCCAGCCGCACCTTGTCGGGGTGCGGGCGCTCGTCGGTGATCCAGCCGGTGTCCACGGCCGTCATCAGGATCGAGTCCCTCTCGAACATCTCCTCGGCGCTGGTGCGGGTGAGCATGTTCAGCGCGGCCTTGGCCATGTTCGTGTGCGGGTGACCGGCTCCCTTGTAACCGCGGCTGAAAACACCCTCCATGGCCGAAACATTCACCACGTACTTGCGGTGGGCCTTCGCCGCCGCCATCGCCGGGCGCAGCCGGCTGATCAGGATGAACGGTGCGGTGGAGTTGCACAGCTGGACTTCGAGCAGCTCGACCGGGTCCACCTCCTCGACCGTCTGGATCCAGGTGTTGGTGGCGTCCAGGTCCGGCACGAGTCCACCGGCGTCGATGGCGGTGCCCGCCTCGATCCTGGCGAGCGAGGCGGAGCCGCTGACAAGTGCGAGCTCTGTCACGTCCTGGGCGGTCAGCCCTTCGCCGTCCCGGGCGGCCGGCAGCGCGGCCACAGGGTCCACCGCGCCGCTGCCGAAGGCGCCGAACACCTCGGACGCGGGCAGCTCGCCGGCGGGCAGCGGGGCCGACTCGGCGGCGACGAGCTCGCTGTAGGCGCGCGGGGAGCGGCGTACCGTCTGCGCGGCGTTGTTGATCAGAATGTCCAGCGGCCCCTCGGCGGCCACCGAGTCGGCAAGCGCGACGACCTGCGCCGGGTCACGCAGGTCTATGCCGACGATCTTGAGGCGGTGGATCCACTCGTCGCTGTCCGGCATCGCCTTGAAGCGGCGGATGGCGTCCTTGGGGAAGCGAGTCGTGACCGTGGTGTGCGCACCGTCACGCAGCAGCCGCAGCGCGATGTACATGCCGATCTTGGCCCGGCCGCCGGTCAGCAGCGCACGTCGGCCCGTCAGGTCCGTACGGGCGTCGCGGCGGTCCCTGTTGAAGGCCGCGCAGTCCTGGCACAGCTGGTGGTAGAAGACGTCGACCTCGACGTACCGGGTCTTGCAGGTGTAGCAGGACCGGGGTCGCTGAAGTATGCCCGCGATCTCGCCCTTCGCCGAGGAGGAGGGCAGCAGCCCCTGCGTCTCGTCGTCGATCCGGTCGGCCGAGCCGGTGGCAGTGGCCTCGGTGACGGCCTTGTCGTGGGCGGTCTTGGCGGCGCGGCGCTCCTGGCGGCGGCGCTGCTTCACCGTGCGGTAGATGCCCGCGGTGGCGCGCCGGACCGTGATCGCGTCCGGGTGGTCGATCTCCAGCTGGTCCAGCTCGTCCAGCACGCTCAGGCAGACAGCCAGCCGTTCGGGGTCGATGCCGGGACCGTACTCCTGGCTTTCCTGTGTCACCGTCATCGCCGCTGCTTTTCCTCGTGTCCCTCGTACGCCGGCGTTCCCCGTGTCGAACGCGCCCCGACAAGTTTGCCATGAGCCGCACAGGCCCCCGGTCCGGGCGGCGGGCCGGCCACTGCCCGGCCGGTGCGCGTCCGCCCCCCGTTCGGCCGACCCGGGCTGGTGGACCCGGGCCTGCCGCCGGATGCTCGGAAACGTGCGGAAGACAGCCGCCGGACCGGCGCCGGTATGGGCCTGGAGCGTCCTGGGAATCACGGTGGCCTCGATGGTGGCCGCCTACTTCCTGCTGCCGCTGAACTGGTTCGGGCCGCAGCGGCCGGTGCTCAGCTGGACCGTCCTCATCCTGGCCCTCACGCTGATCGCCGTACTGCTGCTGGTTCAGATCTGGTATGTCGTGACGGACCGCGAGGGCACCCATCCGGGAATCGTGATCCTCCTGTTGGTGTGCCTGTCGGTGCTCGTCTTCTCCGCCGGGTACTACGGCCTGGCCAAAGAGCCGGGTCAGTTCTCGGGGCTGCACACCCGGCTCGACGCGCTGTACTTCACCGTGGTGACACTCGCGACGGTGGGGTACGGAGACATCACCGCCCAGGGCCAGACCGCTCGGGTGCTGGTCATCCTGCAGATCGTCTAC
The DNA here is from genome assembly GCF_039536205.1 of Streptomyces sannanensis. Taxonomy (GTDB): domain Bacteria; phylum Actinomycetota; class Actinomycetes; order Streptomycetales; family Streptomycetaceae; genus Streptomyces; species Streptomyces sannanensis. The sequence continues at coordinate 7,009,955 of NZ_BAAAYL010000001.1, read as the reverse complement.
AACTTCGTCTTCCTGACCGCCGCGGCGACCTCGCTCAGCCGGAAGGTGCGCAGCCGGCTCGACAAGCGGCTGAGGCGTACCGGCCCGCGGTGACCGCGCTTCGCGCGTCACGCATCCGTCTCGGCGTCGATCTGCCGGGGGGCGACAGCGGCGAGGAGGACGGCGTGGTCCGACAGTATCCCGTCCGCGTGGAGCATGGCGAAATCGGCGACGGCGCGGGCGAAGACATCGGCGCCGCCCGGCCATGGCGGATCGACACCGGCTCCGGTTCCCGGGTGGTGGCCTGGCGCCGCTGCACATCCAGCGGGTCGGGCCGGTCGACAGCCGCGATCCACTGGCCGTGCGAGGAACGGGACAGCCGCTTGCGTACGGCCCGACAGTGCCGGATCCGTTCGGCCGGGCCGGCCATCGCATGGTCATTGCTGTTCGGATCAGCGCTGTTCATGTCAGCCCGGGAGGTCATCGTCTTCTCCCTGTCCGGTTCGACCGTACGATTTGAACCTCCTGCCCGGGCTCCGCTGCCGCCGCCATTTGCGGAGCCGTTCGGGTGAGGGATCAGCTCTTGCGCGACGGCGCGGACCGGCCCGGAGCGGCGAAGACGCAGTCTCCGCAGAGCCCTCCGCCGGGGACGCGGTAGTAGAGGCAGCAGCCGGCGCGGCGGAAGGCCGTGCCGTTCAGGGTGCCGTCCGAGAGATCGGGGTGTGCGAAGAGGCCGGCGCCCAGCTCACGGGCCCTGCGGGCCGCCTCCGGACGGCCGTGGACGCGGGCCCAGCGGTCGAGTTCGCGGACGGCTCCGGCGAGGGCGGATCCGGCGTCGCCCCACAGCAGCCGGGGTGAGACACGGCATTCGCGGCGCATCGCCTGGGCGAGCGGGGCGAGATGGGCGTACTGCACCGCCTCCCGGATCCCCTCCACGGTGGCCTCGCCGGCCGCGGGACCCTCCGTCCACAGATCGTCCGGCGCGGCCGCGGCGGGATCCCAGCGCAGCACTGCGGGCGCGAGACCGGGCAGTATCCCGTGCAGCGCGGCAGGGGCCAGCGCGACCGACCAGAGCCGGGAGGCGAGCCCCTGGTAGGCGAGGGAGGCGGCGACCCTGCGCTCGTCCGTGCGCAGCCGGGCGGCGACCGTGTCGATGCGTGCGCGGAGCGCCGCCGAGCGTCCCGTGTACACCTCGGCGAGCGGGACATGGGAGCCGCCGCCCGGCGGGTCCGTCCGCAGGGCGAAGAAACCGCCCGGTGCCGCTGCCGGCTCTGCCCTGTCGTCCACGATCCCCCTCGTCACCCACGCGTGGTGTCCTGCCCGAAGTGCGGCGAGTCCGCACCACGCACACCGTAACGATGACACGGTGACGCCCCGCCCCCGCCGACGGGCGCCGCGGTGGCGGGGGCATGCTTCGACCCCGAGACCGAAGGGGGAGACCTGTCACCCGTTCCGGGGGTGGCGGAGGCCCGGAACAAGACTTCCGGCGTAGGGGCGTACTCCATCGGCAGTACGACCCATTGCCTGCTCAAGAACGACGACGTGACGGGTCGGACAGGACATCGTGGACCCATGAGTGCCCTCGCGCTGTCCGTGCTGTTGTCCCTGGTCTCCGCGGTCGCCTACGCCGCCGCGGCGATCGTCCAGGAGCGCGTGGCCGCGGCCGCCCCCGATCGCCCGTACGCGCCGATGCGGCACGCCGGGTGGTGGGGCGCCGTGCTGCTCAACGGACTCGGCGCGGTGCTCCATGTCGTCGCCCTGGCGTACGGGCCACTGAGCCTGGTCCAGCCGCTGGGCGCGCTGACCATCGTCTTCGCCCTGCCGATGGCCGCCCTTCTGGTCCGGCGCCGCGCCGGTACCACCGCGTGGCGTGGTGCGGTCATGGCCACGGCCGGTCTGGCCGGGCTGCTGGCGCTGACCGGCGGCGCGGACAGGGATTCGTTGAGCGGCCCGGCGCGCACCATCCTTGCCGCGGTGACCTTCACGGGCGTGGCCGCGCTGTTCCTGACCGCGCGTCGGGTGCGCGAACGAGCAGTCAGGGGTGTGGTGCTGGCTGCCGGCGCGGGGGTCGCCTTCGGCATGGCTTCGGTGTTCACCAAGACGGTGGCGGCGGACTGGTCCTGGAGCGCCTCCTTGCGCGGGCTGCCGACGCTGTTGGTGATCGCCGCTCTCGCGGCCTCCGGGCTGCTGCTCTCCCAGGCGTCCTACCGGGGTGCGGGACTCGCGGCCCCGCTGGCGACGGTGACGGTGGTCAATCCGGTGGCCGCCGCCGCCGTCGGGATCACGCTCTTCGGGGAGCACTTCCGGTACGGCGTGGCGGGTAGGGTGCTGGCGCTCGGCTGCGGCGCGGTCGCCGCGGGCGGGCTGATTCTGCTGACGACGGAACGTCCGGGCACCACCGCGCCGGCGCGTCCGGAGCCGCTGCCGCTGTCCGGCGTTCCGGAGCAGCGGACCGGGGCGGCCGACGCACTTCAGGTGTCCGGCTGCGCCGCGCAGCCCGGTCAGAACGTGACGCCGCCCGCCCTGAGGTAGCCCAGCGGATCGATGTCCGTGCCGTATTCGGTTCCGGTCCGCACCTCGAAGTGGAGGTGCGGACCGGTGCTGTTGCCGGTGGAACCCGAGCGGGCGATCCGCTGACCGCTGTTGACCTTCTGGCCTTCGCGCACGCTGTATGCGGAAAGGTGGGCGTACTGGCTGTATCTGCCATCGGTGTGCCGGATGACGACCTGGTACCCGTACGCCCCGGCCCAGCCGGCCGAGACGACCGTGCCCGCGGCGACAGCCTTGACGGAGGTGCCCGTGGCGACCGGGAAGTCGACACCCGTGTGGTAGCCGCTGGCCCAGGCCGAACCGGCCCTGCGGTAGGGGGTGCTGGGCGTCGCGTCGACGGGCGCCGAGAGCGCGGAGGCCGCCCTGACCTCGGTGTTGTGCCGTACCTGCTTCGTCGTGGGCTTCGGCTTCGGCTGGGCCTGGGGCTCGGCCCGGGCGGGGCGCGGGCGGGCAGACGCGTCGAGCCGGAGCCGCTGGCCGGGAACGATCAGATCGGGATCGTCGCCGATGACCGCGCGGTTCGCGGCGTACAGCCGCTGCCACCCGCCCCGTACCCGACGGCTTTCGGCGATACGGGAGAGAGTGTCGCCGCCGACGACGGTGTAGCTCTCGCGCGGGCCGGGGACCGTCGTCGCGGCCCCGGCGTTCTTCGGCTCGGGCGTACTGCCCGGGGTGTTACCGGGTGCGTCGCCGCCCCGGGTGAGGCCCGCGCGGACCGAGCAGGTGGGCCAGGCGCCCGGGCCCTGCCCGTCCAGGACCTTCTCCGCGACGGCGATCTGCTGGCCCTTGGTCGCCAGATCGGCGCGGGGTGCGTAGGCCCTACCCCCGTAGGCCTCCCAGGTGGACTGGCTGAACTGGAGTCCGCCGTAATAGCCGTTGCCGGTATTGGTGTTCCAGTCGTTCGTCGACTCGCAGGCCGCGACCTTGTCCCAGACGTCCACCGGCGCCGCGTCCGCGGACCCCGGGGCGATCAGCGGCAGGGCCATGCCCGCACCGCCCGCGGTGACGGCGAGTGACGCCCGGTTGATACGGCTCGGCTGGTACCGGCGGTGGCGCCCGCGGTCGGCCATGGGTCCCCCTTGAACGTCAGGACCCGCCAAGCTAGTTGGTGCCTACGGGCCATGACAAGAGGGCTCCGGGCCGCGGCGTCACTCCTCGAACGGCCCCGGCTGGGGCTCCGGCTCGGGCGGCGGCTCCGGGGGCGGCGGCGTGGGGATCGGTTCGGGTTCCGGCCCGGGCGGCGGAGGCGGGGGCGGAACGGGTCCGGGCCCGGGACCGGGCCCCGGCAGCGGCGGAGTGGGCGGAATGGGCGGGCGGGTCATGGTCCGAGCTTGTGGCCCCGCGCAGGTACGCGCACATTCGTCGCGCCCATTCGGGCGCGACGGATCAGTGCTCCGGCCTGAGCGCCGCCACGGCGGCGCTCAGGCCCGGGCGCGGGCTGGAGAGCACCGGAACAGCGGTACGGGTGCGGTGGGCGGCGTCCGCCATCGACGCCTGCGCCAGGACGACGGCATCCGCCCCGGCGATCACGTCGACGGCGGCGGCCACGGCGTCGACATAGCCGTCGCGGTCACCGCTCTCGAAGCGTGCCCAAGCCCCTTCGACGCACAGGCTCCGCAACTCGACCGTACGGCCGAGGCGTTCGGCCTCCTCGGTGATCAGCGCGGCCGTCGGCCCCAGAGTGCTCTCCACCGCGGCGACGACCGCGATCCGTACCGCGAGGCGGTCCGGTGCGACGGCCACGGCGGCCGCCGCCATCGGACGGTCGACCCGCAGCACGGGAACCCCCAGCGCCGCGCCGCTCGCCTCCGCCACCGCGCCGATCGTCGAGCAGGTGCACAGCACCGCGGTCGCGCCCTCGGCCACGGCCTCACCGAGCAGCACACGCAGCTCTGCGGCCACCGCCTCCGGGCCGGCCTCACGGGCCCGGTCGAGCAGTCCCTCGTGCACCAGATGACGCAGCGCGAGTCCCGGATGATCACGGTCTCGCAGCGCGTCGAAGACGGGCACATGGACCGGCGAGGTGTGCAGCAGCGCGAGCATGCGGTGCCCCCTACGGCACCAGGGCGCGGGCGTGCGGGCTGCGCTCGGTGTCGGTGCCCGGGACCGGCTGCGAGGGGTCGGCGCCGAGCTCGACGATCCGGTTGTCCGCGTCGACGTGGACGACCTTCGGCTCGAGTGTGCGGGCCTCGGCGTCGTCGACCTGGGCATAGCTGATCAGGATCACCAGATCGCCGGGGTGGATCAGGTGGGCCGCGGCACCGTTGATACCGATCACTCCGGAGCCGCGCTCGCCCTCGATGACGTACGTCTCCAGCCGGGCACCGTTGTCGATGTCGACGATGTGGACGAGTTCGCCGGGCAGCAGGTCGGCGGCCTCCATCAGCTCCGCGTCGATGGTGACGGAGCCCACGTAGTGGAGGTCGGCCTCCGTCACGGTGGCACGATGGATCTTCGACTTGAACAGAGTACGCAGCACTGAGCGCTCCTAGAATTCGGCTCCCTGCCCGCTTTCTGCAGGTCAAGGGCGTCCTTCACTGTACATCGGCATGCCTTCCACTCGAAGACCGTCTAGAACATCGTGCGCCGTGGCGAGCGGGGCTTCTCACCTGCGCTATCTGCACGAAGCAGGCTGCCACGAAGCCGTCAACCGGGAGCATGGACGGAAGACTGCCCCGGTCCAATGCTGATTGGATGCCGACTTACCTGATGAGTCATCAGGTAGATCGAGAGGTCCAGCGCAAGTTGCGAACTGGGGCCAGCACATCCTGGCAGTGCTCCAAGACGGCCCGGCCAGCTGACCCATGCTCTTCGAGGAGACACCGCACCCAGGTCAGTGGCGCTGGATCAGACGCATGTTCCAGCGCCGGGCCATGGCGAGTGCCGCTGACTCCGGGCGCAGTGAGACGAGAGCCCGCGTGGCGATCATGGACCGCCGCTTGGCCTCGCGTCCCGCATGGGCCACTTCCGCCAGTGCCGCGGTCGCGAAGGCGTCATCCAGATCGCCCTGTACCGCCGCGCCAGTGTCCCGGTCGGGAGCGCTGTATGGGTATTCGGGGTAGTCGCTGTCGTGGACTCGAGGCGCCCGGCTCTCGATGACCGCCGCCGCTTCGTCCCACAGCGCCAACCCCAAATCGAGTGAGCGGAAGGTGATGATCGGATCGATCTGCGCGGCTCTGCTTAGGGCGTCGAGGGACATTCCCCCGCCGAAGTTCAGCCAACCGCCTTGCCTGCGCGTCCGCACCAGGTCAGTGCGTACGCTTTGGCGGCCAGACCGTCCTGGCCGTGCCGTTCGAGTCCTTCCGCGAGCTGGCGCAGGAGGAGTGGGCCGTCACGGAAGTCGAACGGTCCAGCGATGGCCCTCAGGACTTGTAGAGCTTCGTCGGCACGTCCTTCGTCGGCGAGGCTGAGCAGCCGGTAGCCAACGAGGGTTTGTCATGCGGTCGAGGGCCTGCTGTGGTGTACCGGTTCCGTAAGGCTGCTGGCGCCATTCCGGTGCCGGTGATCATCCGATGAGGGTGCGCAGGACCGGAACGCTGCCGCCGGCGCTGGACACACCCGCGATGGCAGCCGCCGCGACCGGGGCCCCGGTGAAGACCGTCAGACAGCCGATGACCATGCCAATGACGACGGCTGCCAGGAGGACGACGGCGGTGTGGAGGGACAGGAAGGTGTCAGGTGGAGTGGACATGCCTCGACTCTGGCCCTCTTCACCGCTCTGACCTGCAGGGATCGAACGGATCCGGCGAACGCCGATCACTCACGCAACTCCTCCATACGTGGTGGATGTTCGGCCGAACACCCACCACACGACCGCGTCCCGCACGGGTTGTACGAGACTGTTCCGTCAAGTTCGGTGCTGTTCGGTCCGAAGGCCCCTATGCTGCCGACGACTTGGGACAACGTGGGGGACGAAGCCCATGGCAGAGCATGCCGAGGCCACCGACCGGGCGGGCACGTACGAGGAGGCGCTCCGGGATCAGGCTGCTCACCTGAGCCGCCTGCGGGTGGAGCGGGGCAATCCGTCGCTGCGTGCCATCGAGGCCCGCGCGCGAAAGCTGTTCGCCCAGGAGCAAGCATCGTTGCCGATCGCCACACAAAGCGCGGCGCTCGGCGGCAAGTACGTGAGCGTGGACAAGGTGATGCTGCTCGTTCGCACGCTGCTGTCCTGGGACGAGTACGGCCAGGAGTGCCCACCGCCCGACCGTAGATCGCCCGTGCTGGAGCCGTGGCGTGCCCGGTGGGTCGCCGTCGCGTCAGCACGGCCGACTCGACGACTGGCTCATCCCGTGCGGCAGGAGCCGGTGAGCGGTCCGCCGGAGACCTCGCTCACGGCAGCGTCCTCGTCCCGCTACGCCCTCGCCTACGCGCCACTGGTGCACACGGGCCCGGTCGTGTCGGCGGCGTTCTCCCCGGACGGGCGGCTACTCGCCACGGGGAGCGCGGACAACACCGTACGGCTGTGGGACTCCTCTTCCGGGGCTCCGGCCGGGGAGGCCCTCGCCGGCCATACCGAGGGGGTGGCGTCGGTGGCGTTCTCGCCCGACGGACGGCTGCTGGCCACCGCGAGCGCCGATCACACGGTGCGCCTGTGGGACACCGTATCCAGGGCGCCGGTCGGCGACCCCCTCGGTGCCCACACCGACGAGGTCTGGTCGGTGGCGTTCTCCCCGGACGGACGGCTCCTGGCTACCGCGAGCGCGGACGAGACCGTACGGCTGTGGGACACCACCACGCGCACACCGGTGAGCGATGCCCTCACCGGCCACGGCGATCCGGTCTGGTCGGCGGTGTTCTCCCCCGATGGCTGCCTGCTCGCCACGGCGAGCCGCGACAAGACCGTGCGCCTGTGGGACCCGGCCACCGGCACCCTCGTCGGCAGACCCCTCATCGGTCATACCGACGACGTCGAGTCGGTGGCGTTCTCCCCCGACGGGCACCTGCTGGCGACTGCCTCTTCGGACGGAACGGTGCGGCTGTGGAACATGATCACTGGCGCCGCGGCCCTCGCCCCGCTCACCGGTCACACCGGCCCGGTCTTCTCGGTGGCGTTCTCCCCGGACGGCCGACTGCTGGCCACCGCCAGCCGGGACAGGACCGTGCGGCTGTGGGAGCCCGCGACCGGGGTGCCGATCGGTGAACCGCTCGACGGGCACACCGATCAGGTCTGGTCGGTCGCCTTCTCCCCTGACGGGGGCCTGCTCGCCACCGCCGGTCACGACAACACGGTGCGCGTCCACCGGCATGGTGAGCCTCGCACTCCGGCACCCGTCGCCGTGGCCACCTCGGCCCTACGGGCGGTCGAACACGCCCTCTCGCAGGGTCACCCTGTGCCCCTGCCCGCCCTGCACGCCGGTTGCGGAGGCCCGGTCTTCTCGGTGGCGTTCTCCCCGGACGGCCGTCTGCTCGCCTCCGCGGGCGCCGACGAGACCGTGCGGTTGTGGGACCCGGTCACCCGCGCCCCGGCCGGCGATCCCCTCACCGGGCACACCGGCCAGGTCCGGTCGGTGGTGTTCTCCCCCGACGGGCGCCTCCTCGCCACCGCCAGCGACGACGAAACCGTCCGCCTGTGGGACCCGGCCACCCGCCTCCCCATCGGCAACCCTCTTACTGTTCGGGACGGCTCCTGCCTGTCGGTGGCGATGTCCCCCGACGGGCGCACCCTCGCCTGCGCGAGTAACGACCTCCAGCTGTGGGACACGACGACGGGCGCCCCCCTCGGCGAACCCCTGTCCGGCCACACCGACACCATCGAATCCGTGGCGTTCTCGCCCGACGGGCGCCTCCTCGCCACCGCCAGCGACGACGAAACCGTCCGCCTGTGGGACCCGGCCACCCGCCTCCCCATCGGCAACCCGCTGACCGGCCACGCGGGCAGCGTCGAATGCGTGGCGTTCTCCCCCGACGGACGGCTGCTGGCCACCGCGGGCCACGACGGGACGGTCCGTCTGTGGGATGCCGTGACCGGTGCCCCCGCCCGTGAATCCCTCACCGGCCACACCGGTCCAGTCCTCTCGGTGGCGTTCTCACCCGACGGATATCTGCTGGCCGCCGCGAGTGGCGACGGCACCGTACGGCTGTGGAACACGCTCACCCGACACCTCGTCGGTGAACCCCTGGCCGGCCACACCGACCGGATCCGGTCCGTCGCGTTCTCCCCCGACGGCCACTTCATCGCCTCGGCCGGAAGCGACGAGATCGTGCGCCTGTGGGCAGGCCGTTTTCGACTGCCAGTGGTTCATCCGTCCGGTTGAGGCTCACCCCCGGTTCAGGAGCGTCTTAGCCTTGATCCACCGAGCAATAGCCGGTTCAGGGCTTGGACATGTAGACGCGGGTGCCCTCTGAGCTGGGATGATGGGACTTCCTACGGTTCCACATCCACAGAGCAAGAGAACACCCGCGAGATGCAATCTTCCCATGCCGCGTCGGCGGTGTCCGCCGCGTTCGACGACACGAATCTGGTCGCGTATGCCGGGCTGGTCCCGGTGATGCGGCTGGCCGAGCGGTGCGGGCTTGCCCGTCTGGCGGCGGAGAAGGTGAAGCTGACCGGGGCGAAGAACAGCGCGGGTGCCGCAGCGGACGCCAAGGTCACCAGCATCGTGGCCGGCATGGTCGCAGGCGCGGACAGCATCGACGACCTGGACGTCCTGCGGCACGGTGCGATGCCGACCCTGTTTGGCGGCATCCGTGCCCCGTCCACGCTCGGCACGTTCCTGCGCGCGTTCACCCACGGTCACGCACTCCAGCTCCACGCTGTGCACCGCAGATTCCTGGCCGCACTGGCCACGCACACCCCATTGCTGCCCGGTTCCGGCGAGAAGGCGTTCATCGATGTCGACTCCACCCACAAGCGGGTCTACGGACGCGCCAAACAGGGCGCCGAGTACGGCCGGTTCAAGGGCGTCCGCACCCTGCACCCCCTGCTCGCCACGATCTGCACCCCCCGCTCCCGCCCGGTGATCGCCGGGGTCCGGATGCGCCGCGGCAAGTCCGCCGACTCCCGCGGCGCCCCGAAGTTCGTCAGTGAAGCCCTGGCCACCGCCGCCGAGGCCGGCTGCACCGGCATGCGCATCCTGCGCGCGGACTCGCAGTTCTACAACGCCGGTGTGATCGCCGCCTGCCGCCGGGCCGGATCCCACTTCTCGATCACCACCGGCATGAACCCCTCCATCAAACGGGCCGTCCACAGCATCCCCGACCAGGCATGGCAGCAGATCACCTATCCCACCGCCGTGCCCGACCCCGAAACCGGCGAGCTCATCTCGGACGCCGAAGTCGCCGAGATACCCGCCTACACCGCGTTCGCCAGCCGCAAGAAGGCGGAGCAGGTCACGGCCCGGCTGATCGTGCGCCGGGTCCGTGACCTGGCCAAGCCCGTCGTCGTGGGTGAGCAGGGCGAACTGTTCCCGGTCTGGCGCTACCACCCGTTCTTCACCGACAACCCCGCCCAGACCCTGCAAGCCGAGCGGGAACACCGCCACCATGCCGTTGTCGAACAAGTCATCGCGGACAGCAAGGCCTCAGCCCTGGCCCACCTGCCCTCCGGACACTTCAACGCCAACGCGGCCTGGCTCACCCTGTGGGCCGTGACCTACAACCTGCTGCGGGCCACCGGCGCACTGACCTCCGCCTTCCACGCCAAGGCCACCACCGCCACCCTCTGCGCCCACCTGGTCCACGTTCCCGCCAGGATCGCCCGCTCAGCGCGACGCATCACCCTGCACCTGCCCCACAACTGGCCCTGGCAGCACGCCTGGACACACCTCTTCGACACCGTCCACGGACCAGCCGGCTGACACGAACCGCCCCTGCCCACCCCGCCCGCCAGGGCCCAACCGGAACCGAACACGTGGAAACGCTGGGCAGACCAGCAGCTACACGCTGCCCAAGCCCAACGACCATCCCGAAACGGGCTCAGGATCAGTCAGAAGACCACTTTCAGACCACGTCGGTGGATCAAGGCTTAGTACTGCAACCGCACTCGCGCTATCGCCGCAGGTCAAGCGCGGTACACCGCCCGCCCGCATGTGACGAGCCATCAGCCACTTGGAGCGTTGACCTGCCGGTTCGCGGTTCGACCGAATGCGGGAACCGGAATCCTCCACTGACGCATCGCCAGTGGAAGAACTCCGCTGCACCCGCCCTGACCTGCGGTGACGCAATGAGTGCGGTTGCAGTATTAGTGCGGTACGGGGCGCGAGTAGACGGTCAACGTCCTCCTCACTGCTGTGTGGGAGCAAGTTCCGAACCGCTCACGGATCGGCTCGGCAATTCCCTAGTCGTACCCCACAAGACGCGTTCCTTCGTCATAGGTGTCTTCTCCCGGACGATCGCCGGCTGGCCCGCCGCCGCCAGCAAGCGAGCCCCTTTCTGGCTCCCGTCGTCAGCGACATGAAGGGGGCCCCACGCTGACCGCTGGAGCCCGGTGGAAGAACGTCAGACCAGGAGGAAACGCTATCGATCGCAGACTCGTCACGCAGACGGTTCCGCGAACGGCAGCGCAGAGATCACCCGCCTGCCACTGTCGTTGTGACCTGCGGCTCAGGGGTTCGGGCCGACTCTCAGGTCGGAGGGACGCAGACCGCACCGCGGCCGACAGCAAGGTCGCCTCGCCCTCCACTCGCACCAACATCCCCGGTGCCTTCGCCGCCGGCGATGTCGTCGATCACACCTACCGCCAGGCCATCACGGCCGCTGGCAGTGGCTGCCAGGCCGTACTCGACGCAGAGCGGTACCTCGCCGCGCTTGCCGACGGGAGGGCCGAGACAGCGTTGACCGTCGCGCCGTCCTGACGGACTCGGGCTACCGGGGCGACCTCGCTCGTGCATCAAGCCGCCCCGGTCATGCCCGGGCCGTGAACATCAACAACGTCGTGGCGGACGACGTCTACCGAGTGCGGACTTCGCGTATTCCGCGACCGTCTGCTGACCAAGTTCCCGGCGGGCCTCGGCAACGGACGGCGCCGTCTTCTTTTCTCCGCGCCCGCCGACACCGTGCGAACCCTGCCAGGTACCGACCGCGCACAGTCCGGGACCTGTGGGTGTGCGCCGTGGACTTCCAGGTTCTCGATACGGGCATCCGCCGTCAGGCCTGACCGGCGCCTCACGCGCGCGCAAGACGTGCTGCCACATCCGCGACCACTTCGACCTCCCGGGCCACGAGGTAGAAGTGATCCCCGGGGAACGGGCACAGCTCGAAGGAGCCCGGGGCAGCGAGGCCGGACCAGGCGAGGACCCCGTCGAGCACGCAACTCGGATCGTCCTGGCCGACGTACGCGGTGATCGGCGCCTTGACCGGAGCCGGATTCGGGGGGTGGTAGCCCTCGAGCAGCCGGTAGTCCGAACGGAGGGCGGGCAGCAGCAGGTCACGCAACTCCGGGATGTCGTAGGCCTCCGAGTGCAGGTCTCCGAGGTGCCGGACATGGGTGATCAGGGTCTCGTCGTCGGCGTCGTGCAGCGCAACGTGTTCGGCCCACTGGGGGGCTTCGTGTGCGGAGACCAGCAGGTGCTCGGGGACGATGCCGCGGGCCTCCAGCCGCAGGGCCACCTCGTAGGCGACGCAGGCGCCCATGCTGTGCCCGAAAAGCGCGAGCGGCCGGTCGAGCCAGGGCCGCAGTGCGTCCTCGATCGTGTCGGCCAGGGTGGCCATGTCCTCGATGCAGGCTTCCGCGAGCCGGTCCTGGCGGCCGGGGTACCGCACGGCGAGCACCTCGACGTCCGCCGGCAGCAGCGCGGGCCAACCGTGGAACAGCTGTGCCGTGCCGCCGGCGTGCGGGAAACACACCAGTCGGAGCCTGGGGTCCGCCGCACGCCGGTGGACACGGAACCACTTCTTCGCGTCGGTCGCCGTCATCGCTGACGGATCCCGCGCAGGCGCAGGGAGTCGAGCTTGGAGAGAAGGGCGGGAAGCTGCTCCACCGCCCTCATGGACACGTTTGCAGTCTGCACGGTGTGGCGCAGGCGATCGGTCACGACGAGTTTGTAGGCACCGCCTACCTGGATGAGTTCCGCGGAATACAGGGGGGTTCCGGTCGCAGACATCTGACCTGTCTCCATCAGGGTGTCGTCTTTGTGTCGCCTTCTTCGGCCGTTCCTTCCACGCCTCCGTCTGCTTCTTTTCGACGGTATCGGTGAACAGGTGATGCCCGCTTGCCTGAGCGAAATGGTGAACGCGTCGGCATGCACCGGTGTTCAAACCTGGCGGTCGCATTCGCGAGGCCGGGCCGACGAGCCGCCGCTGTGCCCGCCGAAGACTCCATGGGGCACAGTGATGTGTTTCACGGACGGGCATACTCTGGCCGGGACTTGGAAGCCTCGACCGGTTACGCAGACGAAGGTGTGGCGCGGAGGAAAGTCGGCCGGCGGACTCAGCGCGCCTTGGCGGCGACCGAACCGGCAGCGCTACGGGCCTTGCCGACGGACTTGCCCTGACCGCCGGTCTGTCCCTCGTGGGCCTCTACGGCCGCGGGCGCCGACCTGGCGGCCGCTCCGGCCCGGCCCGCGGTGCCGTCCTCCGGGGCGTCGACGCCGTGCCCGGCTCCTTGTGTCGTCTGGGCTGCACGCACTTCAGCGGTCGCCTCGGCAGCGAGATCCTGGATTCCCTCGCCGGCTTCGTGGACGGCCCGCTTGACTTCGATTCCCAGGCCCACCGACGCTTTGACGAGTCCTCGCACCAAGGGCTTGCCCACCCTCTTCACCAGGGATGCGGTGATCAGACCGATCAGGAAAGGAGGTACTACAGGCGGCATGGCACAACATCCTTCTCTTCTGTCGAGGAGATGATGATTGAAAACACAACGGTGAAGTGAACGGGAGAAAATTCGACGAGATGGACGCACTCCGCATCAGCGGATCCGCACCCTCCATCACAGAGAGTATCCGAGGCCGAGCAAGCGGCTACGAATTCCCCGTGGCCTTCACTCATTCAAGTAGAGCGGCCTTCCCCAGGAAGCCTGTTCGAGCCGTTCAACAGCCGGAACCCGCGGTCAGCCGTCTTCTTCGGGTGGCCCCTCTCATCGCTGCTGACGGCCGGACGCCCCGTGCAGTTCTCTCTCCACCCGTCGGTGCAGGGCGGGAAACGGCAGCGTGCCGCCGGCCAGCACGGTCTCGTGAAAGGCGCGCACGTCGAACGCGGCGCCGGCGCCGCGTTCGCACGCTGCCCGCAATGCCGTGAACTCCGCATGACCCGCCCGGTATGTCAGCGCCTGCCCCGGCAGATCGGTCGCGTAGCGCAACAACTCGGTCGTGATCTGTCCTTCGGACTCGGCTGCCGCGTGGGCGCGCATGAAGGTGCGCGCCTCCTCCAGTGTCATCGTCCCGAGGTTGAGGCCGGTGTCGACGACGAGGCGCTGCGCGGTGAACCGTTCATGGGCCAGTCGTCCGTACGCGTCCCACGGGTCGTCGTACAGCCCCATCTCCCAGGCGAGCCCTGCCGCGTACTCCGCCCATCCCTCCTCGAACCCGCTGAAGGCCGCCAGCTCGCGTCGCAGGTCGGGCAGCGCAGTGTTCTCGGCCTGGCGTGCGAGGTGGAAGTGATGTCCGGGCGACAGCTCGTGGTAGATGAGCGCGGCTGCGCCGAGCAGTGACCGATGTGCCAGGTCCGAGGCGTTGTAGCGGTAGCGTCCCACCGGTTGTGTGGCGGTCGGCGGTTCGTAGTAGCCGAACGTCATCGACCCCTCCAGCGCCGGGTCAAGGCGGGCCACACCGTAGGGGGCGCGGGGCAGGACCGCGAACCAGCGCGGCAGCAGTGGCGTGAGGCGGTCGAGGTGTCCGCGGTAGCGGGCTTCGACCTCCTCCGGGGTGGCGGCGTACAGGCGCGGCTCGGTCGCGAGCCGTTCGTGGAACTCCGCCTCCGTCCCCGCGAAACCGAGCGTGTCGCGCATCTCCCGCATCCGCTCGCCGAGTTCACGGCAGTGCTCCCAGCCGAGTTCGTGGAGGCGTTCGGGTGGTGTGTCGCCGGACGTGTACGTCCTGACGAAGGCCCGGTATGCCGCCTCGCCTTCCGGGTAGCGGGCCCAGCCGACGGCCTGCGGCGCCCGCCGGAGGTAGTACGGGTCGCCCACGAGGGCGACGAGGCGGTCGAACGCCGGCTCCAGTTCGGTGGCCACGAGCCGCTCCACCGTGTCGCGCAGGTGACCCCGGCTCGCCGCGCCGAGCCGGGTGAGCCGCCCGGCGTCCGCCCGGACGTACCGTGCCGCCGACTCCCGCAGACGGGTGAGTGTGGTGTGGACGCCGGTCAGGGCCGGAGCATGGATGCGAAAGCCCCGCGCCGCCTGCCCGGCGACCTTGTCGCCGATCGTCGCGACACAGCGGGCCAGGTCCCGTACGAGGGTCACGTACCGGTCCGCGTCGGCTCGGTGCTCGAAGCGGAACGGGCGGAAGACGCTGTCACCGTACTGCTGGAGGCGGAAGAGCTGGTACGGCGTGGCGGTGGGGGTGAGCCAGTGGAAACGTCCCGCCTTCGCTTCCTGTTCGGCCAGCGCCCGAAGGAAGCCCGCCGTGTCGGCGGCGGGACCGGACAGTTCCGCCGGTCGCAGCGCACCCAGCCGGCTCAGCACCCCTGCCGCGAACCCGGCCCGCTCGTCGGCCTCCGCGGCGGACACCCCCGGCAGCGACTCGACCGGCAGCCCGCGGCGCGTGCGCAGCGATGGCTCGCGTGCGAGCAGGAAGTCCCAGTACGAGGTCGCGAGTCGGTCGATCTCGCGCGCCGTCGAGTCGTCCGGGGAGCCCCCTGGATTGATGACCATGTCGCCAGTGTGCGCCCTGAGGTGACGCTGCGTCAGCAACGAGGCCGTGGACCGCGCGTCGGGCGGTCTCACTCGGACGGGGGAAATTGTCCGGCGCGTTCGCGTCCGGCCCGGGAAAGCCCGGCCGACGCCGTCGATCGCGGTGGCACGATAAGCGCCATGCACCGCCGAACCGTGTCGTCTCCCAGGGCTCGGTCGGTCGTGGCGGCGGCCGCCGCCGTCGTGTCAGCCGTGCTGGCAGGTTGCGGCGGCGACGTGTCGTCGACGCGCACTCCTGTGTTCGTGGGCGGCACCGTCACGATCGCCACCGCCTCGGAGACCCCGAGCTTCAATCCGTACTCGCAGTTCGGTCTTTCACTGGCTCCTTATGCCTACGACTCACTGGTCGATGTGGCGCGGGACGGGCGTGTGGTGTCCGGTCTGGCCGAGAGATGGCAGGCCGGGGCCACTTCGGCGAGTTTCACCCTGCGCAAGGGGGTGACCTGCTCCGACGGCACGGCCCTGACGGCGTCCGGGGTGGCCCGGTCGCTGCGGTATGCCGGCGATCCCCGCAACCGGCTCGTCGGTGCCCGGGCCGCCCTGCCCGGTGTGCCGTTCACGGTGTCGGCCGACGACGCGGAGCGGACGGTGTCGTTGCGGACGGCATCGCCGTACAGCTTCATCGTGCGGACGATCGGTCTGCTGCCCGTCGTCTGCCCCGCCGGACTGGCGGATCCCGGCGCGCTGGACAGGAGATCGCAGGGCACCGGCCCGTACGTGCTGAGCGGCTACGCCTCGGGGGGTCCGTACCTCTTCACACGGCGCAAGGGTTACGCGTGGGGGCCGCGCGGAGCGGGCAACGCAGCTCCGGGGCAGCCGGAGCGGATTGTGGTGACGGTGGTTCCGCAGGAGTCCACCGTGGCGAATCTGCTGCTCACGGGCGGAGTGAACATCGCCATGGTGACCGGTCCGGACCGCGCGCGGCTGACCGGCCACGGTCTGGCGACCGCCCAGGTGCCGACCGTGGTGGGGCTGACCTTCTTCAACGAGCGATCCGACCGGCCCTTGAACGATCCGGTGCTGCGCCGGGCGCTGGTGGGGGCCCTGGACCGCAAGGGCCTCGCCAATGTGGCGATCGGCGGAGACGGTACGCCCGCGCGCGATCTCACCGCCCCGAACTCCCTCTGCTACTCCGACGTGGCCGCGGGGAACCTGCCCTCGCACAGCGCCGTGCGGGCCCTGCGTGCCGCGGGCTGGACGAAGAACGCGCGGGGCAGGCTGGTCAAGCAGGGCCGACCGCTGCGTCTGCGGCTGCTCAGCAGCGCCGACTTCGGCTCCACCCTTCCGTCGGTCGCCGAACTGATGGCCGTGACGTGGCAGGCGCTGGGCGTGGACGTCGACCTCGTCGGCGAGAGCCGCAACGCGGTGGTCCAGGCCATGTACGGAAGCGGCGACTTCGACGTCGTGGTCGGCAGCTCGCCGGGGCCGCAGCTGCCCGCGCAGCTCGTCCCGTACTTCTCCGGCCCGCCGTCGTCAGGAGGACTGAACTTCGCGCATGTCACCAACCCCGCCTACGACCGATTCGTCGCCCGAGCCTTGCGTTCGCCGGGCTCGGCCAGCTGCGGGGACTGGAACAGGGCCGCCGCGGCGCTTCTCCGCTCGGCCGACGTGCTGCCCGTCGCCGACGGCACGAGCACGATGTACGGCTACCGGACGACCTTCGCCGTCGCGCCCGGCGGCCGGATCGTACCGACCAGCATCCGCCTGCACCGATAGCCGTGGCGGACGCGCCGCACGGCCGC
The DNA here is from genome assembly GCF_039536205.1 of Streptomyces sannanensis. GTDB lineage: Bacteria > Actinomycetota > Actinomycetes > Streptomycetales > Streptomycetaceae > Streptomyces > Streptomyces sannanensis. Next base: position 6,992,900 of record NZ_BAAAYL010000001.1, on the reverse strand, counting down.
CCGCGAGTCGAGGAGGTTACCCATGACGACCGTGTCCGCGCGGCTCGGTGCCCCGGCCCGGCACCACCCGTGGGTGGTGTTCTGCTGCCGGCGCGCGGCACGGCTGGTCGTCTCGCTCTTCGTGGTCGTCACCGCTTCCTTCGCGATGATCCGGCTGATCCCCGGGGACCCGGTCCGGGCCGCGCTCGGCGTGGACGCCCCGCCGGACCTGGTGGCGGCGAAGCGGCACGAACTCGGTCTGGACCATAGCCTGCCGGAACAGTACTGGCAGCATCTCCCGCGGCTGGCCCACGGCGACCTCGGGGTCTCGCTGGTGACCGGCGAGCCGGTGGCCGACCTGGTCAGGGCACGCCTGCCGGCCACCCTGCTGCTCGCCGTCCTGACCTTCGCCTGCGTACTCGTCGTCGCCCTCCCAGGGGGGCTGCTCGCCGCGGTGTGGACACACGGAGGGCGACGCCCGCGGGCGGAACTGGCGTTCACCGCCACCACCTCGGTCCTGGCGGGCGTGCCGGACTTCGTCCTCGCGGCGGGTCTCACCGCGGGGCTGGCGGTCGCCCTGCGCATCCTTCCCGTCGCCGGCGACCTCGGTCCCAGGTCCTATGTGCTGCCCGTACTCGCGCTGGCGCTCGCTCCGACCGCGGTCCTGCTGCGGATCGTGCGGGTGGAGACGCTCAAGGTCCTCGCCACGGAATATCTGCGTGCCGCCCGCGCGAAACGGCTGCCCGCCGTCCGGCTCCACCTGCGCCACGTGGCACCGAACGCGCTGACCGCGTCGCTGACGTTCGCCGGGAATCTGTTGCCGGCCCTGATCGCGGGGACCGTACTGGTCGAGAAGGTGTTCGTCTGGCCGGGCATCGGTTCGGCGATGGCACAGTCCGTGGCCGCGCAGGACTACGCGGTCGTCGAGGCGTCGGTTCTGGTGCTCGGCTCGTCGGTCCTCGTGGTGAACTTCCTGGTCGATCTGGCACTCGCTCTGCTCGACCCCCGATCGGTCATCCGGAAGACGTGATCCGATGGCGCTGTCCTCCTCTTCCCCGTCCTCGCCGTGTGCCGCCCACGGCCGGTCTCGCGCGTCCCGGTCGAACTGGGCCACCCCCATGGGCGTGATCACCCTGGTGATGCTCGGGTCGCTCGCCGTACTGGCCGTCGCCGGGGCGGTGCTGTGGGGGCAGCAGGCCGACCGGCCGGACCCGTCGGCGGTGCTGCGCGGGCCCACCACGGGTCATCTGCTCGGCACGGACCGTCTCGGCCGCGACCTGCTCGCCCGGCTGCTCTCGGCGACCTGGCCCTCCCTGCTGCCGGCCATCGCGGCCACGCTCCTCGGGGCGGCCGCCGGCATCACGCTCGGCGCGCTCACCGCCGTAGTGGGCGGGCGCGCCGCCCGCCTGCTGGGGGCCCTGATCAACCTTCTGTTGGCCTTCCCCGCGCTCCTCGTCGCTATGTTCCTCGCAGCCCTCTTCGGGGCGGGCGCGGGCGGTGCGGTGTTCGCACTCGCCGTCGCCTCCGCACCGGGCTTCGCGCGGATCACGCAGACCCTTGCCGCCCAGGTGGCCGGGACCGACTTCATGGCCGCGGCGCGCGTGCTGGGCCTGCGCCGCCACCGGCTCCTGCTGCGCCATGTCCTGCCCCACATCGCCGAACCGCTGATGCTCAACACCACGGTCGCCGTGGGCTCGGCACTCGTGGCGCTGTCGGGACTGAGCTTCCTCGGACTGGGGGTGCAGCCCCCGTCGTACGACTGGGGACTCCTGCTGAGCCAGGGGCTGGACCGCATCTACACCGAACCTCTGCCCGCCGTGGCGCCCGGCATCGCCATCGTCTACGCCGCCGTCGCGTTCCAGCTGCTCGGCGAGATGCTGGCCGGAGCCGCCGTACGGCAAGCCCGCCCGCACCCGGGGGAAGAGCCCGTGACACACCCTGCGCGCGCCGACCGCCCGGCATCCGTGGGCCACGTGCTGGAGGTGGAGGATCTGCGGGTCGTCCTTCCCACTGCGGACGGGGTGGTCCGGCCCGTCCGCGGTGTCACCCTCACCCTGCAGCGTGGTGAGATGGTCGGCCTGGTCGGCGAGTCCGGTTCCGGCAAGTCGCTGACGGCGCTCGCCATCGCCGACCTGCTGCCGGACGACGCCCGCGCGACCTGGGGTACGCACCGGTTCCTCGGTGCGGACGCCGAGTCGCTGACCCGCGAGGAGCGACGCAGGCAACTGGCGACGGGAATGGCGTTGATCTTCCAGAACCCGGCCTCGGCCTTCAACCCGTCGCTGCGCATCGGAACACAGATGACGGAGGCCGTGCGCACACACCGTGGCACCCCTCGTGCCGAGGCCGTCGAGCAGGCGCTGGCCCGGCTTCAGATGGTCGCGCTGCCCGCCGGGCGCCGGTTGCTCCGGTCCCGCCCCTTCCAGCTCTCCGGCGGTCAGCGCCAGCGAGTGGCGATCGCCGCGGCTTCGATGTTGCGCCCCGACCTCATCATCGCGGACGAACCGACGACAGCCCTGGACGTCACCGTGCAGCGGCAGATCATGGACCTGCTCCGCCGGGTCCGGCACGACGACGCCACGGCGATCCTCTTCATCAGCCACGACATCGCCCTGGTGGCCGATGCCTGTGACCGGGTTCTGGTCATGTACGGGGGAACGATCGTGGAGAACCTTCCTGCCCATGAGCTGGCGGTCGGCGCACGGCATCCGTACACGCGGATGCTCGTCGCCTCGGTCCCGGACCTGGCCGCGGAGCGTGACCGTCCCCTGCGCACCATCGAGGGAGAGCCGCCCGATCCGTACGGTTCGGCCCCGGGGTGCCCGTTCCATGACCGCTGTCCGCATCGGCTGGACCGGTGCGCGGTGGTGAGCCCGGTGTTGTCCCCGCTCGGCCCGGGGCACGAGGTCGCCTGCTGGCAGCCGCTGCCCGCGGCACCGTCCCGCGAGCGGCGTGAGACCGAGGAGGCGCAGAAGTGAGCACAGGGTCGGGGCTGGCGCTGTACGACGTCACCGTTCGCCATCACGGACCGCTCGGGCCGATCACGGCAGTGGACGGCGTGTCGCTGGATGTTCCCCAGGGCACGACGGTCGGCCTGGTGGGCGAGTCCGGGTCGGGAAAGTCCACTCTGGCACGAGCGGTCGTCGGGCTGGACCCCCCGTGCGCCGGGCGGATCACCGTCGGAGGGCGGGAGTACGGTGGGCGCCGGGTGGCCGACCGGCGCCGGCTGGGGCAACAGGTCCAACTGGTGTTCCAGGACCCGGACACGGCACTGGACCCCCGTATGACGGTCCGTCAGTCGCTCGCCGAATCGGCCGGGGCCTTCGTCCGGCTGGACCGCCGTAGCCGCGAACAGCGCGTCGGCGGACTGCTGGAACTCGTCGGTCTCGACGCCGGCTGCGCCGACCGGCTGCCGCGGCAGCTCTCGGGCGGCCAGCGCCAACGCGTCGCCGTCGCCCGCGCGCTCGCCGTCGATCCGGCGGTGCTCATCGCCGACGAGGTCACCTCGGCTCTCGACGTGTCGGTCCGGGCGGCGCTGCTCACCATGCTCCGGGATCTGCAGCGACGCATGGGCTACGCCATGCTGTTCATCAGCCATGACCTCGCCGCCGTCCGCCATGTGTCGGACGCCGTCGCCGTGATGTACCTCGGTCGGATCGTGGAGATCGCCTCCACCGAGAGCCTGCTGCGCGGCCCACGGCATCCCTACACCCGAACGCTGCTGTCCGCCGTGCCGAGTCTGCACGCCGGGAGACGCCCGGCCGGGGAACCCCTTCTTGCCGGTGAGGTGCCCGACCCCGCGTCGCCGCCGACCGGATGCCGCTTCCATCCCCGCTGCCCCGTCGGACCGGACCGACATCCCGGACGGGACGTCTGCGCCGCACGGGACCCGCAGCTGGACGCGGCCGGTCAGCCGCATCGCGCCGCCTGCCACTTCCCGTACCGCACCGACGACCACCCGCCCCAGGCCTGTCGCGTTCCCCCGGACGCGAACGGTGACCGGACTCCGCGAACCCCCGAGGACCTGCCGTCATGACAGCCGGGGAAGCGGACACGCCTCCGTCCGGCGCGGACGCGGTCGTCGTGGGGGCCGGTGTGATCGGTGCCGCGGTGGCACTGGAACTGGCGCGCACCGGTCGGCGCGTCGTGGTCGTCGACAAGTCCGGCGGCGTCGGCCACGGATCCACCAGCGCGTCGAGCGCGATCATCCGTTTCAACTACTCGACCTGGGGCGGTGTCGCCACCGCATGGGAATCCCAGCACTGCTGGGCAGGCTGGGCGGAGCACCTGGGCACCGTGCGCGGCCCCGGCCTGGCGGCGTTCCGGCGGACCGGAGCGGTACTCCTCGACGCACCGGGCTCCGGGACGTCGGAGGTCGTCGCGCTGTTCGAGCGTGCCGGTGTGCCGTACGAGCGCTGGGACGCCGCGACGCTGCGCAGCCGGATCCCCGGTATCGACGCGGGACGCTACGGGCCTCCCAGGTCCCTGCTCGACGATGCCTTCTTCTCCGGCCCGGAAGGAGAGCTCGGCGCACTGTTCACCCCCGACGCGGGCTTCGTCGACGATGCCCGGCTCGCGGCACAGAATCTCGCGGACGCGGCGGCCCGCATCGGGGTGCGTTTCCTCTTCCGGCGCGCGGTCGTCGGTGTGCTGCGCGGCGAGGACCGTGTGGCGGGCGTCCGGCTCGCCGACGGCACCGCGATCACGGCACCCGTGGTGGTCAACGCCGCCGGGCCCTGGTCGGGCGGGTTCAACCGGACGGCCGGGGTCGGGGCCGAGTTCACCGTGGGAGTGCGCCCGCTGCGCCAGGAGGTCCATCAGGTGGCCGCGCCGGTCCGTCAGGGCGACGGGACCGCCTCGGGCCCGGGCGGCACCGGGACCACGTCCGGCCCGATCGTGGCCGATGTCGACCTCGGGACCTATCTGCGCCCCTCCGGCGGACACCTCCTCATCGGCAGTATGCTGCCCGCCTGCGACCCCAGGGAGTGGCTCGACGATCCCGACGAGTGCAACCCGCACCCGACGCCCGCCCGGTTCGAGACCCAGGTGACCAGGGCAGCACGCCGATTCCCGCTCCTCGGCGTTCCGAACCGGCCGACCGGCATCGCCGGTGTCTACGACGCCGCCGACGACTGGTCCCCCATCTACGACCACACCGATCTGGCCGGCTTCTACGTCGCCATGGGCACGAGCGGCAACCAGTTCAAGAACGCTCCCCTGGCGGGCCGGTTCCTCGCCACCCTGGTCGACCGTGTCGAGGCCGGCCACGACCACGACCGCGATCCGCTGCGGTACACGGGGGAACACACCGGCGTCGTCGTCGACCTGGGTGCTTTCTCCCGCAGACGGTCCCTGGCCGACGGTGCCGCCTCTCGAACCGTCATGGGCTGACGTTCAACGTGTGCATGAGTCCGCGGAACGGTGTCGGAGGAGCGCGTATGACATTCCCGGACACGAGCGCCCGTTCACGGGGCCGGTGCCGTCCGGCAGTTCATGTGCCGGACGGCACCCGCCTCGTGAAGCCGGAAGTGGTCTACCAGCGGCCGCGTGCCGACGCCGAGCCGAGCTTGGAACTCAGCACCGACAGGAAGGCCGGGAGCCTGGCCACCGCGGATTCGGGAACCGTGGTGACCTGGACCGTGTCCCGCACCACGTCCTGCACCACGAGTTTGTAGGTGCCGTCTTCCCGGACGAGTTCGGCGGCGTAGAGCAGTGTTTCCACCAGAGGTCCTTCGGTCGTGTCGTGCGACGGGGTCAGGCGCCGTTGAGCCAGGCGTTCCAGGCCTCGGTGGCCGGCTTTTCGTCCGCGTCCTCGGCGAACAGGTGGTGGCCCAGCCAGATCGGCCAGTTCCAGGAACTGCCGTTGAAGAACCGGTACAGCGCGTCCAGGCCTCGCAGGCCGACGAAGTCGGGGCTCAGCCAGTCCACGACCACCTCCGTCGAGCCGCCGTGCGTACCCGGGAGGTCGAGCGACAGCCGGTCGCCGACGGCCGCGTCGTCGTCGAGGCCGAGGCGCCGGCGCAGGGCGGCGAAGTCGGCGGGGTCTTCGGTGCACTCGCCACGGGCGGCCTTGACGTAGACGGCGGGGCGGCCGGCGAAGTGCCTCAGGTACTCGGGGAGGGAGTGCTGGTAGAAGTCGACGTGCTTCTCGGCCGCGTCCGCCTTGGTGTCCCAGTTCCAGGTGTCGTCGACGACGCCCGTGTGCACCCAGTGGATTCCCATCCGCAGGTGGCTCGTGCCGCCGTCGGCCGGCTCGATGCGGTAGGTGAGCGTGTTGGAGAACCCGCCGTCCTGGGTCGCCCGAACCGCGAAGTGGTGCGGCGGCTCCCACGCCACGACGGTGCTGTCGCCGCGCGTGGCCTTTCCGCCGACGCGCGGCTCGACCTCCATCGGGTACAGCCAGCCGAGGTTGCCGGCGCCGGTGGCGACCGCGTCCCAGACCTGTTCGGGCGTGGCGGGCAGGTCCTGTTCCCGGCGGACCTCGAGCTCTCGGGCCATGGTCACTTCTCCTTCGTCGTCGTTCATGGGTCAGTAGGTGAGCGGAAGCGCGGTGAGCCGCCGTTGCAGCGGGTTGGGCCGCCAGTCGAGGACCGCGCCGTCGGCCAGCCGCAAGTGCGGGAGCCGACGGACCAGCGTGCCGACGGCCACCTCCGCCTGGAGCTTGGCCAGCGGGCCGCCGAGGCAGAAGTGCGGGCCGTTGCCGAAGCTGAGGTGCCGGTTGCCGGGGCGGGTCAGGTCGAGGCGGTCGGCGTCCTCGAAACGCTCGGGATCACGGTTGGTCGCCGCGAGGAACAGATACACCAGCTCACCCTCGCGCAGCGTCTGCCCGCCGATCTCGACGTCTTCGGCTACGACCCGGACGATCGCCTGGGTCGGCGTGTCGTAGCGGGCGAGTTCCTCGACGGCCGTGCGGACCAGCGCCGGGTCGGCGCGCAGCCGGGCCAGTTGGTCGGGGTGGCGCAGCAGGGCGAGCATGCCGTTGCCGACCAGGTGGGTGGTGGTCTCGTCGCCAGCGGTGATCAGGACGAAGCAGGTGGACAGCAGCTCGGAGTCGGTGAGCCGGTCGTCCTGCGCCTGGGTGGCGACCAAGGCGCTGATGAGGTCGTCGCCGGGGTCGGCCCGGCGGCGGCGAACGAGCCGGGCGAGGTACTCCTCGTACTGCTCGATCGCCGCCTCGGACTTGTCGATGTCCTCGCTGAGTCGGCCGAAGCGGTGGAACCAGGTCTTGACCTGCGGGAGGTCCTCGGGCGGGATGCCGAAGAGCTCGCAGACGACGGACAGCGGCAGCGGGGAGGCGACCGCCTCGATCAGGTCCATGGCCGGGCCGGCGGCGACCGCCTCGTCGATGAGCCGGTCGACGATCCGCTGGATGCCGTCGCGCAGGGCTTCGACGCGCCGGGCGGTGAAAGCCCGGTTGGCCAGCTTGCGCAGTCTGGCGTGGTCCGGCGGGTCGGTGTTGCTCATCACCCGGCCGAGCCGGTCGGTGAGCCGGCTGAAGGCCTTGAGGTCGCCGCCGAGCGCGCTGTAGGCGCGGGTCATCCGGTCCCGGTCGCTGGACAGCCGCAAGTCGCTCAGGGCCGCCTCGACGTCGGCGTACCGGGTGAGGTACCAGATGCCCTGGGCGCTGCGGTGGACCGGGTCCTCGCGGCGCATGCGGGCGTAGAACGGGTACGGGTCCCGGCGGGCCTCGGGCGTGAGCAGGGCCGCGGCGAGGTCGTCGGACCGGGCGAGGCCCGCGCTGTCGCGGGCCTCGTCGGTGGTTTCGGTCAGGTTCACTGCGAGCCGCGCTACCGCTGGGCGTTCATGGCGTCGGCGAGGCTCTTGGGCCGCATGTCGGTCCAGGACCGCTCGACGTACTCCAGGCAGGCGGCATGGGTGTCGGGTCCGTGGGCGACGCTCCAGCCGTCGGGGACGTCCGCGAACTGCGGCCACAGCGAGTGCTGGTTCTCGTCGTTGACGAGCACGAGGAAGGTGCCGTCCTGGTCCTCGAACGGGTTGGTCATGGGTCAGTCCTCCTGGTGGGAAAGGGTGGTGTCACCGGTGGCCTCGGCGAGGCGGGCGGCCAGGATCGGTCCGATCTGGGCCAGCGAGCCGGCTTCGGTCATCCGGTTGTGCCGGGTGGTGATCTCGTGTGATTCGATCCGGCCCGCGATGTACGGACGCCAGGTCGCGGGCCCGGCGTCGTCCCCGCCGCGGTCGATCGTCGAGTTGAACAGCAGCAGGTCGCCGTCGAACCCGGCGGGGACGAAGTCGACCGCCAGCTTCGCGTTGTTGATCATGATGTGGACGATGACCTCGATCTGCTGCTCCGTCAGGCCCTGCAGCGCGCTGCCCCGCCGGTTCAGGACCTCGGCGACCTCGCTGTAGGTCAGCTCCCGGTCGCCCAGCTCGTCCGGGTCGACGTCGAGCACACCGACGAGCACGTCCCGCTCGGTGGGCACGGGCATCTCCTCGAACTGCACGTCCTTCACCGGGTAGGCGTCGAGGACGGCCAGCAGCGCGGTCCGCTCGCCGCGCGCCTGGAGCTCGCAGGCGAGCGCGTGGGCGATCAGCCCGCCGGCGGACCAGCCCAGCAGCAGGTACGGGCCCTCGGGCTGGATCTTGCGGATCTGGTCGGCGTAGTCGGCCGCCATCTCCTCGAAGGACGTCGGCAGGGGTTCGGGGCGGCCGAGGCCGCGTGCCTGGATCGCGTAGACCGGGTGCTGGGGACCGATGTGGTTCAGGAGCCCGCTGTACGACCAGCTGATGCCGCCGCCGGGGTGGATGCAGAACAGCGGCGTGCTGGTCCCGGTCGAACGCAGCGGCAGCACCACGTCCAACGCGTCGTCGGGGTCGTCCATGACCAGGCGCTCGGTGAGACCGGCCACGGTCGGCGCCTCGAACAGCATGCGCAGGCCCAGCTCCAGGCCGAGGGTCTCGCGGACGCGGGAGGCCAGGCGGGCGGCCAGCAGCGAGTGCCCGCCCAGATCGAAGAAGTTGTCGTCGATGTGCACCTGTTCCCGGCCGAGGACCTCGGCGAAGAGGCCGCACAGCAGCTGCTCCCGCGGCGTCCGGGGGCCGCGTCCGGTGCCCTGCGCCCCGTACTCGGGGGCGGGCAGGGCGGCCCGGTCCAGCTTGCCGTTGGCGGTCAACGGCAGCGTGTCCAGGGTGACGAACGCCGACGGCACCATGTAATCGGGCAGTTCACGGCGCAGTCGCCCGGAGAGCTCGCCCGCCTCGGGCGTGCCCTCGGGGCCGGGCACCAGGTAGGCGACGAGCCGCTTGTCGCCGGGCCGGTCCTCGCGGGCGACGACGGCCGCCTGGGCGACGCCCGGGCAGCTCGCGAGGATCGCCTCGATCTCGCCGGGCTCGATCCGCAGGCCGCGGAGCTTGACCTGATGGTCGGTCCGTCCGGCGAACTCCAGTGTGCCTCCCCCAGCCTCCGGCCGGGGGTGCCCCCATGCCGGCCACCACGCCAGGTCGCCGGTGCGGTACATCCGGCTCCCGGGCGGCCCGTACGGGTCGGCGGTGAAGCGCTCCGCCGTCAGACCGGGTCGGCCGAGGTAGCCGCGGGCCACGCCCGTCCCCGCGAGGTACAGCTCGCCGACCAGGCCCGTGGGCACCGGCCGCAGGCGGTCGTCGAGGACGTAGGCACGCATGTTCGCCATCGGTCCGCCGATCGGCACGGTCGCGGCGTTCTCGGGGAGGCTGTGCACCGGGTGGCAGGTGGCCAGGGTCGTGGCCTCGGTGGGCCCGTAGCCGTTGACCACCTCGATGCCCGGGCAGACTTCCAGCACCCGGGCGACGGCGGCCGGGGAGACCACGTCACCGCCGGTCCACACCTCGCGCACCCCCGCGAGCAGGGCCGGCCGCTCCTCGGCGACCAGGCGGAACAGGCCGGCCGTCAGCCACAGTCCGGTCACCCCGTGCGTGCTGATCGTGTGCTGCAGCAGGTCGAGGTCGAGCCGCTCGGGCGGTGCGACCACGACCCGGCCACCGCTCAGCAGCGGCACCCACAGCTCGTAGGTCGAGAGGTCGAAGGCGGTCGGGGAGTGCATCAGCACCCGCTCGTGTCCGCCGCCGTGGTACTCCGGGGTGAGCGCGAGGCCCACCACATCGCGGTGGGTGACGGCCACGCCCTTCGGCCGGCCGGTCGAGCCGGAGGTGTACATCACGTAAGCCAACTGCCGCTGATCGCAGCGTACTTCGATGTCGGACGAGTCGGGCTCGCCCTCGATCAACGCGGTCAGCACGTCCTCGGTGAGCACCAGCGCGGCCCCGGCCTCCTGGAGGATCAGGTCGATCCGGGACTGCGGGAAGCGCGAGTCGAGGGGCGCGTAGGCGCCGCCCGCCTTGATGATCGCCAGGAGCGCCACGACGAGGTCCGCCGAGCGGTCCAGCAGCACCGCGACCGGTGTCTCCGGTCGTACGCCCTGACGGATCAGTGCCCGTGCGAGGCGGTTGGACCGCAGGTCGAGTTCCCGGTAGGTCAGCTCGGTGGCGCCCGCCACGACGGCCACCGCGTCCGGGGTGGCGCGCACCTGGCGCGCGAACAGCTCCGGCAGCGCGGCCTCGGGCAGCTCGACCGCGGCGCCGGTGGACTCGGACAGCAGCCGGCGGCGTTCCTCGCTGCACATGATGTCGATCCGGCTGATCGGCCGGCCGGGGTCGGTGACTGCCGCGCGCAGCAGCCGTGCCCAGCGCTCGAACAACAGCTCCACGGTGGCCGGTTCGAACAGGTCGGTGGCGTACTCCACCGCGCCGACCAGGCCGTCGGGGCCGCCGTCCGGGCGGAACTGCTCGGCCAGGCTGAACGTCAGGTCGACCCGCGAGGTCCCGGTCGACGCCTCCAGGTGGCCGGTCGACAGGCCCGGCAGCGCGAACTCGCCCACCGGCGCGTTCTGCAGGGCCAGCATGATCTGGAACAGCGGGTGGTGCGACAGCGAACGGGCCGGATTGACCACCTCGACCAGGTACTCGAACGGCACGTCCTGGTGGTCGTAGGCGGCGAGCGCCTTCTGCCGCACCCGGTCGAGCAGTTCGGCGAAGCCGGGGTCGCCACTCGTGTCGGTGCGCAGCACCAGAGTGTTGACGAAGAAGCCGACGAGGTCGTCCAGCGCCTGGTCGGTACGGCCGGCGATCGGGCTGCCGATCGGGATGTCCGTACCGGCACCGAGCCGGGTGAGCAGCGCGGCGAGGCCGGCCTGGAGCACCATGAACATGCTGGCGCCGCGCGCGGCGGCCAGGTCCCGCAGTGCCTGGTGCAGTTCGGGGTCCAGCCGGACCACGACCCGGCTGCCCAGCTGAGAGGCCACCGGCGGCCGGGGCCGGTCGGCGGGGAGCTGCACCTGCTGCGGAATGTCCGCCAGCTCGTCCTTCCAGTAGGCCAGTTGCCGGGCGAACAGGCTGTCCGGGTCGGCGGTGTCGCCGAGCAGGTCGCGTTGCCAGCAGGTGTAGTCGGCGTACTGCACCGGCAGCGGGGCCCACTGCGGCTCCTCGCCACGGCAGCGCGCCGTGTAGGCGGCCGCGAGGTCGCCGGAGAGCGGCCCCATCGACCAGCCGTCGGCGGCGATGTGGTGGACCACGACCAGCAGCACGTGCCGGTCGGGCGCGAGCGCGTACAGCTCCGCCCGGACCGGCGGCTCCGCCGCCAGGTCGAAGCCTCGCCGGGCCGTCTGCGCCAGCCGCTCGGCCAGCCGGCTCTCGTCGAGCTCGACCACCGGCAGCTCCGGGTGCGCCTGTGAAGCGCTCAGCACGACCTGGTACGGCACACCGTCCGTCTCGCGGAAGACCGTCCGCAGGCTCTCGTGCCGGGCGATCACGTCCGCGAGCGCGGCGTGCAGGGCCGGGCGGTCGAGTTCGCCGGTCAGGCTCAGCGCGAGCGGCATGTTGTAGGTGGCGCTCGGCCCGTCCATCCGGTGCAGGAACCACAGGCGGCGTTGGGCGAAGGACAGCTCCACGCTCCCCCAGCCTTCGGCCGGGGGTGCCCCCATGGGTCGCGGCCGGGCGGTCAGCGTGGGCCGCGCCGTGCCGGAGCCGTCGAGGCGGGCCGCCAGTCCGGCCACGGTCGGCGTCTCGAACAGCGTCCGGACTTCGAGCTCCGCGCCGAGGGTCGCCCGGACGCGGGAGGCCAGGCGGGTCGCCAGCAGTGAGTGTCCGCCCAGGTCGAAGAAGCTGTCCTCGACGCCGACCTGGGCCAGGCCGAGCACCTCGGCGAACAGCTCGGCGAGGAGCTGTTCCTGCGGGGTGCGCGGCGCCCGCCCGGCTCCGGCCGGGCCCAGGTCGGGCGCGGGCAGCGCGCGGCGGTCGAGCTTGCCGCTGGCCGTCAGCGGCAAGGTCTCCAGCGCCACGAACGCCGACGGGATCAGGTAGTCGGGCAGTCGCCCGCGCAGCCATTCGCGGAGTTCGCCGATGAGGGCGCCGGTGTCCCGGCTGCCGGTCGGGCGGTTGGTCAGCGACGACAGCGGCCTGCTGGTGGTCCGGGCCGACCGGTACGGCTCGACCGGGGAGCCGTGATGCGCCCACGGGTCGGCGAAGACGACGTCCAAGGCGTCGGCCACGGTAGCCGACCAGGTGACGCCCACCCAGCGGTCGAACTCCAGCCCGATGGCCCGGAAATCCTCCGGGTCCGGGAGTTCGCTCTCTTCCGGGCCGTGCAGCCGCTCCAGCAGCTCGGCAAGCGAGCCGTCGCCGTTCTGCACCGCCCGGGAAAGGGCGGCCTCGCGCAGCACCCGACGGTTCGGCACTCCGGTGATCCGCAGCACGTCAGCGGGCGGCTGGGCGAGGAGTTCGCGCAGCTCGGCCGGTCCCGCGAGCCGGCGTCCCCACTCCAGCTCGACCGTCTGGCCCGGGGCCGCCGGAACAACGGGGGCCTTGTGCAACGTCACGTCGTAGCGGTAGCGGGTCAGTTCGTTGTGGTGGCGGCCGCGCTTGACCTCCACGGCCACCGCGCCGATGTCCGTGCCGTGCTCCCGCAGGACGGTGAAGAAGTCCGGGTCGATCAGGAGTTCCTTCTCCACTCTGACGGCCTGCTCCACCGCGCGGCGCACCGCTGCGAGGTCGCCGTCGGCATCGGTGCGGTGCAGTTGGACCGCGGTGGCCAGCGGGCGCAGCAGCCGCAGGTTGCGGACGTCGCCGACGAAGAGCGTGCCGCCGGGGGCGAGCAGCCGCATCAGCTTCCCGATCACGTCAGCGAGGTAGTCGGCGGACGGGAAGTACTGCACCACCGAGTTGATCACGATGGTGTCGAACCGCCCGGCCGGCAGGCCGTCGGTGTCGTGCGCCGGGCGGGTCTGCAGCACCACACGCTCGGCCAGGTCGTCCTGCCGGGCGACCTGCGCGGTCAGCGCGTCGACCGCCGTGGCGGAGAAGTCCGTCGCCCAATAGGTCTCGCAGTGCGGTGCGATCTGCGAGAGCAGCAATCCGGTGCCGACGCCGACCTCCAGCACCCGCCGGGGGCGCAGGGCCAGGATGCGGGTCACGGTGGCGTCCCGCCATTCCCGCATCTGCTCGACAGGGATCGGACTCGCGTCGTAGCTGCTGTTCCAGCCGACGAAGTTCTGGCCGAAGTCGGCTTCCTCAGGGGTGATGGGCAGGGCGTCGTAGATGTCCTGCCACTCGCCCACGTGATCCGCTTCCAGGCCACTGTCCCGGGCCTCGTCCTGGTGCGGCACGACATAGCCGACGAGCCGGTCGTCCTGGGCGAGGACGGCGGCCCGGGCGACGGCGGGGTGCTCGGCCAGGGCCGCCTCGACCTCGCCGGGCTCGACCCGGAAGCCGCGCACCTTCACCTGGTCGTCGGCACGGCCGACATACTCCAGCTGGCCTCCCCCAGCCTCCGGCCGGGGGTGCCCCCAGCCCAGCCAGCGCACCAGGTCTCCGGTGCGGTACATGCGCTCACCGGCCCCGAACGGGCAGGCGACGAACCGTCCGGCCGTCAGGCCCGGCCGGTTCAGGTAGCCGCGCGCCAGCCCCGCGCCCGCGACGTACAGCTCCCCAGCCACACCCGCCGGCACCGGCCGCAGCCGCTCGTCCAGCACGTACACCCGGGCATTGGCGATCGGACGGCCGATCGGCGGCACGCCCGCCCCCGGGGACAGCGGGTCGCTCATCGTCGCGCACACCGTGGTCTCGGTCGGACCGTACGCGTTGACCATCCGGCGCCCGGACGCCCAGCGGTCCACCAGCTCCGGCGGGCACGCCTCACCCGCCACCACCAGTGTCGACACATGCACCGAGCCGTCCGGCACGGCGGCGAGGACTGACGGGGGCACGGTCACGTGGGTGACCGCGAGGTCGCGGTCGGTCAGCGCGGCAACCGGGTCCGCCGTCGGGGGCAGCACCAGGGCCGCGCCGCGCAGCAGGGCGGTGTAGATCTCCGACACCGAGGCGTCGAAGCTGGGCGAGGCGAACTGGAGCACCCGGCTGCCGGGTTCGATCGCGAAGCGCTCGATCTGTCCGGCGACCAAGCTCGCGACGCCGCCGTGGCCGACCACGACGCCCTTGGGGCGGCCGGTCGAGCCCGAGGTGTAGATCACGTAGGCCGGATGCCGGACGTCGAGCGCGACCACGGGGTCGGTCTCCGGCCATGCGGACACCTCGGTCACCAGCGCCGGGTCGTCGACCATCAGTGCCGGCCGGGCGTCCGCCATCATGTACGCGATCCGCGCCTGCGGGTACGCCGGATCCACGGGCAGGTACGCGGCCCCGGCCTTCAACACGCCCAGGACGGCCACCACGGACTCCACCGAGCGCGGCAGGGCCACGGCCACGGTCTGCTCCGGGCCGACGCCCCGGGCGATCAGTGCATGCGCGAACCGGTTCGCCCGTGCATTCAGCTGCCGATACGTCAACTCGGCATCGCCACACACCAGCGCGACCGCGTCCGGTGTCGCCGCCACCTGCGCCGCGAACGCCTGCGGCACCGGGACGGCATCCACCTCCCGGGCGGTCGCGTTGCCCCGCTCCAGCAAACGGTGCCGCTCGTCGGCGTCGAGGAGCTCGATCCGTCCGATCGACCGGTCCGGGTCGGCGGTGACCGCCTCCAGGAGGCGCGTCCAGCGCCTGGCGAGCGCTGCGACCGTCGAGCGGTCGAACAGGTCGGTGGCGTACTCCACCGCGCCGACGATCCCCGCCGGGCTGCCGTCCGGACCGAACTGTTCGACGAGGCTCACACCGAGGTCGAACTTGGCGGTCCCGGTGGCCACCGCGTAGGTGGCGACGTCCAGGCCGGGCAGGGAGAACCGGCCCATCGGAGCGTTCTGCACGGCCAGGATGGTCTGGAACAGCGGGTGGTGCGACAGCGAGCGGGACGGGTTCAGCACCTCCACCAGGTGCTCGAACGGCACGTCCTGGTGGGCGTACGCCGACAGCGCCGTCTCCCGGACCCGGTCCAGCAGCTCGGCGAATGTCGGATCACCGCTCGTGTCGGTGCGCAGCACCAGCGTGTTCACGAAGAACCCGACCAGATCGTCCAGCGCCTCGTCGGTACGTCCCGCGATCGGACTTCCGATCGGGATGTCCGTGCCCGCACCCAGCCGCGTGTACAGCGCCGCCAACGCGGCCTGCAGCACCATGAACAGGCTCGCGCCCGACCTTCGAGCCAACTCCACCAGGGCCGCGTGCAGTTCGGGGCTCAGCTCCAGGCCGACGTGGTCCCCGCGCCAGCCGGCGACAGCCGGCCTCGGCCGGTCGGCGGGCAGCTGGAGCAGCTCCGGAAGGTCGGACAGCTGACGCTTCCAGTAGTCGAGCTGTTCGGCGAACCGGCTCTCCGGGTCGGCGGTGTCGCCGAGCAGGTCGCGCTGCCACAGCGTGTAGTCGGCGTATTGCACCGGCAGGGCCGGCCAGTGCGGCGCGCGGTCCTCGCACCGGGCGGCGTACGCCTCGGCCAGGTCGCGGGCCAGCGGGCCGGTGGACCAGCCGTCACCGGCGATGTGGTGCATCACCAGCAGCAGCACGTGCTCGTCCGGTGCGAGTGCGAACAGCTCTGCCCGCAGCGGCGGCTGCGCCGCCAGGTCGAAGGGCTGCCGGGCGAACTCGGCGAGCCGCTCGAACAGTTCGGCCTCCGACACCTCGGTCAGCCGCGCCCGGGGCCGGGCCTCGGCCGGGTCCAGGATGAGCTGGCAGGGTACGCCGTCGACCTCCGGGAAGACCGTCCGCAGGCTCTCGTGCCGGGCCACCACGTCGGCCAGCGCCTCGTCCAGCGCCGCCCGGTCGAGTGTTCCGGTCAGCTGGAGCGCCAGCGGGATGTGGTAGGTCGCGGCGGCATTGTCCATGCGGTGCAGGAACCAGAGCCGACGCTGGGCGAAGGACAGCGGCACCGCCTCCGGCCGCTCGTGCGTGGTCAACGCCGGGCGTACGCGGCCGGCACCGGCCAGCGCCTCGGCCAGGCCCGCCACGGTGGGCGCCAGGAACAGCGCGCGCAGCCCCAGCTCCACACCGAGCACCGAGCGCACCCGCGCGGCCAGCCGGGTGGCGAGCAGGGAGTGCCCGCCCAAGTCGAAGAAGCCGTCGTCGACCCCGACCCGCGGCACGCCCAGCACCTCGGCGAACAACTCGCACAGGATCTGCTCCTGCGGGGTGCGCGGCGCCCGGCCGGCCTCGGCCGAGCCGAGGTCGGGAACGGGCAGTGCCGCCCGGTCCAGCTTCCCGCTCGGCGTCAGCGGCAGCACGTCCAGCACCACGAAGACGGCCGGTACCAGGTAGTCGGGCAGCCGGTCACGCAGGTACGCCGCCAGCTCCGCAGGGCTTGGGGGTCCCCCCGGCCGGAGGCTGGGGGAGGCCACATCGGGACGGGCCGCGACGTAGCCGATGAGCCGGTCGTCCCGGGCGAGCACGGCGGCCTGGGCGACGGCGGGGTGCTCGGCCAGCGCCGCCTCGACCTCGCCGGGTTCGACGCGGAAGCCGCGCACCTTCACCTGGTCGTCGGCACGGCCGACGTACTCCAGCTCGCCGTCGGTCCGGCGGCGCACCACGTCCCCGGTGCGGTACATCCGCGCACCCGCCGGGCCGAACGGGCAGGCGACGAACCGCCCGGCCGTCAGCCCGGGCCGGTTGAGGTACCCGCGCGCCAGACCGGGGCCGGCGACGTACAACTCCCCCGCCACCCCCGGCGGCACGATGCGCAGCCGCTCGTCGAGGACGTACACCCGGAAGCTCGCGACCGGCCGGCCGATCGGCGGTACGCCGGACCCCGGGGACAGCGGGTCGCTCATGGTCGCGCACACCGTCGTCTCCGTCGGACCGTACGCGTTGATCATCCGCCGGCCCGTTGCCCACCGGGCCACCAGCTCGGGCGCGCAGGCCTCACCCGCCACCACCAGGGTGGTGGCCGTGAGGTCGGTGCTCTCCACCGCGGCCAGGGCCGAGGGGGGAAGGGTCACATGGGTGACGTCGAGCCGGCGGTCCGTCAGGGCCTCCAGCGGGGCCTCGGACGGGGCCAGGACGAGGGCGGCGCCGGTGAGCACGGCACTGCACAGGTCCCAGAAGGACGCGTCGAAGCTGGGCGAGGCGAACTGGAGAACCCGGCTGCCCGGCGCCACGCCGAGCCGGTCGACCTGCGCCGCCACCAAACCCGACACGCCGGCGTGGCTCACCACGACGCCCTTGGGCCGGCCCGTCGAGCCCGATGTGTAGATCACGTATGCCGGGTGCCGGGCATCCACCACGACACCCGGATCGTTCTCCGGCCGGCCGGAAGCCTCGGCCACCAGTGCCGGATCGTCGACCACCACGGCCGGCTGCGCGTCGTCCAGCATGAACGCGATCCGTGCCGCCGGGTACGCCGGATCCACCGGCAGGTACGCGGCCCCGGCCTTCAGCACACCCAGGACCGCCACTACCGACTCCACCGACCGCGGCAACGCCACCGCCACGACCTGCTCCGGACTGACGCCCCGGGCGATCAGCGCGTGCGCGAACCGGTTCGCCCGAGCGTCGAGTTGACGGTACGTCACCTCGACATCACCGCAGACGAGCGCGACCGCGTCCGGTGTTGCCGTCACCTGCGTCGCGAACAGCTCCGGCAGGCTCACCCCGGCCGCCCCGCCCTCGACGGCGGGCAGCAGCTCGCGGCGCTCCTCGGCCGACAGCAGGTCGATCCCGCCGATCGGCTGGTCGGGCGCGGCGGCGACCGCGGCCAGCAGCCTGGTCCACCGGGCGACCAGGGCCTCGACCGTCGGGCGGTCGAACAGGTCGGTGCTGTACTCGACCGCACCGCTGAGCCCGGCCGGCGCGCCGTCGGGCCCGTGCTCCTCCGCGAACCCGAAGGTCAGGTCGAGCCGCGCGGTCCCGGTGAGCACGGTCACCCCGGAGACCTGGAGACCCGGCAGCTCGAAGTCACCACCCGGCGCGTTCTGCACGACCAGCCCGGTCTGGAACAGCGGGTGGTGGGACAGTGAGCGGGACGGGTTCAGCGCCTCCACCAGGTGCTCGAACGGCACGTCCTGGTGCGCGTACGCCGACAGCGCCGTCTCCCGCACCCGCCCCAGCAGCTCGGCGAAACTCGGATCACCGCTCGTGTCGGTACGCAGCACCAGCGTGTTGATGAAGAACCCGACCAGATCGTCCAGCGCCTCGTCGGTACGCCCCGCGATCGGACTCCCGATCGCGATGTCCGTGCCCGCACCCAGCCGCGTGTACAGCGCCGCCAACGCCGCCTGCAGCACCATGAACAGGGTCGCACCCGACCTTCGGGCCAACTCCACCAGCGCCGCGTGCAGTTCGGCGTCGATCCGGAGTTCCAGCAGGTCGCCGCCGTACGACATGGTGGCTGGGCGCGGCCGGTCGGCAGGCAGCTGCAGCTGCTCGGGCAGCCCGGCCAGCGCCTCCGTCCAGTAGGTGACCTGGCGGGCGAACACGCTGTCCGCGTCGTGCTCGTCGCCGAGGATCTCGTGCTGCCACAGGGTGTAGTCGCCGTACGTCACCGGCAACGGCGGCCATGCCGGAGCCCCGCCACCCTGCCGGGTGGTGTAGGCCGCGGCGAGGTCACGGGCGAGCGGGCCCATGGACCAGCCGTCCCCGACGATGTGGTGCATGACCAGCAGCAGCACGTGCTCGTCCGGCGCGAGCGCGAACAGCTCCGCCCGCAGTGGTACTTCCGAGGTCAGGTCGAACGCCCGTACCGCCGCCTCGCGCAGCAGGGTGGGCAGCTCCGCCTCGCCGGCGGCCGCGCGTACGGTCAGCGGGACGGCGACCTCGGTGGTGTCCAGCACCCGCTGGTACGGGACTCCGGCGGTGTGCGGGAAGACCGTGCGCAGGGTCTCGTGCCGGGCCACCACGTCCGCGAGCGCGGCGCTCAGCGCGGCCCGGTCGAGGTCGCCGGACAGCCGCAGGGCGAGCGGCATGTGGTAAGTGGCACTCGGCGCCCCGAACTGCTGGAGGAACCAGAGCCGGCGCTGGGCGAACGACAGCGGCATCGGTTCGCGGCGGGGCTGGGGTACCAGGGCCTGCCGCGCGGTGCCGGCATCATGCAGCCCGGCCGCGAGCCCGGCGGGTGTCGGCGCCCGGAACAGGCTGCGCAGTTCCAGCTCGACCCCGAGGGTCGCCCGGACCCGCGAGACCAGGCGAGTGGCCAGCAGAGAGTGCCCGCCCAGGTCGAAGAAGCCGTCGTCGACCCCGACCCGCGGCACGCCCAGCACCTCGGCGAACAACTCGCACAGGATCTGCTCCTGCGGCGTGCGCGGCGCCCGGCCGCCGGCGGTCGTGCCCGGCTCGGGCGCGGGCAGCGCCGCCCGGTCCAGCTTGCCGTTCGGCGTCAGCGGCAGCGCGTCGAGCAGCACGAACGCGGACGGCACCAGGTGGTCCGGCACCCGGTCGCGCAGGTACGCCGCCAGCGCCGCCGCGGTCGCCCCGGTCCCGGCCAGGGGGACGACGTACGCGACGATCCGGTCCTTCCGGGCGAGCACCGCGACCTGGGCGACACCCGGGTGCGCGGCCAGCTCGGCCTCGATCTCACCCGGCTCGACCCGGAACCCGCGGACCTTCACCTGGTGGTCCACCCGGCCCGCGAACTCCAGCTCGCCGTCGGCGCGCCAGCGGACCAGGTCACCGGTGCGGTACATCAGCGCGCCGGCCGGACCGTACGGGTTGGCGACGAACCGCGTGGCGGTGAGCCCGGGCCGGTTCAGATAGCCGCGGGCGAGTCCCGCCCCGGCGAGGTACAGCTCACCCAGCACGCCGGGAGCGACCGGTCGCAGCGCCGAATCCAGCACGTATGCCTGACAGTTGGCGATCGGCCGCCCGATCGGTACCGGCAGCGGGCAGTCGGCGGGGTCGGCCGGCAGCAGGTAGGCGGTGATCACATGGGTCTCGGCGGGCCCGTAGTGGTTGTGCAGCACCCGGCCCGGCCGGCGGGCCTGGAAGCGGCGTACGGCACCGCCGAGGCGCATCGCCTCACCGGCCTGGGCGACCAGCCGCAGGCCGGGCAGTTCCAGCCCGGCCTCCTCGGCGGCCTCGGCCAGCGCCTCGACCACCAGGTTGGGCGCGAACAGCTCCTCGACCCCGTGCCGGTCCAGCCAGCGGGCGAACAGCTCGGCGCTGCGGCGCTGCTCCTCGGTCGGCACCACGAGGGTCTTGCCGTACAGCAGCGCGGAGAGCGTCTCCTGCACCGAGACGTCGAAGCTGATCGCAGTGAACTGCGCGGTACGCGTGCCGGGTTCGCCACCGACGGACCTGTGGTGCCACGCCAGCAGGTTCAGCAGCCCGACGGCGGGCATCACCACGGCCTTGGGCCTGCCGGTGGAGCCCGAGGTGTAGATGACGTAGGCCGGGTGGCGCGTGTCCACGGCGACGGCCGGATCGTGCTCCGGCAGGTCCCCGTCCGGTGTGACCGCCGCGAGGTCGTCGAGCACCACGGTCGGCCGCGCGTCCTGGAGCATGTACGCGATACGGGCCGCCGGGTAGTCCGGGTCGACCGGGAGATAGGCCGCGCCCGTCTTGAGTACCGCGAGGACGGCGACCACCAGCTCGGTCGACCTCGGCAGCCGCAGGGCGACGACCTGCTCCGGCCCCACCCCGCGCGCGATCAGCGCGTGCGCCAGGCGGTTGGCCCTGCGGTTCAACTCCCGGTAGGTCAGCACGGTGTCCTCGAACACCACCGCCGAAGCCTGCGGGGTCGCCCGGACCTGCGCCTCGAACAGAGCGGGCAGGCCGGCATCAGGAGCCGGGCAGGCGGTGTCGTTGCGCGCGACCAGCAGCTCGTGCCGCTCCTCGGCGGTGAGGACGTCGATCCGGCTCAGCGGCCGGTCCGGCTCGGCGACCACCGACGCCAGCAGACGCAGCCACCGGGCGACCAGGGCCTCCACCGTGGCGGGGTCGAAGAGGTCGGTGCTGTACTCGACCCGCCCGACGATGCCCTCGGCCGGCCCGCCGGTGCCGCCGCGCTCCAGCAGGTGGAAGCCGAGGTCGAACATCGCCGTCGGCGTCCGCACCAGGACGATCTCGGCAGCCAGACCACTCAGCGTGAACTCGGTGCGGGGCACGTTCTGCAGCGCGAGCAGCACCTGGAACAGCGGCTGACGGGCGAGCGACCGGGACGGGTTGAGGGCCTCGACGACGTGCTCGAACGGCAGGTCCTGGTGTGCGTACGCGGCCAGCGCGCCCTCGCGGACCCGGCCCAGCAGCTCGGCGAAGGTCGGGTCGCCACCGGTGTCCGTGCGGAGCACCAGGGTGTTGACGAAGAATCCGACGAGGTCGTCCAGGGCCTCGTCGGTCCGGCCCGCGATCAGGCTGCCGACCGGGATGTCCGTACCCGCGCCGAGCTTGTCCAGCAGTGATGCCAGGGCGGCCTGCAACACCATGTACACGCTGGCGCCGTGCTCCCGGCCCAGCCGGACCAGCCCGGCGTGCAGTTCGGCGTCCAGTTCGATCGCGAGGTGGCCGCCGGAGCAGGAGGGGGTCGCGGGGCGAGGGCGGTCGGCGGGAAGCCGGATCTGCTCCGGCAGGTTTGCCAACTGCTCCGTCCAGTAGGCCTGCTGGCGGGCGAACAGGCTGTCCTGGTCGGCCGGATCGCCGAGCAGCTCGTGCTGCCACAGGGTGTAGTCGGCGTACTGCACGGGCGGTGGCGCCCACTGCGGCTCCGCGCCCTGGCGGCGTGCCGCGTACGCGGTGGCCAGGTCGGCGGCCAGCGGGCCGAGCGACCAGCCGTCACCGGCGATGTGGTGCATCACCAGGAGCAGGACGTGCTCGTCCGCCGAAACCTCGAACACCTGGGCACGCAGCGGCGGTTCGGCTGCGAGGTCGAATCCGCGCACTGCGGCCCCCGTCAGCAGTTCCGGCAGGTCCGTCTCGTCGGCCGTGGTGACCGACAGCCTCGGGCGTGCCTCTGCGGTGGCCAGCACCTGCTGGTGGGGCACTCCGTCCGCGGCCGGGAAGATCGTGCGCAGGGTTTCGTGCCGGTCGACGACGTCGCCCAGCGCCGCCTCCAGGGCCGCCAGGTCCAGTGGTCCCGAGAGCCGCCACGCGAGCGGCATGTTGTAGACCGAGCCGGCGCCCTCCAGCTGGCGCAGGAACCACAGCCTCCGCTGAGCGGACGACAGCGGCACCATCCCCCAGCCTTCGGCCGGGGGTGCCCCCATGGGCCGCTCCGCCCGCCCCAGGGCGAGCCGGGCCCGGTCCGCGCCGCCCATCCCGGCGGCCAGCCCGGCCACCGTCGGGGTCTGGAACAGGGTGCGCAGCGCCAGTTCCACGCCCAGGGCCGCACGGACCCGGGCCACCAACCGGGTGGCCAGCAGGGAGTGCCCGCCCAGGTCGAAGAAGTCGTCGTCGACACCGACTTGAGGCAGACCCAGCACCTCGGCGAACAACCCGGCCAGCACGTGTTCCTGAGGAGTGTGCGGGGCCCGGCCGACCCGCGACGCTGCGTACTCGGGCTCGGGCAGCGCGCGCCGGTCCAGCTTGCCGCTGGCGTTCAGCGGCAGGACGTCGAGGGAGACGAACGCGGCCGGCACCATGTAGTCGGGCAGCCGCTCGCGCAGGTGCGCCCGCAGGTCCTCCGGCCGAAGCTCCGCCCCGGTGGCGGGCACCAGGTAGGCGACCAGGCGGGTGTCCCCCGCCCGGTCCTGCCGGACGGTCACGGCGGCCTGCGCGACCTGCGGGAATTCCGCCAATGCCGCCTCGATCTCGCCGAGCTCGATCCGGAATCCCCGGACCTTGACCTGGTCGTCGATGCGGCCGAGGAACTCCAGGTTCCCTCCCCCAGTCTCCGGCCGGGGGGACCCCCATGCGCCCCACCGCACCAGGTCACCGGTGCGGTACATCCGCGAACCGCTGGGACCGAACGGGTCCGCCACAAACCGTCCCGCGGTCAGGCCCGGCCGGTTCAGGTAGCCGCGCGCCAGCCCCGCACCAGCGATGTACAGCTCACCCGGCACACCCGCGGGCACCGGCTGCAACGCGGCGTCGAGCACATGCAGCCGGACACCGCCGAGCGGCCGGCCGATCACCTGGCGCGGGCTCGACTCCAGCGGTGCGAAGGTCGAGTCCACCGTGCACTCGGACGGCCCGTAGTAGTTCAGGCAGGACACCCCCTCGGCCGCCCGCAGCCGCTCCCACAGCTGCTCCGGAACGACCTCCCCGCCCAGCCCGACCACCGACGGACGCCACCGCGGGTCGTCCAACAGGCCATGTTCGACGAGGACTTGCAGGTAGGACGGGGTGCCGCCGACAGTGTCCAGCCCGACCCTCGCGGCGTACTCCAGGTAGGCGTCAGGGTCGGACCACGTCGCCTCGTCCAGGACGTGCAGCTCGTGGCCGGCGTACAGGGCGAACATCTGGTCGCAGGAGCCGTCGAACGACACGGACGTGGTCAGCCCCATCCGCACCCGCTCTCCCGTCCGGAAAATCAGCGGACACTGGTTGGCGAACAGGTTGAACAGGCCGCCGTGCGTCGCCACCACACCCTTGGGCCTGCCGGTGGAACCGGAGGTGTAGATGACGTAGACCGGATGGCCCGGATCGACAGCCACCGCAGGGTCCGTCGCCGGGCAACCCGCCACCAGCCCGGCCGTCTCCGGGTCGTCGGCCACCAGCCACCCGGCCGGACCGTCCGGCAGCCGACCCCGGGTTCGGGAGTCGGTCGCCATCAGGACCGGCCGGGCGTCGTCGAGCATGTATGCGATCCGCGCGGCCGGGTACTCCGGATCGACCGGGAGGTACGCGGCGCCGGTCTTCAGCACCGCGAGGATGACCACCACCAGCTCGGCCGACCTCGGCAGCGCCACTGCCACCAGCCGCTCCGGCCCCGCGCCCCGCGCGATCAGCGCATGCGCCAACCGGTTCGCCCGCGCGTCCAACTCCGCATACGTCAGCGATGCTTCCGGCCCCACCAGCGCGACGGCGTCCGGAGTCGCACGGACCTGAGCCCGGAACAGCTCCGGCAGGCTCTCGGTGAAGGCCTGGGCCGCCGGGCCGGTACCCAGCGCCGTCAGCTCACCGTGCTCCTCGGCGGTGAGCAGGCCGAACCGGCTGAGCCGCCGCTGCGGGTCGGCGACCACGGCGCGGAGCAGCCGCTCCCACCGCTCGATCATCGTCTCGACGGTGGCCGGGTCGTACAGGTCGCCGGTGTACTCGACGGACCCGTCGATCCCCTCCGGGGTGCCGTCCTGCGCGTATCGCTCGGACATGGTGAAGATCAGGTCGAGCTTGGCGGTGGTCGACGTCGACGGCATGTCGCCGACGCGCAGCCCGGGCGGCGCGAAGTCGGCCCGGGGTGCGTTCTGCAGCACCAGCATGACCTGGAACAGCGGGTGGTGCGCCAGCGATCGGACCGGGTTGAGGGCCTCGACCAGGTACTCGAACGGCAGGTCCTGGTGCGCGTACCCGGCCAGCGCGGTCTCCCGGACCCGGCCCAGCAGTTCGGCGAACGTCGGATCGCCCGAGGTGTCGGTACGGAACACCAGGGTGTTGACGAAGTAGCCGACCAGCTCGTCCTGCGCCTGGTCGGTACGGCCCGCGACCGGGCTGCCGACCGGGATGTCGTCGCCCGCGCCGAGCTTGCTCAGCAGCACCGCCAGCCCGGCCTGAAGCACCATGAACAGACTGGTGCCGTGGGCGCGGGCGAGCTCGAGCAGCCCGCGGTGCAGCTCGGCGTCCAGCCCGGCACGCACGGAACCGCCCCGGTGCGAGGCGACCACCGGGCGGGGCCGGTCGCCGGGCAGCTGGAGCTGCTCGGGCAGATCGGCCAGCTGCCGGGTCCAGTAGGCCGCCTGGCGGGCGAACAGGCTGTCCCCGTCGGCCGCGTCGCCGAGCAGCTCGTGCTGCCACAGGGTGTAGTCGGCGTACTGGACCGGCAGTTCCTCCCACTGCGGCTCCTCGCCGCGGCAGCGCGCCGCGTAGGCGGTGGTCAGGCCCTGTGCGAGCGGGCCCAGCGACCAGCCGTCACCCGCGATGTGGTGGAGCACCACCTGGAACACGTGCTCGTCCGCCGCCAGCTCGAACAGCCCGGCACGCAGTGGCACATCGACCGCCAGGTCGAACCTGCGGGCCTTCGCTTCCGCCATGACGTTCGGCAGCTCGGACTCAGTGGTCCGGCTGACGAGCAGCCGCGGGCGGGCTGCCTCGACATCCAGCACCTGCTGGTACGGCACGCCGTCGACCGCCGGGAAGACGGTGCGCAGGCTCTCGTGCCGGGCCACCACGTCCGCCACGGCGGACTCCAGGGCCCGCCGGTCCAGATCCCCGGACAGCCGCCAGGCCAGCGAGATGTGGTAGTTCGCGCTGGCGCCCTCCAGCTGGTGCAGGAACCACAGCCGCCGCTGCGCGAACGACAGCGGGATCACCTCGGGGCGCTCGCGCCGTGTCAGGGCGGTCTGCGCCGGTCCGGCCGCCACCAGGGCGGCGGCCAGGCCGGCCGGGGTCGGCGCCTCGAACAGGGTGCGCAGCGGCATTTCCACGCCGAGCGTCGCGCGGATCCGGGCGGCCAGGCGGGTGGCCAGCAGCGAGTGCCCGCCCAGGTCGAAGAAGCCGTCCTCGACGCCGGCCGACGCCACGCCCAGGACCTCGGCGAACAGCTCGCAGAGGATCTGCTCCTGCGGGGTGCGCGGCGCGCGGGCGGTGGCCGCCGGGGCGAGGTCGGGGGCGGGCAGGGCCCGGTGGTCCAGCTTGCCGTTGGCGGTCAACGGGAGCGCGTCCAGCAAGACGAACGCCGACGGCACCATGTACTCCGGCAACCGCTCGCGCAGGTGCCCACGCAGGTCGGCCGAACTCGGTGCGGCGCCCGCGGCCGGCACCAGGTACGCGACCAGCCGGGTGTCGTCGGCCCGGTCCTGCCGGGCCAGGACGGCGACCTGGGCGACACCGGGGTGCGCGGCCAGCGCCGCCTCGATCTCGCCGAGCTCGATCCGGAAGCCGCGCACCTTCACCTGCTGGTCGGCCCGGCCGACGTAGCGCAGGCTGCCGTCCGCCGCGCGGCGCACCACGTCGCCGCTGCGGTACATCCGCGATCCCTGCGGTCCGAACGGGTCGGCCACGAAGCGCCCGGCGGTCAGGCCGGGCCGGTTCAGGTAGCCGCGCGCCAGTCCTGCACCCGCGACGTACAGCTCGCCGGGTACGCCCGGTGCCACCGGCCGCAGGTGGGCGTCCAGCACGTACGTCCGCAGGTCCGCAATGGCCACGCCGATCTCGCCGCCGGCGGTTCCGGCCCGGTCGAGCGCCGCGTACGTGACGTGCACCGTGGTCTCGGTGATGCCGTACATGTTGACCAGCCGCGGCGCGTCGTCCGGGTGCCGCTCGTACCAGTTCGCCAGCCGAGCGTGCTCCAGCGCCTCACCGCCGAACACCACCGTGCGCAGCGCGAGCGAGCGGCCGGTCTCCGGGCCTTCCGCGTCCGCCCGCATCAGCTGGTAGAACGCGGACGGCGTCTGGTTGAGCACGGTCACCCGTTCGCGGGCGAGGAGCTCCAGGAAGCGGCCGGGCGAGCGGCTGGTCTCGTGGTCCACGACCACCAGACGGCCGCCGTGCAGCAGCGGACCCCACAGCTCCCACACCGAGAAGTCGAAGGCGTAGGAGTGGAAGAGCGTCCAGACGTCCTCGGCGGAGAAGCCGAACAGCTTCTCCGTGGTGCCGAACAGCCGCACCACGTTCCGGTGCGGGACCACCACGCCCTTGGGATCGCCGGTGGAGCCGGAGGTGTAGATGACGTAGGCGGCGTGGCCCGGGTCGAGGGGGACCTCCGGGTCCGTGTCCGGCAGCCCGTCCAGGTCGTCGGCGTCCAGCAGCAGCCGGTCCACCGGGTCCGCGCCCGGCAGGTCGCCGATCCGGCTCGTGGTCACGAGGAGCGCGGGCCGGGCGTCCTGGAGCAGGTAGGCGATCCGGGCGGCCGGGTACTGCGGGTCCACCGGCAGGTAGGCGCCGCCCGCCTTCAGCACGGCGAGCACCGCCACGACCTGCTCCGTCGAGCGCGGCAGGGCCAGCGCCACGCGCTGCTCCGGTCCCACCCCCCGGTCGATCAGGGCGTGCGCGAGCCGGTTCGCGCGGGCGTTCAACTCTCCGTATGTCAGGGTGACTTCGCCGTCCGTAAGGGCGATGGCGGCCGGGTTCGCCCGTACCTGCCGCTCGAACAGCGCGGTCAGGCTGCTCTCCGACGGCCCCTCGCTCCGGTCGGTACGCGCCGGGAGCAGCGCGCGGAGCTCGTCGGCGGACAGCACGTCCACCTGGCCGATCCGCCGGCCGGGGTCGGCGACGACGGCGCGCAGCAGCCGCAGCCACCGCTCGACGATCCCGGTCACGGTGGCCTCGTCGAACAGGTCGGTGCTGTACTCCACCACGCCCGACAGCCCCTCCGTGTCCGGCTGTTCGGCCAGGATGAAGGTCAGGTCGCACTTGGCCGTCCCGGTGTGCACCAGGTCGGCCGTCACCCGCAGCCCTGGCAGGTCGAAGGCGCCGAGCGGCGCGTTCTGCAGGGCGAGCATGGTCTGGAACAGCGGGTGGTGCGCCAGCGACCGGGCCGGGTTCAACGCCTCCACCAAGTGCTCGAACGGCACGTCCTGGTGCGCGTACGCGGCCAGCGCGTCGGCCCGCACCCTGCCCAGCAGTTCGGTGAACGACGGGTCGCCGGAGAGGTCGGTGCGCAGCACCAGGGTGTTGACGAAGAAGCCGACCAATTCGTCCGCGGCCTCGTCGGTGCGTCCGGCGATCGGCGTGCCTACGGGTACGTCGGTGCCCGCGCCCAGCTTGCCCAGCAGGGCGGCCAGCCCTGCCTGGAGCACCATGAAGAGGCTGGCCCCGCCGTCGCGGGCGAGCGTCCGCAGGCCCTGGTGCAGCTCGGCGTCGATTCGCACCGGCAGGTGGGCGCCCCGGTAGGACATCGCGGACGGCCGGGGCCGGTCGAACGGCAGCTCGACCTGATCGGGCAGGTCCGCCAATTGCTCGTGCCAGTAGGCGAGTTGGCTGTTCAGCAGGCTGTCCTGGTCCGAGCCGTCGCCGAGCAGCTCGCGCTGCCAGAGGGCATAGTCGGCGTACTGGACCGGCAGCGGCGACCACTCCGGCTTCGCGCCCTCGGCGCGGGCCGTGTAGGCGGCTGTGAGGTCCCGCGAGAGCGGCCCCATCGACCAGCCGTCGCCGGCGATGTGGTGCACCACCAGCAGCAGCACGTGCTCCTCGGCCGCCAGCTGGAAGAGTTCGGCGTGCAGCGGCGGCTCCTCGGCGAGGTCGAAGCCGTACCGGGCCGCCTGCGCCAGCCGCTGCGGCAGCTCGCGTTCGCCGAGCTCGGTCATCCGCAGCCGCGGCCGCACCTCCTCCGGGTCCAGCACCCGCTGGCACGGCACGCCGTCGACCGTCGGGAAGACGGTGCGCAGGCTCTCGTGCCGCTCGACCACGTCCGCCAGGGCGGCTTCCAGGGCCCGCCGGTCCAGGCCCCCGGACAGACGTAGGGTCAGCGGGATGTTGTAGGTGGCGCTCGGGCCCTCCATGCGGTGCAGGAACCACAGCCGTCGCTGCGCGAAGGACAGCGGGACGGTCTCCGGCCGCTCGCGCCGCCCCAGCGCCGGACGCGCCCGGCCCGCGACATCCACGGCCGCCGCCAGTTCCGCGACCGTCGGCGCGTCGAACAGGTCGCCGAGCCGCAGCTCCACGCCGAGGAGCGAGCGGGCCCTGGCGACCAGCCGGGTGGCCAGCAGGGAGTGCCCACCGAGGTCGAAGAAGCTGTCGTCCAGCCCTGGCTCGGCCACCCCGAGCACCTCGGCGAACAGCCCGACGAGCAGGTGCTCGGTCGCGGTGCGCGGTGCGCGGCCCGGCGCGGCGGGCTGTCGCTCGGGCGCCGGGAGCGCCCGCCGGTCGAGCTTGCCGTTCGGGGTCAGCGGCAGCGCGTCCAGCAGCACGTACGCGGCCGGCACCATCTGCCGGGGCAACCGGTCCCGCAGGTGGTCGCGCAGGGCGGTGCCGGACACGGTGGCGCCGGGCTCGGGCACCGCGTAGGCGACCAGCCGGGGTTCCTCCTCGGTGCGCACCATCACGGCGGCCCGGGCGACCTGCGGGTGCTCGGCGAGGACGGCCTCGATCTCGCCGAGCTCGACCCGGAAGCCGCGGATCTTGACCTGGTCGTCGGTGCGGCCGAGGAACTCCAGGTTCCCGGCCGCGTCCCAGCGCGCCAGGTCCCCGGTGCGGTACATCCTCCCTCCTTGCCCGCCATCGGGCAGGAGGGGCCCACCGCTCGGCCCGAACGGGTCCGCGACGAACCGCCCGGCGGTCAGCCCCGGCCGGTTCAGGTAGCCGCGGGCCAGCCCCGCGCCCGCGATGTACAGCTCACCCGCCGCACCGGTCGGCAGCGGCCGCAGGGCACCGTCGAGCACGTACAGCCGGGTGTTGGTGACCGGTCGGCCGATCACCGGGCGTGGGCTCGACTCCAGCGGCGCGACCACCGAGTTGACGGTGCATTCGGACGGTCCGTAGAGGTTGAGGCAGGACACGCCCTCCGCCGCCCGCAGCTGCTCCCACAGCCGCTCCGGGACGGCCTCGCCACCCGCCGCGACCAGTGCCGGGCGCCGCTGCGGATCACTCAGCAGCCCGTGGGATACGAGCACTTGGAGGTAGGACGGGGTGGCTTCGAGGTAGTCCAGTCCGCAGCGCGCCGCGTAACCGACGAAGGCGTCGGGGTCGGTCCAGGTCGCGTGCTCCAGGACGTGCAGTTCATGGCCCCCGAACAGGGCGAGCAGCTGGTTCCAGGAGGCGTCGAAGGACACCGAGGTGGTCAGTGCCACCCGCAGCCGCTGCCGCTCCTTCAGCACCGGCGCGAAGTGCACCTGCCGGAGGTCGGTGAGCAGGTCGAGCAGGCCGCCGTGGGTCGGCAGCACGCCTTTGGGCCTGCCGGTGGAACCGGAGGTGTAGATGACGTACGCCGGGAGGCCCGGGTCGACGGCCACCATCGGGTCGGCCGCCGGGCAGTCGGTCACCAGGGCGGCCGTCTCCGGGTCGTCGAGCACGAGCCGGTCGACGGGCCCGGCCTCGGGCAGCCGCCCCTCGCTGCGGGAGTCCGTGACCAGCAGGGCCGGCCGGGCGTCGTCGAGCAGGTACGCGATCCGGGCGGCCGGGTACTCGGGGTCGACCGGCACGTACGCCGCGCCGGTCTTCAGCACCGCGAGGATCGCCACCACCAGCTCCGCCGAGCGCGGCAGGGCCACCGCCACCCGCCGCTCCGGACCCGCTCCCCAGGCGATCAGGGCGTGCGCCAGCCGGTTGGCCCGCACGTCCAGTTCCGCGTACGTCAGCGAGACGTCGCCGCACACCAGCGCGACCAGGTCCGGAATCGCCCGGACGTGCTCCCGGAACAGCTCCGGCAGGCTCGTGGCCGGGGCCTGCGCCACCGGACCGGCGCCGAGCACCGCCAGCTCGCGACGCTCCTCGGCGGTGAGCAGTTCGATCCGGCCCACCGGCTCGTCCTGGTCGCAGTCCGCGAGGGTGTCCAGCAGCGCGAGCAGCCGCTGCTGGTGGCCGACGAGGTCGTCGGGGCCGTACGCCTCCGGCGAGCCGTGCAGCCGGAGCAGCGGCGGGTTGCCGTCCCGGTAGTCGAAGACCCAGACGGCGAGGTCGGTGGTCGACCCGGACACGAAGTGGTGCACGGAGGCCGGGTGCCCGGCGAAGCTCGGCCTGGAGTTGAAGGCCATGATGTTGACGATCAGCGGGAACGCCGTCCCGATGCTGCCGGGGGCGCCGAGGTCCCGCAGCAGGTCCTCGCTGCGGTAGCGCTCGTGCGCGACGGCCGTCTCGACCTCCCGCGCCGCCTGGGCGACGAGTTCGCGCCACGGCATGTCCGGCCGCACCGTCAGCCGCAGCGGCACCACGTTGGACATCGTGCCCGGCACCGCCGTCAGGTCGCGGTCGGCGCCCCGACGCGCGGTGACGGGCAGGGCGAGCACCACGTCCTGGTTGCCGGTCAGCCGGTGGGCGTAGAGCGCCGTCGCCGCGACCAGCAGCCGGGACCACCGGACGCCGGACCGTCCCGCCGCCGCCCGCAGGGCGTCCGGGCGGCGCAGTTCCCGCTCCTCGGCCAGCAGGAGGGCGCGGTGCGGGTCGGTCGCGGAGGTGTCGGTGAGCCGGGTCGGGGCGGGCAGGTCGGCGAAGCGCTCGGTCCAGTAGGCGCGGTCGGCGGCGAAGTCGGTGGAGGCGCGGTAGGCGGCGTCGCTGTCGACCAGGTCCCGCAGCGGGCCGAACGGGCAGGGCGGCACGGCGCCGCCATCGGCCAGTGCCGAGTACACGTCGCCGACCCGCTGCCGGAGCATGGAGCTGCTGATCGCGTCCAGCACCACGTGGTGGTAGTTCAGGTACCAGAGGTACTCCGTCGGCGACGCCTTGATCAGCGCGTGGCCGAACAGCGGGTCACGGGCGAGGTCCAGCGGGCGCAGCAGGTCCCGCTCCATCCATTCCACGGCAGCCGCCCGGGGGTCGGGCTCCCCGCTGAGGTCGAGGTGGGCCGGAGCCCAGTCCCAGCTCTCCCGGAGGACCTGGCGCGGGCCCTCCCCGTCGTCGACGAAGGTCACGTGCAGGGCGTCGACCTCGTCGACCACCCGGCGCAGCGCGGTCTCGAACAGCTCCCGGTCCACCGGCCCGTGGATCTCCAGGCACTCGCCGACGCGATAGCCGGGAATCGGCGTCCGGGAGCGCTGCTCGGCGAGCCAGATCTCGCGCTGGGCCGCTGTCAGGGGAAGGGCGTCACCATCGCGACGGGACATGGGGGTACCTCCGAAGGTGTGGGCAGGCGTGGTGGCGGGGCACGCAGGACCGCGCCGACCGTGGTGTCGTCACACGGCCGGCCGGCCGGGGGGCGGCTGCTGCGGTCAGGCGGCGGGTTCGCCGGCCTGAAGTTGCCACAGGGATGCGTAGAGTCCGTGCTGGGCGAGGAGTTCGTCGTGGGTGCCCTGCTCGGCGACGACGCCGCCCTTGTCCATGACGTAGATCCGGTCGGCGTGGCGGACCGTGGAGAGCCGGTGGGCGATGATCAGCATCGTCCGGTCGGCCGCGAAGACGCGGAGCGCGCGCTGGATGGCGGCCTCGGTCTCGTTGTCCACGGCGGAAGTGGCTTCGTCGAGGATCACGACCGGCGCGTCCTTGAGGATCGCGCGTGCCAGCGCGATCCGCTGTCGCTGGCCGCCGGAGAGCGCGGCACCACGTTCGCCGATCACCGTGTCGTAGCCGTCCGGCAGCGTCGCGACGAAGGTGTGTGCCTCGGCTTTCATGGCCGCCTCGACCACTGCCTCGCCCGAGGCTCCGAAGCTGCCGTAACGGATGTTGTCGGCGACGGTGCCGTCGAAGAGGAAGGGGTCCTGGGCGACGAACCCGATCGCGTGGCGCAGGTCGTGCCGCGACAGCTCGCGCACGTCCCGCCCGTCGAGCAGCACGCTGCCGATGTCCGCGTTCTGGAATCGCATCAGCAGCTTGGCGATCGTGGTCTTGCCTGAGCCGGTGGCGCCGACGAGGGCGGTGATCTGCCCGGCGGGGATGGTCAGCGAGAGGTCCTCCAGCGCCGGTGGCCGATCGGGGTAGGCGAAGGTCACGTTGTCGAGGACGATCTCCCCGCGCGCCTTCTCGGCGTCGAGCGGTCCGCCGGTGCCATCGGTCTCGACGGGGAGGGCGCGCAGGCGCTGGACCCGGTCGTAGGCGGTGATCGTGCGCTGGTACTGGTCGACGATGCCGCCGAGCCGGTTCATCCGCAGCATTACCATCTGGGGCAGCCCGATCAGCGGGCTGAACACCTCGAACGGCAGGCTGCCGTCGAGCACCGCCCGGCCGCCGATCAGCAGGGTTCCGGCCATCGAGCCGGTCGTGCAGACCCGGACGATCTCGGCGTGGCGGATCGTGCTCCGGTCGGTCCGCCGGCTGCTGTCCTGGACCTCCCCGCTCAGCCGGTCGATGCGCTCGGCCTCGTAATCCTCGGTGCAGAAGCTCTTGACGGTGGCACCGGCCTCCAGCGTGTTCACCAACTGGCTGTGCAGCCTGGCCCGGTACTCGCCGGAGACGGCGTAATCGGCCGCGACTTTGTCCTGGTAGTGGAACGACAGCCAGGCGATGACCGGGATGGGCAGGAACGCGATCCAGGCGATCTGTGGTGCCAGCAACAGGAACAGCGGCACCAGGAGGGCCAGACTGGTGCCGAGTTGCAGCAGGTCGTTGGCCGAGGTGGCGAAGAAGGTGCCCATCTGACGGACGTCGTCGGTGAGCGCGCCGGCGATCCGGGTGGTCCGCTCGCCTTCCAGGTGCCGTAGTTCGAGGTGCTGCACATGGGCGTACGTCCGGTTGCGCCAGTCGTGCTCGATGTCCTGGCCGAGCCGGCGCCACTGGAGGTTCGAGGCGTACGACAGGCCCGCCACGGCGGCACAGGCGGCGGTCATCAGCCCCGCCAGCCCGAAGAGTTGGGCGGACGCGGTGGTCAGGCCGAGGCGGACCAGCGGAGCTGCCTGCCCCTTGATGAGGACCAGTCCGGTCCAGCCGAGCAAGGTACCGAGCGCCATCTCCGAGGCCTGGCAAGCGATGGACAGGGCAACGGCCCCGCAGAGACGGCGTCGGTGCGGTCCGACGATCTCCACCAGGGGGTGGCGTTCGACGCCGGGCCCGGCCGCTTCCTGGGATGCGTCGACCGTTCCGCGCCAGGCCTTCCGGAGAACGGCCGCGGTCGCCGCGGCCACCCCGCCCACTGCCACCAGTTGCCTGCTCAGCGCCGACCCCTTGATCAGCGCGATCCCGGCCGCGACCCCGCCGCCGACGGCGAGCACCGGTCGCACGACCAGGCCGCGATCCGCCCGCGGGGCCGGTGCGGCGACGGGTCGGGCCGATGCCGGGCGTCCCGCTCCGGTCGGATCCTCCGCGACCAGGGTGACGGCTCTGCGGACGATCCGGCCGACGTCCGTGGCGCGCAGCCGTGCATCGTGCCGGACGAGTACCCCGCCGGTGACCGGGTTGGCCCGGGCCTCGGTGATCCCGGGAATGCGGCGCAGCGCGGCGGCGAAAACCTCAGCCGTCCGTGGCCGTCCAAGCACCAGCTTGACGTCCCAGCGCTGGCGGCCCGGAGTGACCGAGCGCGGACGCGCGTCCCATTCCACGGAGCGGAATCCGGCTGCGGCATCCAGTAGCGATGACATGCGTACGATCACCTGTTTGCGGAGGTCACGGGTAATCCGTCAACGGGCGCGGCGAAATTCGGCGCACGGCGGATTACTGCGACGGAGTGGAAATTCCGAAAGGGGGCAGAAGCGCGGCCGAAAGGCCCACGGCCGACCGCCGCGAGGCCCCGTCTTCCGAGGTCGGCCGGAAGACCCGCCCAGACGGCGGGCCGGGCCGCGCATCAGGGCGTCACTGCGCCTTCCCGGCGCCAGCGGTCGCACGGATCTTCGGAGTCCTGACCTCGTCCTTCTCGCCGTTCGTGGCTACACCCTCGGTGGGCTGGTGGCCGTCACCGGAGGCGATCTGCGCCGCCACCATGTCGGCAGCCACCTCGACCGCGAGGTCATGGATGTTCTCTCCGGCCTCATGGGCCGCCTTCTTCACCTCCATGACAAGACCGACGGACGTCGTGACGACACCGCGCACCAGCGGCTTGAGGAGACGCTTGGCCAGTGGCGCGACGATGAGACCGATCAGAAACGGCGGAACGACGGGCGGCATGATGCTCCAACTTCTCTACGCAGATGTATGACAGGAGACCCAGGGCACTGCGAACGCCGGAGCACGCACAGCGGGGAAGGCGGAAGCACCCATTTCCGGAATTCTCGATATCCCGTGCCGAACTCTCCGCCGGTTGAATTCCTTGTCGATGGGGTAAACCGTCCGCTCATCGATCACCGTAGCCCAGTCATGACCGTCGAGGCCAAACGGTCTCGGCGGGTTTCACCCATGCGAGTGCTATCCATATTCGGACTGCTACGGATTACAGTAGGCGTACCCACCCAGCGAAGCGCTTTTCTAATTTACCTATTACCAGTGATCGGCTTCATGGTGACTGCCGATTTCGCGCGCCGCCCTCCGGCGCAGGACGGGAAACGACAGCGCGTCTCCTCCCAGCACCGCCTCGTGGAAGACCCGCACGTCGAGGTCACCGACCCAGCGCACCGTCGGCACCGTCGGTGCGTGCCGGAGGCGTGGTCAATGCTGTGGCGCGCGCCGGGGGTGCTTCTGCGGGCGTGCTGCGCGAACCCGGCGCCTCCGCAGCGAGTTACGCAAGATCCAGCTCCGACCGTTCACGGACGAGTGAACTCCCAGCCAGCCACTGGCGCACCGGCTGCTGCGAACGCCAGCATGGTCGGCATGGCCACCACGCACCCCCGGGCTGAGCGGGCCGCCCAGGCCCGGGCAGCCGAAACCCAGCTCGCCGCCGACGGAATCGACGGGGTGGTGTTCGGTTGGGTCGACAACGCCGGCCTCACCCGCGTGAAGTCCGTCCCGCTCGCCCAGCTCGAACACGCCGCCGAGTACGGCGTCGGCGCCGTGCCCTGCTTCGACGTCTCCCTGGTGGACGACTCCTTCACCGCTGCGCCTTCGAGTACCGGCCCGGTGGGCGACCTGCGGCTCGTCCCCGACCTCGACCGGCTCACCCCGCTCGCCGCCCAGCCCGGCTGGGCCTGGGCCCCGGCCGACCGCTATACCCAGGACGGCACCCCGCACCCCGGCTGTCAGCGCCGATTCGCCCGCCAGGTCACCGAGGCCATCGAGCGGCGCGGGCTTTCGGTGCAAGCCGGGATCGAGGTCGAGTGGGTGGTGGCCGACGCCACCGGGGCCCCCGCGACGCTCGGGCCCGCGTACGGGATGACCCGCTTCGTCGAGCACTCCGACTATCTGCGGGAGGTGCTGCGCGCCCTCACCGCCCAGGGGTTGACCGTGCTCCAGCTCCACCCCGAGTACGCCGCCGGGCAGTTCGAGGTCTCGGTCGCCGCCGAGGGGCCGGTCGAGGCGGCCGACACCACGATGCTGGTGCGCCACACCATCCGGGCCGTCTCCGCCCGTCACGGCCTGCGGGTCTCGTACGCGCCCGTCTTCACCGAGGGCTCGGTCGGCAACGGCGGCCACCTGCACCTCAGCCTATGGCGACAGGAGCAGAACCTCGGGCACGGCGGCCCCGGCCGCCACGGGCTGCACCCCGACGCCGAGCAGTTCTTCGCAGGCGTACTGGCCGAGCTGCCCGCCCTGCTCGCCCTCGGCGCGCCCAGCGTCGCCTCCTACCTGCGGCTGGTCCCCTCCCGCTTTGCCGGGGCCTACCGATGCTGGGGCCTGGAGAACCGCGAGGCAGCGCTGCGCCTGATCACCGGCTCCGCCGCCGGGCAGGCAAACGCCGAGCTCAAGTGCTTCGACGCCGCCGCCAACCCGTACCTGGAGGTCGGCGCCGTGCTGGCCGCCGGACTCGCTGGCCTGGAGTCCGGCCTGCCCCTCCCGCCCGAGACTCCGAGCGACCCAGCCGCCCTCGTCGCCGCCGAGCGCCTCCCGGCGAGCCTGCCGGAGGCGATCGACGCGTACGAGAAGTCCGCACTGCTGCGGCAGGCGCTCGGTTCCGATTTGTACGAGGCCGTGCTGGCCGTCCGGCGGGCAGAGGCTGAGCTGTTCGCGGGGCACACGGATGCGGATGTCATCAAGGCTGTCCGCTGGCGCTACTGACAGGTTTCACGGAGCTCCAGCAGGATCCGGCCGCAGAGCGTGAGGGGCAGTTCCTCGCCCGTGCCTGTGGCTGAAGCGGTCGCGGGCATGGCGTCGTCCGAGGTGAGAGGGAGGGTCGAGCGCCGTTGCCGTCGAGCATGAGGCGCATGGAACGACCCTCGGTAGCGTGGCAGTGGATGGTGGCGGCCTCGTGCGGCCGGGCGATCGGCGCGGAGTTGCAGGTCGAGAGGGACTCGTCGACACCGCCGAGCGGCACGTCCGCCGGCATGGGCTGCGGGGCACCTGCGCGAGCTGGGCATCGTAGGTGTGCACCAGTGCCTCGGCCCTCGTCAGTTGGGAGCGGCGGAACTCGTCGGGTACGGGGGACATTTGCATCAGCCCACTTCGGCTCTGGGGGAGGACCCGAGAACCGGATCGGTAACAGCGGGTTCCAGCGGCTTCGCCATGTAGACCGCCTCGGCACCGTAGCTCGCGGGCAGCCCGATCTCGGGCCGGGCGCGGTAGCCCAGCCGGGACCACAGCACCTCGGAGCCGCGCACGGCGACCAGAGAGAGGGACCGGTAGCGGGCCGCCCGGCCGGTCTCCTCCAGGTGTCGCAGCAGCCGGGGGGCCAGGCCGCGGCCGCGCGCCCGCTCGGCGATCACCAGGTCGTGGGCGTGCAGGTTGCTCCCCCGGTCGCTCTCCTGCGCCGTGCCTTCCTCGGCCACGCTCAGGTCCGGGCAGCGGAACAGCGGGTACGGCAATGCGAGCAGATAGCCCCCGAAGCCACCCGCGTGCTCCAGCACGAAGCAGGTCGAGGGCGAGGCGCACTGCCGGGAGCGCAGCGCCTCCCGCCCCTCGGACAGACCGCTCGCGGCGTAGGCGCGTTCCTCCAGCGCGACCACCTCGTCCCAGTCCTCCTCCCGAAGCAGCCGGATCCGGGTGTCGATCACGCGTCTCCTCCGTCCAGAGCCGGGCCGCCGACGCAGGTGTACGGCAGCGGCGCGAAGCCGTTGAACCCCCGGGTGGCGTACGCGGCGGCGTACGCGCCGCAGGAGTGGACCCACACCGGGTCGCCGGAGGCGATCGCGCGCGGGACCCGTACCAGGCCGTCCTCCTGGGCGTACGCGTCGTCGCTGTCGCAGGTCGGGCCGGCCACCACGGCGTCGACGAACTGCCCGCCGGAATGGGTGGGGAACTCCAGGCGGTACTGCAACTGGTCCATCTCGTAGAGGCCGTTGAACTTGCCGCAGCTCAGGTAGAGCCAGTCCTCACGGGTGCCGTCGAGCCGGTGTCGGGAAGTGAGCCGTGCCACGTGGGCGCGGATCGCGCCGTGGTCGGCGACCAGGTGGCGGCCGGGCTCCACCAGGAAGTCCAGCGGGGCGGCGTTGACGGCACGCAGTCGTTCCATGCCCTCGCGGATCACCACGAACATCTTGTCCAGCGGCGGTTCCAGCGGCCGGCCGCGCCGGTCGAGGACACCGAGGGCGGGCAGACCGCCACCGAGGTTGATCCGGTCCGGGGTGATGCCGCGCCCGCTGAGCGCCTCCAGGACCGCCGCCAGCGAGTCGATCGCCGCGGCCCATGCCTCGGCGGTCATCTGCTGGGAGCCGACGTGCACCGACAGGCCGGAGGGCACCAGCCCGGCGCTCCGGGCGGCACCGAGCACCCGCAGGGCATCCTCGGGCGAGCAGCCGAACTTGTGGCTCAGGCCCCACAGCGCTCCCTCGCCGGTGGTCGCGATCCGGCAGAAGACCCGTGATCCAGGGGCGTGTTCGGCGATTGCGGCGACGTCCTCCAGGCAGTCGGTGGCGAAGTCGCGCACGCCCAGCCGGTAAGCCTCGGCGATGTTGCGGTCGGACTTGACGGTGTTGCCGTAGTGGATCAGCCAGGGGGCCACCCCGGTGCGCAGCGCCTGGGCGATCTCCTGCGGGCTCGCCGCGTCGAAGCCGGAGCCGAGCCGGGCGAGGTGGCCGAGCACCTCGTCCACCGGGCAGGCCTTCATCGCGAACCGGACGGCGACGCCTGGCAGTTCGGCGCACAGGGCGGCGTACTGGCGGCCGATGCCGTCCAGGTCGTAGATGATGGCGTCCTCGATGGCGGCGGCGAGCGCAGCGCGCAGGGCGGGGTGGTCGTGCTGGTCGGGGAGGGGCGCGGTGGATGCGTACACGGAGGCCGTCGGGGCGTGATGGCCGGTTCTGCCACGGTCGGCCGTCCGGCGTGGTTCGGCGATCTGGCGCACATCGGTGGTCTGAGGCCTCACGTTTGAACTCCCGGTCCGACTGGATGAATGATGCCAAGGGCCTGCTGGCACACATGAGATGAAGCGAGGGAGCCCAAAGGTCGGCTGTGACGCCTGACCTGGACTCCCTCCACGCTGCACTCTATGCACTTCTGGGGCCTGCTCCCGCACCTGCTGTGCACCCTGCACGGCCTGCCCGCAGCCTTCGCGCCGACCGACTCGAATCCAATGAGCGCGAGACCCCGCTCGGCGTGCTCCACGCCGAACCCCACTCGCCGCGACCCGCCCCGGGCAGACCCTGATCAGCGACCGGCAGTACCACGGCCGCAATTTCCAGCCCGCCACGAACGGGGTGAATCCGGCGGGCGAGCTCCACGAAGGAGAGGCGATCTGGCGATGCACCTCCGACTGCGAACCGTCTCACCGATCTTGTTCTGGGCGTCCCTGCCGGTCGAGGGCAGGAACCCCGGCAAGGTGAAGGACGTGTGCCCGAATGAGCCGCGCCACCTCTCGTCCTGGCAGTACACGATCTCGGCCTCGCCGGGAGGCAGCCGCAGCCCGGCCTCATCCACCCTGTCGGCGCGCCTTGAGCCACCGCTCGACACACAGAACCACCCAAACGGCGTCGGCGTGAGCCTCCACGACCTTGACGATCAGGTACCACCGGATGCCGGCGAAGAACTTCTGCATGTCGAGATCGATCACACAGCCCTTCGTCCGGCAGCGGTTCCGGCCGAGCATCCTCATCCCGCCGCCGTGCTGCTCGGGAATCTCCACCGCCCGCACCGGAGGGGAAAAGCACATCCCCGACGACATCTGGTTCCAGGCCTTCAGATCCTTCTCGAACTCGTCGATGGACTGCCCGTCCACTCCCGGCGCTCCTTTGTTCGCCTCGCCTTGCGGCCTACTACGAGCCGGTCCGCCGGCACCTCCGCATCGGTACTCGGCCCTTCACGGCTTCGGCGCCGCCTCTCGCCCACCCTGACCAGGGCGAACCACGATCCGAGCCTGGTTATGCCAGGAGTACGACCACATCGGTAAGCGCCCTACAAGATCCAGCAGGTCGAGCTGGCGGCCCAGGACCACCTGTTGAGGGCCCCGGTCCCGCCGCACGGATCTACGCGGCGACCGCATCCAGGTTGGCGGTCTCGGGCCGACCGGGGACGTGCATCACCTCGGGTGCGTTTCTCGTCGAGTGAGGTTAGCGAGGTCGCCCGTGTCCGGTGTAATGCCCGTCTCGTTGCGGTAGCTGGTTGATCAGCTGGCGTGAGAGGTGGGTCGGATGAGCTGTGCTGAGGTGCTGCGGCTGCTGCGGGAGCGGGAGGCGGCCTGCTCGCCGGCGCCGAACCTGCACGTCGCGGACACCGAGCCGTCGCTTCCCGCCGCCTTGAACTCCCGGCCGTTGCAGCGCGCGGTGGTGCATGAGGCCACGTCCGGGTCCCTGCGGCAGGCCGCCTGGGCGATCGAACGCGCCACCGGGCAGAATATCGGTACCCGGCAGCTCATGGAGATCTGCGCGCGGGCCGCCGCGGACATCGGCGCGTTCTGCACTGCCGCACGCCGAGCGGACGCCGTGCACATCGACGCCGCCGAGCTGCTGGTGCTCACCTGCGACGCGCCCGGCGTGAACATGATCCCGTCCGGGTTGAGGGACGCCACCCGCGCCACCGCCGAAGCCCACGCGGCGGCCGGCCCTCCCCAAGCGTTTCGACGTCTGCCCGTAAAGGGCGCCTTGCGGTGCCTTGGCCTGCGGATGTCTCTGAATGATGTTTCGCCCCGACAGCTGGAAGGTGCCATGAGCGCGCGTCGTCTGTTACCGAACGAGGAGTCCCTTGGCCTCATCAGGCTGGTCCGGAAGCTGGCGGCCGATGAACTCGCGCCGCGGGTGGATGCCGATGAGGCGAACGAGGCGTTCCCTCGTGACGTCTTCAGGCTCCTCGGACGCGTCGGCCTGCTCGGTTTGCCGTACTCCGAGGCGTACGGTGGCAGCAGTCTGTCCTACGAGGTGTACCTACAGGTTGTCGAAGAGATCGCGTCCGTGTGGGTTTCGGTCGGTGTAGGTGTCTCAGTGCACGTGCTGTCGTGCTTCGGCTTGGCGACGATGGGTACCGAGGAGCAGAAGCAGGAGTGGCTGCCCGCGATGCTCGGTGGCGAGCTGCTGGGTGCCTACTGCCTCTCGGAGCCGCACGCCGGCTCGGACCCGGCCGCGATGCAGACCCGGGCCCGTCTGGACGGCGATCACTACGTCCTGAACGGCGCGAAAGCCTGGACGACCC
The DNA here is from genome assembly GCF_039536205.1 of Streptomyces sannanensis. GTDB lineage: Bacteria > Actinomycetota > Actinomycetes > Streptomycetales > Streptomycetaceae > Streptomyces > Streptomyces sannanensis. Next base: position 6,951,380 of record NZ_BAAAYL010000001.1, on the reverse strand, counting down.
ATGGCGGCCACGCGGACTACTACAAGGTCATGGCCCGCACCTCGGAAGATCGCACGGGTATCTCGTGCTTCATGATCCCGGCTGACACCGAGGGCCTCACCGCTGATGTGCCTGAACGGAAGATGGGCCTGACCGGGTCCACGACGGCGACCATGGTGCTCCGGGACGTCCGTGTCCCCGTCGAGCGGCGTATCGGTGCTGAGGGCGACGGCCTGCGTATCGCTCTCGCGAGCCTGGATTCCGGCCGTCTCGGTATCGCGGCCGTCGCGGTCGGTCTCGCCCAGGGCGCTCTTGACCACGCGATCGCCTATGCGCGCGATCGGGAGACTTTCGGATCACGCATTATCGACCACCAGGGAGTCGCGTTCCTGCTCGCTGACATGGAGGCCGCGGTGTTTTCAGCGCGTGCTGCGACCCTCCATGCCGCCCGGTTGAAGGACGCGGGACTGCCGTTCAGCCGTGAGGCGTCGGTCGCGAAGCTTGTCGCGACCGACAACGCGATGCGTGTCACCACCGATGCGGTGCAGGTGCTCGGCGGGGTCGGCTACACGCGCGAGTTCCCGGTCGAGCGGTACATGCGTGAGGCCAAGGTGACTCAGATCTTCGAAGGCACGAACCAGATTCAGCGCATGGTCATCGGGCGGTCGCTCGCCAAGTCCAACAACGGTGACCTCACTTTGGCCCCCTGAGCTTGACTCTGAAGCTGATCGGAAAATCGATGTCCGGGAGGGCAGGCGGCAGCGTCCGGTCCGCGTGCGGACCGGATGACGGTGAGAGACGAGTCGGTCAGGTCGATGCCGGTGTGAGGGCGACTTGGTGGCCGAGGGCCTGGAGCTGGCGGACGAGATCGCGGGTCTTGCGGGCGGGGTCGAGGTGGAGACGGTACCAGTCGGCACCGAGCTCCTGGCTGGAGGCGTCTGGGACGTTGATCAGGTGCCAGGAGATGACGAGTATCGAGCGGGCGACGGCGACCAGGGCTTTGGCATGGCCGCGGCGTTTGACGATGCGGCGGTAGCGCGCCGAGCAAGGTGTCCGTGCGGGCAGCGGCGTTTGCAGCCTCGCCCAGGGCGCCCTTGAGCCAGGGCTCGCCCTTCCCGGCTGGGCCCGCGCTGTTCTCGCTCCGGACTGAATCGTGCGGGGACGCAACTTGGCCCAGAACACAAGGTGTTCAGGGGTGGGGAAGCGGCGCCCTTCGGCTATGTCGCCACCACTCGACTACGGGAGTCGCAACCATGCCTCACACGACCGCCTTCGCCAGGATCCGGTGGTCCATAGGCCATCGTCGCGCCAGCGCGCGCTCCACTGGCGGCAGTACCAGCCGGGGCAGTAGCGTCCTGATCGCGGCTCATGCCAAGGGAGGTGTCTGCGGCCGCGCTTGCCATTCCCGCAGAGAACCCTTCGTCCCAAGGGGCGGCGCCCACGGACGCCGGTCCGGTCGGCCCGAGGGCGACCGGATACAGTGCGCGAGACGGCAGCCTGGTTTGTGAGGGAAAGCGTGACCGACACCAGCAACACCCGGCCCGCCGAGGGTGAAGCGCAAGCGCCGCGGCAGAGCCGACTGCACCGCCTGATGCGCTACATCCCCCTGATCGCCCCCGTCCTTCTGTGGGCCGTGCCCTGCTGGGTGCTCCTGCACAGCGGCCAGCACTGGCCGCTGCCCGTCACGCTGGTCGGCACCGCCCTGTTCGTCCTCGGCCTCGTCGGTATGCCGTTCGCGATGGTGCGCGGCCACGGCCGGCGTCAGCAGGACCGGGCGGCGATCGTCGGTGACACCCTGCTGGGCACGAGCTGGGTTCTGTTCACCTGGTCCGTTCTGATCGGGGTCCTCTTGCGGCTCGCCCTGACCGTGGCCGGCGTCGGTGAGAGTCAGGACCGGGCCCGAATCGTCACTTGGGCGGTCCTCGGCGTTACCGCCGTGCTGCTCGCCTGGGGGTACGCCGAGGCCCGCCGCGTGCCCCGCGTGCGGCGACTCGACGTGCAACTCCCACGGCTGGGTCCCGGGTTGGACGGTATACGCGTCGTCCTCATCACCGACACCCACTACGGTCCCCTCGATCGCGCCCGCTGGTCGGCACGGGTGTGCGAGACGGTGAACGCTCTGGAAGCCGACTTGGTCTGCCACACCGGAGACATCGCGGACGGCACGGCCGAACGCCGCCGTGCTCAGGCCGTCCCACTCAGTACTGTGCGGGCCACCCGGGCCCGGGTCTACGTCACCGGCAACCACGAGTACTACAGCGAGGCCCAGGGCTGGGTCGACCTGATGGACGAGCTGGGCTGGGAGCCGCTGCGCAACCGCCATCTGCTGCTCGAACGCGGTGGCGACACCCTCGTGGTGGCCGGCGTGGATGACGTCACGGCCGAGTCCTCCGGCCTCGCCGGCCACGGCGCCCACCTCGCCGGAGCCCTGCACGGCGCCGACCCCGACCACCCCGTCCTGCTCCTGGCCCACCAGCCCAAGTTCGTCGACCGGGCGGCAGCCGGCGGCGTCGACCTCCAGCTCTCCGGCCACACCCACGGCGGCCAGATCTGGCCCTTCCACCACCTGGTCCGCATCGACCAGCCCGCCCTCGCCGGCCTCAGCCGCCACGGCACCCGCACCCTCCTCTACACCAGCCGCGGCACCGGCTTCTGGGGCCCGCCCTTCCGCGTCTTCGCCCCGAGCGAGATCACCCTGCTCGTACTCCGCTCCCCGCAGCGGCCCCCACACCGTAGCGCTGGGCGGGCCGGCGGTTCCGCCTGAAGATGCTGCAGTGCGCCGGCACCCCGAAGAAGGGCTACGCATCCTGCAACGCCCTGCGCGTCACCAGCGGCACCACCGCCTTCCAGGAAGAGCAGGCAGCGAAGAAGGGCATCGCACCCCAGACCGTCCGGCCGAACGCCCCCGCGGACTCCCCCACCGGCTACGGCCCCAGCGACCTGCAGTCGGCCTACGGCCTGACCTCCGCCGCCTCCGCCAGCGGCTGCGGCAGACCATCGCCATCGTCGACGCCTACGACGACCCGAACGCCGAGTCGGACCTGGCCAACACCCACGACAGTCAGGCTCTGATGTCCCTGTCCGGAGCCTCCCGCCGATCCGCTCCACCGCGGGCCGCACCGACGCCGGTCGGCCAAGCTCCACGGGGCAAGGGCTGTGACTACTTCCACTTGCGCTGATGGCTGCACTGGCAAGGCACCACCCCTACAGCGCTGACGGTGGACTGTGGCCACATCGTCTCGCAGATCAGGGTTGTGTGAACTACGTATTTACGCGGCCGACCTCGATCGTGTGTGGAGCGAGCCGAGGTGTACGCGATTTCGATGGCCCTGGGAGTGCCGGAGGCGAGGGAGTCGCCGGGAGAGGCCGCTGCGCAGGCGATCCCCCCGCCAGGGCAGAGACGACGGCACACACGGAGCGCGCGGCGTCCAGCGGCTCCTGCATGCCAGCCACCATGCAAGCGAAGCCGGCGCCCTGCGAACCGGCACACCGCGTCATTCCGAAGGAATGCGAAACTCGAATGTGGGACGGTCCCACGGCACGGCGGGCGGGTTCGCGAGCGCGGTCCCGGTCCGCACTGCACCAACGCGGTGGTAGAAGTCCTCGGCGGGAAGATGCGACACGACCTTGACACGGTCGAGCCCGGCGGCACGGGCCTCGGACTGCATGTGCGCAACGAGCAGCCGTCCAATACCACGTCCTTGCGCTTCGTCGGCGACGAACAGCAGGTCGAGCTCCGGTGGAGCGAGGACAAGCGAGTAGAACCCGATGACCCGGCCTCCATGCTCGTCGGCGCCGACGGCCACAAAGGCGCGATGGGCTTCGATGTAATCAGGACCGACCCGGTAGCCCGCCACTGCGGCTGCGTACTTACCCTCGTAGGCGCCTGAGCCACGCACGAGCCGCGTGAGCCGTTTGGCATCCCGCGCGACGGCCCTCCGTATCGTGATCGGCTGGCTGATCGGGGAAGTGCGTGAACTCATCGGGAGAGTATTTCGCACCGGGAAGTGCCTTCCTGCGGCGGGTCGGCTGCTCGGGCAGGCATTCCTGCACCGCTCCCGGGAACCACTCGTGCGAGCGCAACCGACGCCCAATCGCCCTGGCGGCGCTTCCCCTGTCCCTGCCCCACTACGCGAGAAAGTCGGCTTCACCTCCGCCGTGAACGGCGGAGCACTGCCGACAAACCCGGTAGCGTTCCAAGACGTCGCGCCACGGTGCTCCGGCTCGGCTACTCGAACCGCGCGGTGTCGCCTGCCCCACGGCGTACGATCTCGGCCTCGCCACTGGAGAAGTCGATGACCGTGGTCGGCTCCGTGCCACAGTCGCCCGAGTCGACCACGGCGTCAACCACGTGGTCGAGGCGCTCTTTGATCTCCCACCCCTGTGTCATCGGCTCGTCCTCGTCGGGCAGGAGCAGGGTGCTGGAGAGCAGCGGCTCACCGAGGTCCGCCAGCAGGGCCTGGGCAACAATATGGTCCGGAATGCGGACTCCGACGGTTTTCTTCTTGGGGTGCAGCAGCTGGCGCGGCACCTCCTTCGTCGCCGGGAGGATGAAGGTGTAGCTGCCAGGTGTTGCCGCCTTGATCGCGCGGAACACGTCCTTGTCGACATGCACGAACTGGCCGAGCTGCGCGAAGTTCTGGCACACCAGGGTGAAATGGTGGCGATCGTCGAGGTTCCGGATCGACCGGATCCGGCTGAGGCCGTCACGGTTGCCCAGCTGGCAGCCCAGGGCGTAACAGGAGTCCGTCGGGTACGCGATGAGCGCGCCGGAACGGATGCCGGCAGCGACAGTGCTGATGGTGCGCTGCTGAGGGTTCTGGGGGTGCACGTCGTAGTACGTTGCCATCCGCCGAGCCTATGTGATCAGGTCCCGGATTACCGCCCGGCTGAACCGCGCCCGGCCGGGCTGGGTGGGCACACGGCAGCTCCGATCGCGCCCTGAGGCGGGTGCGCGCCGCCACCCGGCGGAGCAGAAGGACACGGCCGGCTGAAGCCCGGTGCTCCCGGCCGATTACCCGGTGGCGGGGTCGTAGAGCAGCCGGCCGGTGGCCCCCGGTGGCGTAAGGTGTGCCGCTACGTCGCCGCCGTACCGTGCGCTGCGGCCGCCAGACGCACGGTGTCCACCCGCACGAACACCGAATCGCCGACAGCGGTCAGCACGTCCGCGGCGTACACCTCGCAGATCACTCGGCTCTTACGGGCCACCTCGCCTTCGACGCGTGCCCTCAGGGTGAGCGGCACGCCCATCGGTGTCGGCTTCAGGTACTTCACGCCGAGCTCCCCCGTCACGCAGTCGATGCGCGGCAGGCTGCCCGGCTCACGCCCCTCGGCGCGGTAGTGGTGCGCCATGGCCGTCCAGTTGGAGTGGCAGTCGACGAGCATCGCGATCAGCCCGCCGTACACGAGTCCGGGCCAGCCGGTGAAGCCGGGATCCGGCAGGTGCGTGCACACCAGATGGACCGCGTCCGCGTCCCAGTGGCTGCTGATGCGCAGGCCGCTTGGATGCGCGCTGCCGCATCCGTAGCAGACACCGTCCGGATCGGCCAGGTTTTGCAGGGGCGTGTCTTCCACAGCAACCTCCGTCGTGAACAGCGACCTTCCTCAAGGTCAGGGCCACTTATACGGCCCCGGCCGGTGGCGTGTCTCGGTGATCCGGATCTCAGTCGGCTCCCGTCAGCGGGCCAGACCGTGCAAAACGTCACAGTGGGGCCAAGCCCGGGATGACACGGCCGGAGGTTGGTGGCACAGCGATGATTTTCGGGGGCTCGCCGGGTCTATGGGGACAGTGGCCGCTGAGGAGAGGATCGATCATGTCCATCGCAGAGACCCCGCAGAGCATCGACACCACGTCCACCCCGCCGGTGGCGGATGGCACGCGCTCGGCTGCCGCGGTCCCAGGGCTACCTGATGGGCGAGCAGGACCGCGAGAAGATCTTCGTGCACCCGGCGCGGTGGTACACCGACCACCAGGTGGATCTGCGCCTGGGAAGTGCCGTCACCAGGATCGACCGTGGCCGGAAGACGGTTGCCTTCTCCGAAGGCGAGACGATCGGTTACGACAAGCTGCTGCCGGCCACCGGCGTCTCCCCCGTCGCCTTCCCGTACCCCGCGCCGACCCGGACGGCGTGCCGGTCGACCGCGGTGCCCTCGCCGGTCCGGACGCACCGCTCGACCGGCTTCCTCTCGGTCCTGGTCGACGCCTGCGATCAGGGACCCGGGTTTCCGCGCCCGGACCGGGTCGGCAGTCCGGCAACCAGAGCACCGCGCCGCAGGACGTCCCGGAGCATGGCAGGGGTGAGGGTGCGGGTGAACATGTTGCGCCGGCTGGGATGGTATCCGCCGATCAGGTACACCTCGCGTTCGCCGCCGGCCTCGGCGACCAGCGCCTCGACACCGTGCCCGAAGACCGGTCGTGGACGGGGCAGTCGCCATCCCGCGCCGGCCAGCACGGGCAGCAGCGCCTGCCAGGCGAAGGCTCCGAGCACCACTGTGGCCCTCAGCGTCGGGCGCAGCAACTCCAACTCGTGGGCAAGCCACGGGCGGCAGGTGTCGCGTTCAGTTGTGGTGGGCCGGTTGCCGGGCGGTGCACAGTGCACCGGCACGGTGATCCGTACCCCGTACAGCTCCAACCCGTCGTTCCGGTGCGTGGCGGTCGGCTGGGAGGCCAGACCGATGTCGTACAGGGCGGCATAGAGTGCATCGCCGGACGGGTCACCGGTGAAGATGCGCCCGGTGCGGTTGCCGCCGTGCGCGGCCGGAGCAAGCCCGATGATCGCAAGTGGTGCATCCGGCGGGCCGAAGCCGGGCACCGGCCTGCCCCAGTACTCCCAGTCCTTGAATGCCCTGCGCTTGACGCGCGCGGCCTCCTCCCGCCAGGCCACCAGCCGCGGGCAGGCCCGACAGGTGGCCACCGCCGCGTCCAAGTCCTGGACCGTTCTCATCCGAGGAGCCGTGATCGCGGGGAAGTCGTGTGTTTCGGTCGCCGGGTGGTCGCCGCGCATGCCCGCCTCCATGCTCACCTGTGTCCTGGACTTCCGGTCCCGTCGCGCATTCCGCGGTGAAGCCCACCGCCGCATTGTCGAGGACGGGCCCTCAGTAGCGGGTCCAGGACGCCGACGAGGCCGAGAAGCGGCAGTCGCCGAGCAGGTCGTACGTTCAGCGGTGGGCGATCCGCACCATGCGGCGCGAGACTGCCGCCCGGGTGCGGTGGTCAGGGCCGCGTGGAGTCACGCCCGTGGTCGGCAGCGTACGCGGCGAAGACTTCCGTCGATGTTCCTCCGGTGTGGAGAAAACGCTGGTCCAGAATGGCGGCAAGGTCTTCCAGCGCACCGGCGAGCACATTGCCCGTCAGACGCACATCCGGCCGCCGGGCGGCCCGACCACGGTCGGCGAGGTCGGTGGCGTAGCCCACCATGGCCGCCAGAGACGCATGGTCCTCCCCGTCATGGAAGTAGTAGGCCTCGGCGTACTGGGTGAAGTCGATGCGGACTCGCACCACTTCAGTGGCCAGGCTCTCCAGCAGCAAGGCTCCCGCAGTGCAGTCGAGCTGTTGCGTTGCCGGGTCCGAGCGGCGCAGCAGCGCCAGCCGGAGGGCGAGGACCCTCCTGCGGGTCAGCGCCGGATAGATTTCGAGAACCCAGGAGACCGTGGCCGTCAGAAGTACGAAGCCGACGAGGGCTTCCAGCGGCGCGGCGACACGGAGCCACCCAGCGGTGGGCACGATGTCCCCGAGCCCAAGGGTGGCGACCGTGGTGAGCGACATGTACAGGGAGTCGAGCAACCCTGACTGAGGGGACGGTTGCGAGGCCGCTGCAAAGGCGAAATCCTCCGGCATGTGGGGCCAGTAGACGATGGCCCAGCCCAGGATGATGATCGTCGCCCACATGCCGACCACCGTCACCATGGCGAGCGGTCCGACGAGCCCGACGAGCCCGACGACACGCCTGCGGGCACGCAGCTGCTGGGACAGTCTCCACAGCACAGTCATGACGAGTCGGCTCAGGCCACCGTGCCGGGTGGGATGCCAGAGAGTATGGAAGAGGTCCCGCAGGGCGGCCATGACCAGCCCGACCCCCAGCAGCGAGACCAACCACTTCATGCACGTCTCCCACGGCCCATGTTCGCGGAGCGGCCTTCGCGGCCCCAGGCCATGAAGGCCGCCACTTCTGCTCCTCGAGACGACCCTCCTCCCGGAGCCCGTAGCCGGTGTGCGGCGCGGTGTCGGGGTCGGCGTGCGGCTGTCACGGGATCGTGGTCATGGTGTGCGCGCCGACGAGCAGTAGTCCGCGGCCGCTCATTGATCGGCCGGAACGATGCGGCGACCCGTGATGCCGGTGGGCTGGATCGACACCCACGTCTCGCGTTCGCCCCCCGCCCATGGCTCGGTGTGGGCGCGGTCGGTCATCCGCCGCGCGGCGTCGGGCTCCGTGACAACCCTCGCAGGACCGACGACGAGGACACTCCAGCCCTGGCTCATGGCCTCGTCGACATGGTCGACCTCGAATGCGACATGTGTTCCTGCGGCCGCCGCGAGCACCGAGTCAGGCGCGGTCCGGAAGGCAATTGCATCTTCGATGACCTCGTAGTTCACCGGGATGACCACCGGGCCATCGGGGGTCGATACCGCGATGCGCCCTACGCCGTGCGTGGAAAGCAGGTCGCGGCATTCGTCGGGGCCGAGGTCCCGTAGTCGGGGGTGCAGGAGCGCCTGACCTTGGCCGGGCGGCTGATCGATGCCGGCCCCGCGCAGGGCCGCGACGCTGGTGCCCAGCGCGGCGGCCAACCTGATCAGGCTCTCCAGGCTCGGGTCGGCCGGCCGTTCTTCGAGGTACGCCAGGTAGTCCGGCGCCATTCCGGCGCGACGGGCTGTTTCTGCCCGGGTCAGTCCTTGTCGCTCGCGTTCAGCGGCCACGCGCCGGCCGATGTCGCCGACGCCGGGTGCCCCACCGGAGGGGGGCCTGGAGGACGCGGTGACGGCCTCATCCCTGCTCGGCCGGGAAGGCTCGTGGAGCCTCCCGGGGCCGTGCTCGACGTGATGGATGTGCGCATCCGGCCCGGGAAAGACGAGTGTCACCTCGTTCGTATCGGACCAGCGCACGTCGTAGGGAGGTGTTCCGTCCTCATGGTGGAGTCCGACGATCTCGCCGTCGCGCCTGGTGGCGCCGGTGGCCGGGCTTTCGACAACAAGTCGATCGCCGAGGTGAGCTCGCATGATCGCCGCCGTTTCCTCAGAACGTTGCTGTATCCAACGTGCCACGCGTGGCGTGCCGGCGCACGGGATGGCGATCCCTCGAGCCACCGCACGGAGCCGATGACATCGGCACACCGGACCGACGCTTCCGCGCTCCGTCTCAGCGCCGGTCTCGATGCTCCGCCGCTCCCGCGCGCAGAGCTGTGCGAGACCCACACCGGGTGTCGTGTTCTTCATCGGCGACCGCGCCTACAAGCTCAAGAAGGCTGTCGCCCTGGGATTCCTGGACCACAACGACTGTGGCGGCTCGGCGGGCGGCCCGCGAGCGGAAAGTCGCCCTCAACCATCGCTTCGCCCCCGACGCCCGTGGCGGTGATATCAGACCGGGTGTTCGCCGCCCTCGGCGGACGATGGCGCGGTGTCGTCCGCCTCGACGGCGAGCCGGACAGCCACGTCCACCACTCCGTCGACGCTCTCGCACAGCCGCTGGATGATCGGGAGGAGGCTCCTGCGCTCCACGCTGCCGCTGATCGTTACCCTGCCGTCGGTGACGTCGACCATCAGAGCGGAGGGCGACAGCCCGAGTGTGCGGGTGAGGACGTCCTCGAGGATCTCCTCCTGGATCGCCCGGTCCCTCCGCAGGAGCAGTTGAAGGATGTCACTGCGGCTGATCACACCGATCAGCCGGCCCGAGTCGTCCACCACGGGCAGTCGCTTGATCCTGTGCTCCTCCATCAACCGGGCCGCCCTGACTGCGCTCCATCCGGGCCGCGCGACGACGGCCGGGCTGGACATCAGCCCTTCCGCCGTGTTCGCACTGCCCTGTGAGATCTTTCCTCGGATCAGATCCGCCTCGGACACCACACCGACCGGTCGGCCCTCGTCATCGATCACAGGTACGGCCGTAATGCCGTACTCGTCGAGTAGCCGCGCGATCTCCTTGAACGCGGTGCCCCGCTGGACGCTCACCGCCGTGGGCGTCATCAGGTCGGCGACGCTGCGGTGTCTCATCGCACGCCAGCCCCTTCCGGGTGTGTCCGGTCGAGCCGTCTCCTCAGCACCAACGTGGATCAGACGGCCTGCCCACGCACAGGGCCGAGCGGTCCCGTCGTGGGGCCGAACGGGACACACGGTCCAGGCACAGGACGCTTCGGCTCGTCCCCTACCTCCCTCGCGCGCCCAGCCCCGGTGACCCCCGGCCTGCGCATCACAAAGGAGTTCGGCCCGAGGGACTGCGCAGAGCCTCCACCTCATGGCCGGCAGGCACGGCCCGATCGTCCTCGGAACCCGCGGACGCGGAGGGTTCGCCGCACTGCTGCTCGGCTCGGTGGGACTGGACCTCCTTGAACGGCGTTTCGCAGCCCACCGCGATCACCGCGTGCGTCATCACATCACCGACGGTTCGGAGCTGTTTCATGGGCGCTCCTCGATCGGGTCCTTCAGGTTGTTTCTATCGGGGTCTTTGAGAGCAGGTAGGGCAGGTTGTTCGGGAGCCGGGGGTACATCGGCGAGTTTGGGAGCCACCTGGGGGTTGAGCGGATGACATGCCGCTGATGGAGTAATCAAAGGCATGGGCTGTTTGGCCCTTCACGCTTTGCCTGTTGATCACGGTCGTGTCAGGAGATCCGTGTGTACAGGTCGCGTGAGTGGATCTTTGAGCGGATCCGCCGGGACAAGCGTGTGGACCCGTCGGTGTCGGGGCGGATGCTGGCCCAGCGGTACAGGGTGTCGCGGAACACGGTGGCGAAGGCGTTGACCCAGCCGGTGCCGCCGAAGCGGAAGAAGCCGCCGCCCCGGGCGAGTGTGCTGGAGCCGGTGAAGGGCTTCATCGACGCGATGCTGCGGGAGGACCTGGCGGCGCCGCGCAAGCAGAAGCACACGATCAGCCGGGTGATGGAGCGGCTGGCGGCTGAGCACGACTTCGAGCTCGCCTCCTACACGACGGTGCGTGACTACATGGCCAGACGGCGTCCGGAGCTGGTCTTGGAGGCCAGGGAGGGGCGCCGGCATCTGGAGGGTGTTGTTCCGCAGACGAAGCAGCCGGGCGAGGAGGCCGAGGTCGACTTTGCGGACGTCTGGCTGGACCTGGCCGGGCAGCGGCGCAAGTGCGTGCTGTTCACGCTGCGGATGTCGTATTCGGGCAAGGCGGTGCACCGCGTCTATGCGACGGCATCGCAGGAGGCTTTCCTGGAAGGGCACGTCGAGGCGTTCGAGGCGCTGGGCGGCTGCCCGACGGTCCACATTCGCTATGACAATCTCAAGCCAGCGGTCAAGCAGGTGCTGTTTGGCCGTTCGCGCACGGAGACGGCCCGGTGGGCGGCGTTCAGGTCGTGGTACTCGTTCTCGGCGTTCTACTGCACCCCTGGTGAGGAAGGCGCCCACGAGAAGGGCGGGGTCGAGCACGAGGGCGGGCGGTTCCGCCGCAAGCACCTGGTCCCGCCGCCCGAGGTCGAGACGCTGGCCGAGCTGAACGAGCGTCTGGCCGCGATCGATCTGGCCGAGGATGCCCGGCACGTCCATGGCCGTCCGACCTCGATCGGGTTCGACTTCGAAGCCGAGCGCGAGCTGCTGCGGCCCCTGCCTGCGGACGGATACGACTGCGGGATCGACCTGACACCGGTGGTCCAGCGCAACGGTCGCATCACGGTCCGTCAGAGCTACTACTCGGTGCCGGCGAAGTTTATCGGCGCCAAGGTCCGGGTGAAACTGCGGGCCAACGAGCTTCTGGTCTTCGACGGCCGCAAGATCGTCGCTCGGCACCCGCGGCTGACGCGCCGATACACCGCCCACGACATCCTCGACCACTACCTGGAAATCCTGCTGGTGCGCCCCGGCGCGTTCGCCGGGGCTTCGGCCCTCGCACAAGCCAGGGCCGAAGGCACCTTCACCAAGACCCACGAAGCGTTCTGGGCCGCGGCCAAGGCCAAGTGCGGTGACAGGGACGGCACCCGGCTGCTGATCGAAGTGCTGCTACTGCACCGTCAGCTGCCCGCCGAAGCCGTCGTCGCAGGGATGGCCACGGTCGTCAAGGTCGGCTCGGTCAATCCCGACCTGGTGGCCATCGAGGCCCGCAAGGCGATCGAGGACAGCGACCTCGACGAGGCCGACGGCACCGAGGCCGATGCCTGTGACGACCAGGACGGCGACGCGGAGGCCGGCGGCACGGCGGACGAGGGCGCGAAGGTGATCTCCCTGCACGCCCGGCGCCTGCCGCCCGATCCACGCACCCAGCTGCCGGACATGTCCAAGTACGACCGGCTGCTTGCGCCGCCGGCACCGCCGAGGAAACAGCAGAAAGGCACGAGCGCATGAGCCCCACCAAGACGGCCGAGGCCCCTGCGGCCGAGCAGGTCCCGCCCACCAGGATGCCGCTGCCCGGCGATCCCGAGGACGCGGCGATCGACGAAGCTTGCCGGGACCTGCGGCTTCCCGCGTTCCGTGAACGGTTCGTGGAGCTGGCCGCCGACGCCCGGCGCAAGCAGTCGACCTACAAGCAGTTCCTCCTGGACCTGCTGCGGACCGAGGTCGCCGACCGCGACGTCCGCCGTCAGCAAAGGCTCGTCCGCGCGGCGAAATTCCCCCGGCCCAAGCGGCTGGAGGACTTCGACTTCGACAAGAACCCCAACGTCTCCCCGGAAGTCGTCGCCGATCTGAAGTCCACGTCCTGGGTCCGTGAGGGCCGTCCGCTGGTGCTGATCGGTGACTCCGGAACTGGCAAGTCCCACCTACTGATCGGCGTCGGTACCGCGATCGCGGAGGCCGGACTGTCCGTCCGCTACATCACCACCCAGGCCCTGGTGAACGAGCTCGCCGAAGCCGAGGCGGCCAGACGGCTGTCCTCGCTCATGGCCCGCTACACCAAGGTCGACCTGCTCTGCCTGGACGAGTTCGGCTACGCGAACCTGGACAAGAAGGGCGCCAAGCTGCTGTTCCAGATCTTCACCGAACGCGAGGAACGCAAGGCCACCGCGGTCGCCACGAACTCCCCGTTCGCCGAGTGGGACAAGACCTTCGGCGACCGCCGGCTCTGCGCGGCCATCGCCGACCGCATCACGTTCCGCTGCAGCCTGATCCAGACCGGCACCGAGTCCTACCGGCTCCAGGCCACCTGCGACGAACGCTCGATCTGACATCGTGCCGCCCCGGCCGCACACTCGCCGGAAAACGGAGCCGGGCCCTTTCGCACCGTGCCTGTCAGGGACACGGACCGACAGGGCCCGGTGACACACAAGCTATCGCCATCCACCGCCGAATCACGGCGGACACTCCACGCCCCCGAGCGTGACGTCACCCATTAGAGGTGGCTACCGATGCCATGGCTCCCGATCCCGCCGATGCGGTGGCCTGCTCGACTGCCACCACGGCGCAACAATCCGCACCATCCTGGCCCTTCCAGGCCGCCAAGCATTCGAGACCGCGGGAGCCTACCGGGGTGCAGACGAATTCTGGGTCTTCCCTGACTGATCGCGCACCGCTCCACCGGGCCGTGCCCGGCAACGATCGGGCCGCACGACTGCCTCCAGGCACAGCCCCACCGGACTGCGGTCCCAAGCATCACTTCTCCCACTCCCGACAAAGTCGCGTCACTGCAGTCCGGCAAAACCACTACGTGGATGGACTATCCGTGGCCGGGGACGGAACCGCTTCCATCGTGGGCGCTGGAACATGCCCGGTGGAGATGCGTGCTTTTCGCCATGGCAGGAGCAGCGCGCTCGCCATGCACAGCAGGCCGGCGATGAGCAGGGCGCCGCGGACCCCGGCTGCGGCGCCGATGAGGCCACCAATGATCATGAAGGCTGCCTGGCATGTCTTCGAGCCGACAGACCAGGAGGTGCTGACGCGGGACATGAAGGCGTCCGGTGTGGCCGCCATCCGATACGTGGTGAAAGACGGATTGAAAACCCCGGCGGAGAGAAGCAGGCCGAAGTCGGCTGCCACGATGACGAACACGCCGAGGGCACCGGACGGCGTCAGAGGCATGAGGATCGTCCAGAGCGTGCGCGCAACACCGGACAGCAGCAGAATGCGACGCTGTCCGAAGTGCCGGGTGAGCAGCGGGGCCAGACGTGAGCCCAGCACGCCGCCCAGGCACGGCAGCCCCAGAGCAAGTCCGTATTGCCACGGTGCCAGTTCGAGGTCTTCCAGCATGAGGACGGCCATCAGCGGTGAGGCCATCATGATGGATCCGCCGAAGAGCAGGGCGTTGAAGAACAGCGGCCGCAGTCCTGGGTGGCGCAGGAGGTATTGCCAGCCGGCCGCGATGTCGCGGCCCAGGTGAGCGGTGGCGGCGCGGGCCGGTGGCACTGGTTCTGGCTGCCGGATGCGACGGATCCCCAGGGCTGATCCGAGGAAGGACAGTGCGTCGACCACCAGGGTGGCGGCCGCGCCCAGTGCTCCGATCAGGAGCCCGCCGATGGGCGGGCCGGCGCTGACGCTGATCCAGTTGGTTGTCTCGAAGTGGCTGTTGGCACGAAGGCGGTGCTCGGGCAGGACAAGTGCCTTCAGGTGTGCCCCGCTCGCCGCGTCGAAGGCGACAGACGCCGCCGTCTGAAGAACGCCGACGACACACAACTGGGCGAAGGTGAGCTTGTCGAAAGCCATGGCGACCGGAATGCTCGCCAGCAGCACACAGCGTGCCAGGTCGGCGGTGATCATAACCGGCCGCTTGTACTGATGCTCGATACGCGCACCGAGCGGTAGAGCGATCACCGCACTGGCCACCGCGGACAACGCAGCGAGCACAGAAACCTGGAACGCCGAGGAACCCAGCACCAGAAGGGCGATCAGCGGCAACACCCCCATGCCGACGGCGCTGCCCGCTGCGCTGACCGCGTAGGCGCCCCACAGCCGCCGGAAGTCCTGCCCGAGCGTGCTCCGCCGTACCAACCGAACCTCCTGAGGTGCGAAAGCGCTCAGCGTAGTGAATCGGATCACCCTCCACCCCGTAATCAGGCCGCCACCGGACGCACTTCAAAGCTGAGATCAGAAACAGGTACTGGCATCACCCGATAGGGGTGGCTCCCGATCTCATTGACGATCATGAACCTGTGACGGATCCATCCTCGTCACGGACGGAGCAAAGTGGCTCCCAATCCCACCGATGCAGTGGCTCCCGTTCACCCCGCCAAAATCATTCAGGTAGTCCGAGTGCGCGCGACGAGGGCGCGGACAGAGTCGACCGGGACCGAGCGAGGACTGTTCGGCCCCGGCTTCGTCCCACGGCAGGTGTGCTTGCGGAGCGGCCGGCGGCTGTGCACCGAGCAATCAGGATCCGTGAGAAGCGGGCGGGTCCTTTTCACCTTCGTGCGCGATCGCCTGGTGGACGGCGACCACACCGTCGACGGAGCGGCACAGACGCTCGATGATCGGGATCAGATCGCTCGTCACCACCCTGCCGGAGAGTGTCACCACACCGTCACGTACGGCTACCTCCACAGTGCCCGGCGCGAGCCCCAGCGTTTCGCCCAGCACCTCGTGATGGATCTCGTCGCTGATGGCGTCGTCACGGCGGAGGAAGGGCCGCAACAGGTCCCGGCGGCTGACGATGCCGACGAGCCTTCCGGCCTCGTCGATCACAGGAAGCCGCTTCACCTTGTTGCGATCCATCGCCCTGGCCGTTTCGACGATGTTCCATTCGGGTCTGGCGATGATTGCCGGAGCGGACATCATGGCCTTGGCGGTCTCGGCAGCGGCGCGAGCCACGTCACGCGGATCGAGCCGCGGACCGGGTGAACGCCCTTCGGGATCCGGGAGACTGGCCGCCTTGCGGAGGAGATCCGCCTCGGAGACAACACCAAGGGGACGGCCTTGGTCATCGACGACGGGAACTGCCGTGACCTCGTTGTCGACGAACATCTGAGCGATTTCTTTGAAGGAGGAGTCGGGGCGCGCCGTCACGACTCTCCGCGTCATGACTTCTGAAATGGTGCGATGCTGCATGTCCCTCACTCCTTCAGCTGCCGCATGTCGGCGGCCGCTCGGTGCTGCCCCTTCCCCCACTTTCCGCCGACGCCCCCTACGACGGCAGAGCCGAATGGTCCCGTCAGGGGGCTGAATGTCTCAGGACTGCAGGTGCCACGCGCGGGAACCCGGCATGCAGGCTCGCGTAGACCGGCTGAGGCGCAGGACGGAGGCGAACCGCGCGATCTTCATGGTCGAGCCGTTCTCGGGCCGTAGGCAACGCCCGGCCAACAACTCCTTTGGGGCGCCCAACTACTGACAACGGCCCCTCCCCTCGACAAGCCCTGAAGCCGCTCGCCACGACGCGGCAGCGGTGGCGGAAGGCGCGCCCAAAGGTACCCGGGTTGCCGGGCGGCAGCCGGGCCGGACCACGCCCGGCGGTCCTGGCCGGGGTTGCAGTCGCCACCGTCATGCGCAGCCACCGGGCTGATGGGATGATTGCGGGTGGCCGGCAGATCGCTGTGTCGCCACTGGTGCCGTGCAATTCCCCGCTGACCTGATCCGAGGTGTGGAGGAGACCCATGATCAGCAGACGGCGTGTCCTTCACATCGGTGTCGTCGGCGGAACGTCTTTCTTTCTCCTTCCCACGAAGGCAACGTCGCGGGCCGCGCTCGCGGAAACAGGAGTCCTTGATCCGTCGGCAATAGAAAAGTACGTCGCCGAGCTGGTGATACCTCCGGCCATGCCGCTGGACGGCCGGGCCGGCGCGGACAGCTACACGATCGGCGTTCGGCAGTTCCGGCAACAGGTGCTCCCCCCGGGCAGGCCGACCACAACGGTGTGGGGATACGGGTCGACCGGGCGTCCGGAAACCTTCCACTACCCCGCCTTCACCATCGAGGCCGAGTACGGCCGGGCAGTCCAGATCAGATGGGTCAATCAGCTGCTGGACGCGAACGGCAGATACCTGCCGCATCTGCTGCCGGTCGACCCCACGCTCCACTGGGCGAACCCGCCGGGCGGGGCGCCGGGGCGGGACTCACGCCCCACGTTCACCTCGACACCCGGACCGTACAGAGGCCCGGTGCCCATCGTGACCCACCTGCACGGAGGGGCGAACGAAGAGGAGAGCGACGGCTACGCCGAGGCGTGGTACCTGCCCGACGCGCACGGCATTCCCCGCGACTACGCACGGGTCGGATCCTTCTATGAAGAGTTCGCGACGAAGTCCGCGGCGCGGTTCGGTGTGCCTTGGGACCCCGGGGAAGCCGTCTTCCACTACGCCAACCGCGGCCGGGCCGCCACGCTGTGGTTCCATGACCACACCCTGGGCATCACCCGGCTGAACGTGTACGCCGGTATGGCGGGCTTCTACCTGCTTCGCGGCGGGCCGTCCGACCTTGAGGAAGGCATCCTGCCCGGGCCTGCACCCAGGCCTGGTGACCCGTCCGGTACGCGTTACCACGAGATCCCGATCGTCATCCAGGACCGCTCGTTCCGCACGGACGGAAGCCTGTTCTATCCAACGAGCCGAGCGCTCTTTGACAAGTTCAAGGGCCCTTATGTGCCCGGCAGCGACATCGCGCCGATCTGGAACCCGGAGTACTTCGGCAACGCGATGGTCACCAACGGCAGGACATGGCCGGTACTGCCCGTGGAACCGCGCCGCTACCGGTTCCGGCTTCTCAACGGCTGCAATGCACGCACCCTGATCCTGAAGATCGTCAGCGACCCGGTGACGCGCAGGCCGGCATTGGCAGCGCTTGCTCTGTGGCAGCTGGGAAGCGAGGGAGGCTTCCTGCCCGCACCGGTTCGGCGTGAGGAGCTGCTGCTCGCGCCTGCCGAACGCGCCGACATCATTGTCGACTTCACCTCCCTCCCGGTCAGTGCGGAGCTGTACCTGATCAACGAGGGACCGGACGCCGCGTTCGCGGGCGGCACGGCCGGGACGGACTTCGCCGCGGCGGACCCGATGACCACCGGGCAGGTCATGAAATTCGTGATCAAACCGCTCGCCACAGCAGACACGTCAACACCTCCCTCACAACTCACGCTGCCACCATTCGAGCCACTGGGCGCGGCCGACCGCACCCGGCGAGTCTCGCTCAACGAGTTGGCGTCTGCTCGGCTGCCGCACGTGGGCCCCCGCGAGGTACTGCTCGGCACGTTCGATCCGCATGGCAAGCCGCAACCACTGGGATGGGACGACCCCATCACGGAGAACCCCGCGCTGGGGTCGACGGAGATCTGGGAGATCCACAACCTGACGAAGGATGCCCACCCCATTCACATCCATGAGGTTCAGTTCCAGATCGTCGACCGGCAAAAGATCCCGGCGGGCAGCCGTCGGCCTCCGGAAGCATGGGAGCGCGGTTTCAAGGACACAGTGCTCGCTTATCCGTATGCGATTACCCGCGTCAGGGTGCGCTTCGGCCAGGCTGGCCGATACATGTGGCACTGCCACATACTGGAGCACGAGGACAACGAGATGATGCGGCCCTTTCGCGTCGGGCCGGCCTGACATCCCACCGGGGTCGCGCCGCCGGCAGTGGGCCTCGGGCCATGACCGCCACCGTCGGTCTCGCCCCGTGCGGAGGCGCCGACGCCGACATACCAGGAGGGCAACCCTTCACCGGACGGCTCCTCAGCACGCGTTGCAGGTCAGACAGTGGGCATCCTCCTGGCCGGAGCCGACGGAGATGCCCGGTGCCTGGCATTCGAGACGCGTGTTGTGCCGACAGCCGGTCATCTTGCATGCCCGGACCTGCCCGACGGCGGCGGGATCACCGCCCTTGGACGAGGTGACGAAGAACGTGTCGCACGGCGCGTGGGGAGGATCGCCGACGGTGATGGCCAGCGCGTGGCACGCGGTGCCCACGTTGTACGAGCACGACTCCACAGCGCACTCGTTGATGAAGGGCATCTCCATGGGGCCTCCTGGCATCTGGCGCACGCGCCAGGACTCAGCGGTGGCGGACTGGCGTGTCGCGCGAATGCTCAGTCCTCACGGTGCTGTGGCTCTCCCCCGACACGGCGTGCTGGATGGGCCAGGAATCACCCGAAGAGCAGGAGTGCGTCAGAAGTAGGTCGGCTCGGACTGAGCGTCGGACAGTGACAGTCCACGCTCGACGGCCGCCGTTTTCTGACCGGCTCCCTGGCCCGTTACGCGATCAGCGGTCGGTGGCTGCATTCGGCTGCGGCCGACGCGGCGCGGCAGGCAGGCCTCGGCGATCCGGCCGGAGGCGCCGTGTGCCGCAACCCGTTCCGCAGCATCGTGGTCCGCGCGGTCGAGGTGGTCCACGCGATCGAGGAGGCGCTGCGGATCATCGACGCGTACCGGCCACCGTCCGGGCCGTATGTCGCCGCCCCGCCGAGGGAGAGCACCGGCTTCGGGGCGACCGAAGCCCCACGCGGACTCCTCTTCCACCGCTATGCCATGGATGCGGAGGGCAATCTCACCGCCGCCCGCATCGTGCCCCCCACGGCCCAGAACCAGGCCGCCATCGAGGAGGATCTCCGCCGGCTGGTGCAATCACGGCTGGACCGGCCCGGCACCCCCGCCACCGACGAGGAGCCGACCGCACTGTGCGAGCGGTCCATCCGCAACCACGACCCCTGCATCTCCTGCTCGGAGCATTTCCTCGACCTGACCGTGGAACGCACATGACCGGCCGGGTGGTCGTCATCGGTGTGGGCAACCCGTTCCGCCGCGACGACGGCGTCGGCCCGGCCGTGGTCGAGGCACTGCGCGCCGCCGAGGTGCCCGCGGACACGCTGACCGTCAGCGACGGCGAACCCGCTCGGATGCTCGATCTGTGGGGCCGTCAGGACACCGTAGTCATCGTGGAGGCGGTGCACGCGCACCCCGGACACCCGGGACGACTGCACACACTGCGCGCCGAGGACGCCGCCCGGTACGCAAGCGATTCCGCCAGTAGCCATGCCCTCGGCCTCGGCGAAACCATCGCTCTGGCCGCCGCCCTCGACCGGCTGCCCCGCGAACTCGTGGTGCATGCGGTCGAAGGAGCGGATTTCACCCTGGGCACCGGGCTGAGCCCCCTGGTCCGGTCGGCGCTCCCGGAACTGACCCGCCTGGCCGCCGACACCGTCCGTACCGCGCGGGCCTGATCCTCGATTCCTGCGGCGGCCGCCCCCACCAGGGCCGTACCGATCGTCGGCACGGCGGACTGCCTGGTTCTGGCATACGCCCCGCCCCTGGCTCGGTTCTGTGGGGAGTGGTGGTGATCGTGCTCGCCTGAACGTCACGGCCTACGACCTGTGCAACGCGCTCACCCGCGCCTGGTGATGCCGGCCGGGAACCACGCCCGTGAACGTACACCGCCCCTCGGGGACCCCCGTCGTCCCGCTGGTGGAATGCCGCGCCGGCGCAGCTCGTTCGGCCCGTAGGGAGACGGGAACTATGACCGGAACCGCTGAAGACGAACGCCGGGCCACCAAGGAGTGGAAGCCGGCGCTGTCCCTCTTCAGGGAGGGCTCGGGCACCGTGGCTCGGGTCGTCCTGGACACCGGCGACATTCTCCAAGGCCACGCCGAGGCGCATGACAGCCCGCAAGACGGGCCGGTGCCCGAGATCGGCGACGAACTCACCGCTGAGCGAGCGCTGGTATCACTGGGGCAGTGTCTGATCCGCGCAGCGGCCGCCGACATCGAGGACATGGAGTCCGACCACTGGGAGAACAGCGCATGGTGGACACCGTGAGCGCCTTCATCCGCGGGGAATGACAGCCACTGGGCAGTGCGCATGGTGCAGGACGGCAGGGGTGACGCGTCCCATCAGTGCGCCGATCGAATGCGCAGGCCCCCTGGCGCCCACCACCAGGAGATCGGCATGGGAAGAGGCTTCGACCAGCACGTTGGCGGGGGACCGCTCCGTTTTCACCTCGTCGCTGATGTCAACGTCCGGGAACTCCCGTCGGACGGATTCGACGACACCTCCCGCGCCTGCGGTGGCCTGCTCCCCCGCGCGCGCTCGCGCCTCGTCGGCGATGAGTGCCACGCTCTCCAGGTACTGGGGGAGTGTCCACGCGGTCACCAGGTGCAAGGCCGCCTTGCGGCGGGCGGCGGTGCGCCCCGCGCAGCGCGCGACCTCGAGATCCCGTTCGTCCCGCAGGCCCGCGAGGACGACTCCCCTCGGTGGCTGTTCCGTACCGCGGACCACGACCACGGGTCCTCTCGCGTGACTCGCCACCTTGAGACTGACCGAGCCCAGCAGGAGGGCGGGGAATCCGCTGAGGCCACGGGAGCCCACGACGATGGTCGCGGTGTCGCCCGCCGTCCCCAGCAGGCTCGTGTCGGGGCGGTCCCCGCTGACAGTGGTGGTGACCCGCAGGTCTGGCACCTGCCCGCGGGCATGCTCGGCCGCTTCGTCCACGATGAGGTGCGCCGCGTCGTGGACGAGGCGGATGGTGTCGGGGGCCAGGTTTCCGCCCCAGGCATCGATGCCGGTGGCGTGCACGATGTGCAGGGGCTGGCTGCGGGCAGCCGCCTCCCGAGCGGCCCACTTGACCGCCGGTACGGCGTCGGGTGAACCGTCGGTGCCCACCACCACCGGCCCGTCCGCCGGGCTCTCCGCGGTGTGTGCGTCCATGGGACCTCCTCACCGGTCACCGGTCGCGGTCGGCTTCATTGGGTCCGCAGGCCTCGCCGGGCAGGTGTACGCCACGCAGAATGGAAGTGCGTCAAATATCCCTTTTCTTCTCAGCGGAGGTGAGCCGCGATGACCCTGCCCGTGCGACACCGTCCAGGCCGACTGCTGGAGCGGGGGTTCCCGGGTTGGCCTGCGCCGGTATCGGCCGAGTTCGATGAGTTGTTCGACCGCATGAGCCGGCTGTTGGAGTCGGCCGCCATGCCCGCCATGGGCGAGGCGATGGCCTGGGCGCCGCTGGCCGATGTGCGCGAGACCGATGACGCCTACGTAGTCGAGTGCGAATTGCCCGGCATCAAGCGCGAGGATATCGATGTCGAGGTAGGCGAACGGGAGCTGACCATTACCGGCGAGTTGAAGGAGGGCGAACGTTCGGGCACCCTGCGCCGGAGCACTCGCCGCTCCGGGTGCTTCGAGTACCGGGCGCTGCTGCCCACCGAAGTGAAGTCCTTCGACGTCAGCGCGACCCTGGCCGACGGGGTACTCACAGTGACCATGCCCAAGGCACAGGCCGCGAAGCCGCGCCATGTCGAGGTCACCCCCCAGTCCTGACCGGCTGCACGCCGCGGCCCGACTGACCAGGCGCCGGGCCGAGGCCCCAGTGGGCGGAAAGCAGCCGGCGCCCACCCTGGTACATGGGGGCCGATGGCCTGCCCGCCGGCTGAGCAGACTCCGCGAGGAGAGGCGATGACGATGATGTGGTACGACGGCGGATGGGGGTGGGGCGGCTGGTTCGTGATGGCCGTGATGATGGTCGTGTTCTGGGGGCTGGTGATCGCCGGTATCGTCGCCGTCGTCCACTACGTCGGTGACGCCCGGCGGGACGGCCGGGCCGCCCCGGCCGATGAGCGGGGATGGGGGCAGAGGCGGGCCGAGGAACTGCTCGCCGAGCGGTTCGCTCGCGGGGAGATCGACGAAGACGAGTACAGACGGCGCCGGGCCTTGCTGCGGGAGCCTCCGTGAGTGCGATGCGCCGCAACGGCGTGTGGCTGATCGTGGCGGGAGCCGCGGCCGCAGTGATACTCGGTATCGCCACCACGCTGATGCTCGCTGCAACCGGCGCCTTTCACGGCACGCCCCGTGCGGGCCTGGTCCCGCCGCGGGCGCGCTGTGCGGCCCCCGCCCTGAAAGGCCAGGTCGTGGCTGTCACCTTGGCCGACATGGGTCCCGGGATGATGGGCGGTCCCGACCGGCCGGACGCGATGCGGCTGTTCGTCAGCCCCGGCACGGTTGCGACAGGCACGGTGTCGCTGCGGGTGTTCAACGCAGGAGTCCGCACGCACGAACTACTGGTGCTGCCGCTGCCGGGAGGACAGGCTGTTGGGCAACGTTCGACGGGCTCCGGCGGACGGATCGATGAGTCGGGCAGCCTGGCCGAGTCGTCGCGCAGCTGCGGTGCGGGGGCCGGGGCCGGCATCACCCCCGGTGCCACGTCCTGGACCACGCTGCCACTGAGGCCGGGCCGCTACGAGCTGGTGTGCAACCTGCCCGGTCACTACTCCGCCGGAATGTACGCCGAACTCGACGTCACCAGCCGCTGAGAGCGACCCCATCCGCCATGTGCCGCCAGGCAACGCAGGACAACTGGACGGCGTGGTCTCGCTCTCCGAGCGCCCGGCCTACCTGCGACGGCCGCCAGGGTGTGAGAAACCGGAAACCGTTCCAGTGACCGGCCTACTGGATGCGCTTCAGGCCGACGGACTGATCGCGCGCGAAGGGAACCCCATGGACCGTCGGGCGACGCCGGTCTCCCCCACCGAGCAGGGCCGCTCGGTCACGGCGGCGCAGACCGCCGCCCCGGCCGCGGCAACCGGGACTGCGATGTCTCGTCGTCGGACGCGGTGCATCCCATCGAGCCTCAAGTGCCGTACATCTGCGCGGTCATGGAGCAGATGGCTCGCGCGATGGCGTCGGTCTCCTGCTCCATCGGGGTCCGGTGCGGCGGCGCGACGACCTTGGCGCGGGACGCACGTACGGAAGATCGTCCGCGCGGCCGCACCCGGCCCCTCGGGTCAGCTCGTCGCGCGCACCGCGTCACGGATCAGGTCTGCGACAGCGCATCAAGGCCCGTCGTTCCTGATGAGGGG
This sequence comes from Streptomyces sannanensis, assembly GCF_039536205.1. Taxonomy (GTDB): domain Bacteria; phylum Actinomycetota; class Actinomycetes; order Streptomycetales; family Streptomycetaceae; genus Streptomyces; species Streptomyces sannanensis. The sequence continues at coordinate 6,927,555 of NZ_BAAAYL010000001.1, read as the reverse complement.
CACCTGGCCGGGCCGAGCGGCCACCGGGTGCGCGCCCCGTGCCGTCACTGCCGGGGGATCCCGCGGACGGGATGCCTGCTCATGATGGAGACCCGGTTGAAGGCGCCGATGGTGATCGCCACCCAGATCACCGCGGACACCTCGTCCTCGGTCAACACCTGACGGGCGGTGTCGTAGGCGGCCTGGTGCGCGTCGCGGTCGGCGGTGTCGGTGGTCACCTCGGCCAGAGCGAGCGCCGCGCGCTCCCGCGGCGTGAACAGTTCCGTGTCCCGCCAGGCGGCCAGCACCCCCAGCCGCCGCGTGCTCTCGCCCGCGCGCAGCGCCGCCCTGGTGTGTACGTCGAGGCAGTAGGCGCAGCCGTTGATCTGCGACACGCGCATGTTGATCAGCTCCACGACGACGTGGTCGAGCCCGGCCTCGGCGGCGACCGCACGAACCGCTTCGGACGTCTGCACGAGTGCGTGGTAGGCCTTCGGGCTCCGCTTGTCGATGAAAATCCGCGGGGCTTTCGAATCCGTTGCGCCGATGTTCAATGTGGGACTCCTTCGGGGCTGCTTCCAGATCGTGTGTGCTCACCGTGTGCCGGTCGGCTCGATCAGCCTACGATCGAACAACTTATGTTGAAAATGAAATCATTTCGTCGTCGGGAGGCGATGCATGATGAGCAACGTCGAAGTGGAAGCCGCCGGACCGCGCTGCGGAGCACCGGGGAGCGACGCCGGGTGGAGAGTCGACATCCTCCTCCCCGCGTGACGTCCCGCTGGGCGGCCCACGAGCAATGACCGTACGCCGTGCATTGCCGCAGCGCGCCCGGACCTTGCACCAATGCCGTCACGCCGGGCCGGCCTTCCCGTCGCCTGTTGCACTCGAGCGCACCACTTCTGGCCCGGAAGCGCGCGGAGTTGTGCGCAAGCCGCTCGGTCGGGTGGCAGGGACGGAAGCGGACACGAAGAGCCCAAGGTCGCCGCGTCCCCCGGCGAGTCACGGCCGCCCGGGTGGCAGACCCTACGTGAGACCGGTATTCGGTTCCTTACGCCTGCCCGGCCGTTCAGTCGACGGCTGGATCTTTGCCGTACGACGGGAGCACCGCGAATGGCCGTCCCCGCCCGACCCAGTCGCCTGCGCGCGTGGTTGCTCGAAGGCTTGACCGCCGAGCCGAGGCAGCGTCCGGGCCCGCATGCGGAGACCCCCGCCGTGCACAAGGGACAGCGATGGTGGCGGGTCATGTGCCTGACCGGGCTCGACTACTTCTCCACCCTTGGCTACCAGCCGGGCATCGCGGCACTGGCCGCCGGCCTGCTGTCGCCGCTCGCGACCATCGTGCTGGTGGTGCTGACCCTGGTGGGCGCGCTGCCGGTGTACCGGCGGGTGTCCGAGGAGAGCCCGCACGGTGCGGGCTCGATCGCCATGCTGGAACGGCTGCTGCCGTTCTGGAAGGGCAAGCTGTTCGTACTGACGCTGCTGGGCTTCGCCGCGACGGACTTCCTGATCACGATCACCCTGTCGGCGGCGGACGCCACGGCGCATCTGGTGGAGAACCCGCACTTCACAAGTGTCTTGAAGGGCCATCATGTCCCGATCACGCTCTTGTTGATCGCGCTGCTCGGCGGCGTGTTCCTCAAGGGTTTCGGTGAGGCCATCGGGCTGGCGGTGGTGCTGGTGGCGTCGTATCTCGCGCTGAACGCCGTCGTGGTGTCCGTAGGGCTGTGGCATGTCATCACCGCACCAAACGTGATCACCGACTGGTCCCATGCACTGACCACCGACTACGGGAATCCGCTGCTCATGATCGGCGTGGCACTGGTGGTCTTCCCCAAACTCGCACTGGGTCTGTCCGGATTCGAGACCGGCGTGGCAGTCATGCCGCATATCGAGGGTGCCCCGGGAGACACCGAGGAGAGGCCGGTGGGCCGTATTCGCGGGACGAAGAAGCTGCTGACCACGGCTGCCGCCATCATGAGTGTCTTCCTGATCAGCAGCAGTTTCATCACCACCCTGCTGATCCCGGCCAAGGAGTTCGAATCCGGTGGCCGGGCCAATGGGCGTGCCCTCGCCTATCTGGCCCACGAGTACCTGGGGTCGGCGTTCGGGACGGTCTACGATTTCTCCACCATCCTCATCCTCTGGTTCGCGGGCGCCTCCGCCATGGCCGGCCTGCTCAATCTGATGCCGCGCTATCTGCCCCGCTACGGCATGGCTCCGCACTGGGCGCGTGCGGTGCGCCCCATGGTCATCGTCTTCACCTTGGTCGCCTTCCTCGTGACCTGGATCTTCAACGCGAACGTCGACGCCCAGGGCGGCGCGTACGCCACCGGTGTCCTGGTTCTCATCACATCGGCCGCGGTCGCCGTCACCATCGCCGCGCGCCGGGCCGGGCAGCGTGGCTGGACCATCGCCTTCGGGGCCGTCTCCGCGGTCTTCGTCTACACGACGGCCGCGAACATCGTCGAGCGGCCCGACGGTGTGAAGATCGGCGCCTGCTTCATCACCGGCATCATGGGACTTTCGCTTGCATCCCGTCTGGCCCGGGTCTTCGAGCTGCGGGTGACGGATGTGTCCTTCGACGACATGGCCGCGCGTTTCATCCGTGACACCGCCAGCCGCACCATCCGTTTCATCGCCAATGAGCCCGACCGTCGCGACATGGCCGAGTACCGCGAGAAGATCAAGCAGATCCGTGCGGACAACGACGTCCCGGACGGGGACGATCTCATGTTCGTCGAGGTCACTGTCCTCGACCCGTCCGAGTTCGAGTCCGGGCTGCGGGTACACGGCGAGGTGATGCACGACCGCTACCGCGTCCTCACCCTGGAGAGTTCCAGCGTCCCCAACGCGCTCGCAGCACTGCTGCTGCACGTACGGGACGAGACCGGTCAGCGACCGCACATCTACTTCGAGTGGACCGAAGGCAATCCCCTCGCCAACTTTCTGCGGTTCTTCCTGTTCGGCCAGGGAGAGGTGGCGCCCGTCACCCGTGAGGTCCTCCGCGAGGCCGAACCGGATCGCGCCCGACGGCCGCACATCCACGTCGGCTGACGAACGTGCTCCGCGCCGGGCAGCCGGAGGCCCGGCGTCGTATCCACGTCCTGGGCACCTGCGGGGCTCGCTGATCGCGATCGCCGGGCGACCGTCTCGCTCCCTGCAGTCAACAGCCCATAACGGTTAGAAATGGAATATGCACGGCTTTACAGGGCATCTCCGGCTTCGCCGTTCAGGACGTGCCCGCCAGGAGCATCGGGAGCACTCCCGGCCCCACAGGGGAAGGGGACGGCCGCGGCGCCTGTCCTCCCTGCTGAGCGTGCGCAGCGTGGCCGGTCAGGTGTTCCTCCTGCAGCTGGCTGTCGTGGTGCTGCTCGTCGTCGCCGCGGTGGTGGCCCTCGTGGTGCAGGCCCGGCGCGACGCCATGCTGGACGCCCAGCACCGTACGCTCGCCGCCGCCGGGACGTTCGCGAGCTCTCCGGGAATCCTCGAGGCCCTGCGCAGCCCCCATCCGAGCGCGGTGCTCCAGCCGAGCGCCGAGGCGGCCCGGAAGGCGGCCGGGGTCGACGGCATCAACGTGTACACGCTCGACGGGATCACTCTGGCCCACAGCAACCCGGAACAGGTCGGGAAGCACGTCGTCGGCCCCTTCGCCGAGGCCGCGGCCGGCAAGTCATTCACCAAGACGTTCAAAGGCTCCCTGGGGCCGTCCGTGGTCTCGGTGGTCCCCGTCAAGGACGCCGTCGGCTCCGTCGTCGCCGTCGTTTCCTCCCCGGTCACGGTCCAGAACGTCCAGGGCATGGTGAACCGGCAACTGCCGGTCGTCCTGAGCAGCGCGGCCGCGGTGCTCGCCCTGTCCGCGGGCGGAACGGCACTGGTGAGCCGTCGGTTGCGGCGGCAGACCCATGGCCTGGGTCCGGTCGAGATGACGAGGATGTACGAGCACCACGACGCGGTGCTGCACGCGGTACGGGAGGGCGTGCTGATCGTCGACGGCGACGGACGGCTGCTGCTGCTGGCCAACGACGAGGCGCGACGGCTGCTGGATCTGCCGATGGACGCGGAAGGGCGGCACGTCGCGCTCCTGGGCCTGGAGGAGGGGATCGTCGAGCTCATCGGGTCGGGCCGTACCGCGACCGACGAACTGCACATGGCAGCCGACCGGCTGCTGGCGGTCAACGTCCGGCCCACCGCCCCCTTCGGGCAGGCCGGGAGCGTGGTCACGCTGCGGGACACCACCGAACTGCGGGCGCTCTCCGGCAAGGCCGAGGTGGCTCGCGAGCGGCTGAAGCTGCTCTACGACGCGGGAGTGCGGATCGGAACGACGCTGGACGTGGAGCACACCGCCGAGGAGCTGGCGGAAGTGGCGGTCCCCCGGTTCGCCGATGTCGTGACGGTCGACCTGCTGGACCCGGTGCTGCACGGCGAGGAGCCGCCCGAAGCGAGCACCGAGATGCGCCGCACCGCCGTCGTCGGCCTTCAGGGCGACCATCCGCTCTATCCCGTGGGCGAGCTGATCCGGTTCGTTCCCACCAGCCCCAGGGGCGCCGGGGTGGCCGGCGGCCACCCGGTCCTGGAGGCGGACCTCAGCGCCACCCAGAGCTGGCGGGCCCAGGACCCCGCCCGCGCACGCGGGATTCTGGACCAGGGCATCCACTCCCTGATCGCCGTGCCCCTGCGGGCCCGGGGCGTGGTGCTGGGAATGGCAGGCTTCTGGCGGGCGCAGGCCTCCCCGCCGTTCAACGAGGAGGATGTGTCCTTCGCCGAGGAGCTGACCGCCCGGGCGGCGCTGTCCATCGACAATGCCCGCCGCTACACCCGCGAGCACACGATGGCCGTCACCCTGCAGCGCAGCCTGCTGCCCCGCGTCGTACCGGAGCAGTCCGCCGTCGAGATCGCCCACCGCTATCTGCCCGCCCAAGCCGGGGTGGGCGGTGACTGGTTCGATGTCATCCCGCTGCCCGGCACCCGGGTGGCCCTGGTGGTCGGCGACATCGTCGGCCACGGTCTGCATGCCGCCGCCACCATGGGCCGTCTGCGCACAGCCGTGCACAACTTCTCCACCCTCGACCTGCCCCCGGACGAGCTCCTGAGCCACCTGGACGAGCTGGTCGTCCACATCGACACCCACGAGGGCACCCGCGAGCAGGAGTGGCAGGGGATCACCGGAGCCACCTGCCTGTACGCCATCTACGATCCCGTCTCCGGACAGGTGACCGCCGCCACCGCCGGCCATCCGGGACCCGCTGTGGTGCGCCCCGACGGAACCGTGTCCTTCCTCGAGATGCCGGTCTCCCCGCCGCTGGGCCTGGGCGCGGGGCTGCCCGTGGAGACCGCCGAGCTGACCCTGCCCGAGGGCTCCACGCTGGTGCTCTTCACCGACGGGCTGATCGAAAGCCGCGACCACGACCCGGACGCCGGCCTGGCGGCGCTGCGCGCCGTCCTGACCGGGCCCACCCGCGCTCCGGAGGAGACCTGCGCCGCGGTGATCGACGCGATGCTGCCCGCCAGGCCCAGCGACGACATCGCGCTGCTGGTGGCCCGCACCCGCCGGCTGGACCCCGCGCAGATCGCCGAGTGGGACGTGCCCCCCGACCCGGCGGCGGTGTCCCCGGTACGCAGCGCCTGCTCCCGTCGGCTGGCGGACTGGGGCCTGGAGCACATCGCCTTCACCACCGAGCTCATCCTCAGCGAGCTGATCACCAATGCCATCCGCTACGGCACCGAGCCCATCCGGGTAAGGCTGCTGCACGACCGCAGCCTGATCTGCGAGGTGTCCGACGGGTCCAGTACCTCCCCGCACCTGCGCCGGGCCGAGACCACCGACGAGGGCGGCCGCGGGCTGTTCCTCGTCGCCCAGTTCGCCGAGCGCTGGGGCACCCGCTACACCGCCCGCGGCAAGATCATCTGGACCGAACAGGCCCTCCACGGCCAGGCCGCCCCGGCCGGGGAGGATCTGGGAGAGGCGCTCCTCGCCCAGTGGGACGACGAGGCGTTCTGAGAACGTGCCGGCAGGACAGCCGTTCGACGGGCAGCGGGCGCCACCGACCGACACTGCGCTGTCGAGGCGGCCGACCGTACGCTGGCTTTGATGAGTTCGTGATCGCCCGTTATGGAGCCTTCGTGCCTGCACCTCGTCTCCGTACAGCCGTCGTCGCCGTCTGTCTGACCCTCGCAGCGATACCCCTCGGCGCCTGTGGAGAGACTCCCCCCAGCACACCCAGAGCGCCCTCGGTGGCCACCTCCGCCGCGGACGCGGGCGGCATGACCGCGCTGACCGCGGCGGCGAAGAAGGAGGGCAGGCTCAACGCGATCGCGATCCCGCCCGACGAGGCCAACTACGGCGCACTGATCGACGGCTTCGAGAAGAAGTACGGGATCAAGGTCGTGGTGGAGAACCCGTGGGGCAACAGCCAGGAAGAGATCAACGCCATCAAGGAGCACAGGGGCAACGGCCGCGCCCCCGACGTGGTCGACCTGGGTGGATCGTTCGCGCAGTCCGCGGCCCGGCAGCATCTGCTCGCTCCGTACAGGGTCGCCGCATTCGCCGAGATCCCCGAGAATCAGAAGGACCCGCGGGCCCGCTGGTACAACGACTACGGAGGCTACATCTCGATCGGCTGCGACGCCCACCGTGTCAAGACCTGCCCCGCGACCTTCGCCGATCTGCGCAAGCCCGAGTACAAGGGCCAGGTCGCGCTCGACGGCAACCCCCCCAGGTCCGGCTCCGCCTTCGCCGGAGTGTACGCGGCGGCCTTGGCGAACGGCGGTTCCTTCGACGACATCCAGCCCGGTGTCGACTTCTTCGCCGAGCTCAGCAGGAGCGGCAACTTCATCCCGGTCGAATCCACCACGGCCACGATCGCGAAGGGCCGGACGCCGATCAGCATCTCCTGGGACTTCCTCAACCTCGGATACACCGACGAGTTCCGCGCGAAGGGCGTGGACGTGGACTGGCGGACCGCCATACCCTTCGACGGCAGCTTTGCCCAGTACTACGCGCAGGCGATCAACAAGCACGCCCCGCACCCGGCGGCGGCACGTCTGTGGGAGGAGTACCTCTTCAGCCCCGAGGGCCAGAACCTCCGGCTCGGAGCCTATGCCCGCCCCGTCCTGATGAACGCCATGGAGAAAAACGGCACCCTCGACAAGAAAGCCGCGGAGAAACTGCCGACGGTCGAAGGCACGCCGACGTTCCCGACCGAGGCACAGCGGGCGAAGGCGATGAAGACCGTCGACCGCGGCTGGACCGAGGTCTTCCCGGGCTGAGGGCCGGGCAACTCGAAGGTCGGTCGCTCGCGTTGTCCGGCTGGTCGGCGAACCCGGTCACGACCACAGTCGCGCCGAGTGCGGCGCGGGCACGTACGGAGGCGAACGGCTTACGCACCGATGTCCCCGTCGGCTTCGAGGCGGTAACCCGCTCCTCGTACGGTCGTGATGGACCGACGCCCGAACGGGGCATCGATCTTGCGGCGCAGGGCACTGATGTAGACCTCGACGATGTTCGGGTCACCCTCGTAGGCGAAGTCCCACACCTCGGCGAGGATGTCGGACTTCGACACGACCTGAACCAGGCCGTACGGCCAGCTGGCGCAGCACGGCGAATTCCTTCGCGGTGAGCGTGATCTCCTGCCGTGCCCGGTGGACGCGCCGAGCGTCGGGGTCCACGGTCAGGTCGCCGATGCGCAGCACCGGGGAGCCGGCGCGGGTGCGGCGGCGCAGCAGTGCGCGGACACGGGCGACGAGGACGAGATAGGAGAACGGCTTGGTGAGGTAATCGTCCGCGCCGGTGTCCAGGCCCTCGGCCTCGTCGTACTCGCCGTCCTTTGGATGCTGCTCTCGGTGCCGGGTCAGGACCGCAAGTGCGACCTGGGTCACTTGCGGCGGCGGGCCCGGAGTGCGGCGACAGCAAACCGTCGGGCAAACGGCGCGCCTCCCGCGGTGGACCGCGCGGGTGAATGTTCCGCCGAGGTGTCCTGCCGGGAAATCCCGCCGGCCAAGCGGCCCGACATACTGTGCGAATGCCTGCACAGAAGGAAATTCCTGCCCTGATCCACCAGACATGGAAAGACGCGGATCCACCCCCGAAATGGCAGAAGTGGGCTGATTCCTGGCGGCTCCACAACCCCGACTGGGGGTACCGGTTGTGGACCGACGCGGACAATCGCGCATTCCTCCAGGAGCACTATCCGTGGTTCCTTCCGGTCTACGACGGCTATCCCGAAGCGATCATGCGGGCCGACGCAATTCGCTATTTCCTGCTCGATCATTTCGGCGGGCTCTACGCGGATCTGGACTTCGAGTGCCTGAGCCCGGTGTCCGAAATCCTCGATGGGCACGAACTCGTCCTCGGCTGCGAGCCCGAGGCGCACACCAGGCTGCTGCTGGCCCGTCGGCGCGGGTTCGGCCGCATCATCGGCAACGCGTTCATCGCGTCGCGGCCGGGCCACCCCTTCTGGGCCCATGTGCACCGCCGGCTGGTCGGCGCCCACAAGCTGCCGAGCACTCTGGACGCGACAGGTCCGTTCTTCCTCACCAGAGCGATCGACAGCGCCCCGGAGCCCGGCTCGATCACGGTTCTCGGCCCGGAAGTCCTGTACCCCGAGGTGAGCCCGTACGCGACCGAGCTGTTCGGCCCGCAGGATGCCGACTACGACCGTGCGTACGCCGTGCACCACTGGTCGGGCAGTTGGACGTGCGACACCGACGGGGCGCCGCGGATCTCGGCCGGCAAGCGGTTCCCGTTCTGGGCGAGCCAGGAGCTGCACCAGCTCGCCGACGGCATGCTCAGCCTCGATGCGCAGCGCCGCCGCTGGGCCTCGGGCGCGCCCGCGCCGACGGTGTCATGCCTGATGGTGACCAAGGACCGCTCGGCGACGGCGCGACGCGCGATCACGTGCTTCCGCAACCAGACCTACCCGAATCTGGAACTGGTCGTGGTGGAGGACGGCACGAGTGACGCCCTCGAGCAGCACATCCGCGACCTGGGCGACTCCCGGATCCGCCATCACCGGCTCCCCCCGGAGGGGCGGACATTGGGCGAACTGCGCAATGAGACGGTGGAGCGGGCCACCGGGCCCTACGTATGCCAGTGGGACGACGACGACCTGTACGACCCGGAGCGGGTCGAGACGCAGATGGCGGCGATTCTCGCGCTCGGCGCCGAGGCGTGCTTCCTCGTCCGCGAGCGGCTGTGGTGGCCCGCCCGGCACAAGCTCGCGATCTCCTGTGCGCGGGTCTGGGAGGGGTCGATGGTGTGCGCGAAGGACCGACTCCCGCGCTACCCGGCCCAACGCCGGGGCGAGGACACCCCGGTGGCGGAAGAGGTGGTCCGGACCTGTCGGGTCGTACAGGTGGACGCGCCCGAGCTGTACACGTACGTATGCCATGGGAACAACACGTTCAACGAGTCCCATTTCGCCGAGCACTTCGATGTGGCGACCGAGATCTGGGCCGAACCGGGCGCCTACACCGAGCAGTTGCTGGCCATGGCGACCCGGCTGCCGATCGAGCCGGCGGACATCGCCCACGCCGAGACCGGTCCCGCCGCCGCCCGGGCCTCCGAGCGGAGACAGCGGGAAGCCGTCGAGCCCGCTCCGGCACCGGCGAGCGAGCGACCTCTCCTGCTGGTGCTCACACCCGTCAAGGACGCGGCCACGTTCCTGCCCGGCTATCTGGACCGGCTTCGCGCCTTGGACTACCCGCGCGAGGCGATCTCGCTGGGCCTGCTGGAGGGCGACAGCCGGGACACGACGCCGGAGCTGCTCCAGCAGGTCCTGCCCGGCCTCGAGGCGGAGTACCGGCGGGTCACCCTCGTGCGCCGCGACTTCGGCCTCCAGTTGGCCGGACCCCGTTGGGAGCCCGGCATCCAGCGCCGGCGACGGTCGGTGCTGGCCAAGGTACGCAACCATCTGCTCTCCCGTGCCCTCACGGACGAGGAGTGGGTGTTGTGGCTCGACGTCGATGTCACCGGTTACCCGACCGACCTCGTCCAGCGCCTGCTCGGCGCGCGCAAGGACATCGTCGTGCCGCACTGTGCCACCGCGCCCGGTGGGCCCACGTACGACCTCAACACCTTCGTCCTTCACCCCAGGGCCGGCACGCTCAACTGGTCCCAGTGGCTTCGCGACGGCATCCTTCAGCCCCCCAGAGGATTCGGCCGTACCTACCTCGACGAGTTGCGCGGGCAGGGACTCCTCCGCGTCGACTCGGTCGGCGGTACCGCGTTGCTGGTACGCGCCGACCTGCACCGCGAGGGCCTGACCTTCCCGCCCTTCCCCTACCAGCACCTCATCGAGACCGAGGGGCTGGCCGCGATGGCCCGGGACATGGGCACCGCATGCTGGGCGCTGCCCGACCTGGAAGTGCTGCATCCGCACCATGCCCAGGAGGTGGCTCACAGCGAGGCCGTGTCGCTTTCCTGAACGGCGGGGTCGCAAGGGCTCCGGCACAGCCGGTAACAGTGCGTAGCCCTTTTGACACACTATGTGTTCAAATCTTACGGTGGTGGTACTGCCCTGCCGTGGAGTCGACCGGCATCACAGGGCAGGTCCTCCAATCCCCAGGAGAAAGGCCCGCTATGAGAGCCCGTGTCATCACCTCGCTGGCGCTCCCCGCCGCACTGGCCACCGCCGGACTGCTCAACACCGCGGAGGCGGCCTACGCCGCCCTCGGCCCGGACACGCCGACCGCATCGGCAAAGCAGGAGCAGCCGATAGGTGACGTCACCTTCATCCCCGGAACCGATCGCCCGTGTCCTCCGATAGGCAACGTCACGATCACGGACTACGGGCACTGCTGCACGCCTGTGGGCAACATGACCGTCACCGACTACGGGCGCTGCTGTACGCCCGTGGGCAACATGACCGTGACCGACTACGGCCACTCCGCGCCCGTGGGCAACGTCACCATATGTGACTACGGCCACCACAGGCACGAGAGGCCGCACCACAAGAACGAGCACAGGTACGAGCACAGGTCGTGGCAGTACCAGGGCTAACAGCCGCTCCGGCGTGGCCCTGGAACAGGGCGGGGGGCACGCCCGACGCCCGATATGCCGGAACCGGTCATCGGATCCCCCTGGATCCTCCCCCTTCCCGTTCCCGTTCCCGTTCCGAAGCGAAGGACCGCGCGTATGTCCCACAGTTCCGCTCCTGCGGTCTCGGTGGTCATCCCCTGCCATGGCTACGCCCGCTATCTGCCCGAGGCTGTGTCCAGCGTCATTGCCCAGACCTTCGACGACTGGGAACTCGTCATCGTCGACGACGGCAGCACCGACAACACGGTCGAGGTGGCCGAGGCTCTGATCGCCGGCCATCCCGACCGGCGCATCAGGCTGCTCCAGCAGGCCAATGCCGGTGTCTCCGCCGCGCGCAACGCCGGGATCGAGGCCGGCACCGGCCGCTATATCCTTCCGCTGGACGCCGACGACGTGATCGCGGCCACGATGCTGGAGAAGACCGTCACGGTCCTGGACAGCAACCCCGGCATCGCCATCGCCTCGACCGATGTGTTCACGTTCACCGACGACGATCTGCCCCCGCAGGCGATGCCCCTCCCCGCCTACAGCAGAGAACTGCTGCTCCAGCGACTCATCATGTTCTACTGCTCGCTGTACCGCCGTGAGGCCTGGCAGACCGTGGGCGGGTACGACGAGAGCATGCGGGCAGGTGAGGACTGGGACTTCTGGATCGGCTGCGCCGAACACGGCTTCGATGCTCACCATATCCATGAGCTGCTGTTCGGGGCGCGCAACAAGGACACAGGACTCCACCTGGAAGCCGCAGAGAACGACCTGGCCATCCGGGCGCGGATCGTGGCCAACCACCCGAGCCTGTTCAAGCCGATCACCCGTGGCTGGGCCCAGGCCGTGCTCAGCCAGGACGCGGAAGCCTGCCTGCGGGACGAGCACGTACCCGACGACATCCTCACCCGGGCCGCGGAGATGGATCAGTTCCTCGGTGCGGTCATGGCCCTGCAGCGCACCGCGCGGGTGCAGTACTACCACATCCAGCGATTGGAGAGGGAGCTGGCCGCTCACAACGGCACCGCCGGCCCGACCGTCCAGAGGGTTCCGACGGCTCCCGCCATCTGATCGGTGACGGTCGAGATCCCAACCGTCCACCCGCTGGAGGAAGCCGGCGCGGCGCTGGACGCGAGCCTCGCCGGCCATGCCCGGAAGCGCGTCACCACGCCCTGGACAGGCGGACGACGGGCCCCTCGGTGACGCCTCCCGGCCTCAGGAAGGCTGCACCGCCGACACCGCGGTGACGGTCACCTTGTTGTCGCACTCGGCGAAGAGCCCGTCCTCCAGGGCGACTTGGTGCGCCCCGGCCCCTGGCAGGCCCACCACCAGAGTCGGGTAGCTGAACGGCGTGGTACCGGATTCGCAGTAGCCGTCGGCCTCGCCCTGGACCTGGACGAAGGTGAGCTTCACCCATGCCGTGCCACCCGCAGCGAGCGCGACCGGCGACGCGGAGCCCGTGCGGGTCACCGCCAGTGGAACGTTGCGGTCCGGTGATCCGTTGCCCGCCCCCGCGACCGTCGGAAAGCCCTGCAGGGTGCACGGGTGCCCGGAGGTGTTGGTGAATCCGACGACCGCCGCTCCGATCCCCGTGCCATTGGGCCGGACCGCCGCCTGATGCGCGTCCGCCTTCAGCTCGCCCACGGTGCACGGAGGCACCGGTGCCGCACTCGCCGGTGATGCGCTCCCCGCGGCGGGTGACGAGGCGGCGGAGCTCGGCGCGTCCGCCCCTGCCTCGTCACCGCCGGACCGGCACCCGGTCACCAGGAGTGCGGCCGCGGAGGCCACGACCATCGCCACCGCGGCGCTGCGAATGCTGTTGCCGTACTGCATGACGCCTCCCGAGCGGAATGGAGGGGTGCCGGTCACTCGCCGGTGCTCGCCTCCGTACACACCGCCTTGCCGGGCGGCGGTTTCTCCGTCCGGTCGGCTGTGACACGACGGTGACGAGAGAGCGGCGGTGGAGGGTCCGTCGTGCACAGGGGGATGGACACGGCGGTCAAGGGTGGGGCGGGGTGCGCAGGGCGAGCACGGCCATGTCGTCGTGACCGCCGGCCAGCCGGCCGTCGGCCAGCGTCCGGCACAGTTCGTCCAGCGGGAGGTGGGCCTGCTCGGTGACCATCCGGGCGAGGTCGGCCAGGGACTCGTCGAGGGCGCGGCCGGGATGTTCGACCAGGCCGTCGGTGAAGAGCACCAGGGTGGTGTTCGCCGGCACGGGATGTGTGTGGTCCGGGCGGGGCCGCCGGGGATCCACGCCGAGGGGGAGGCCGGGTTCGCCGTCCAGGTACCGGGCACTGCGGTCGGGGGTGACCATCAGCGGCGGGAGATGACCCGCGCTGCTCCAGCGCAGCGTCCATGCCGGGCCCGTGGGCTCGACGCGGGCGAGGCAAGCGGTGGTGACGGGGCTGTCGGTGATGGCGTCCAGAGTGCGGTCGAGCTGGGAGAGCACGGCGCTGGGCGGGGTCAGCCGCTCGTACAGCAGGGCACGGAGCATGCTCCGTGTCTGAGACATCACCGCGGCGGCGTGCAGATCGTGGCCGACGACGTCGCCGATGACCAGCGCACATACCCGGTCGGGAAGGAACAGGGCGTCGTACCAGTCGCCGCCGAGCTCGCGGCCGGCCGCCGGCCGGTATTCGGCGGCCGCGGTGAAGGGTGCGAGGTCGGGCAGGCGGGGCAGCAGGAGACGCTGGAAACGTTCCGCACCGGCCCGGACCTGCTCGAACAGGCGCGCGTTCTCGATCGCCACGCCCGCGGCGCCCGCGAGCGCCACGACCACGGCCTGATCGTCACTGTCGAACGGCTGCCCGTCACGCCGGTCGGACAGATACAGGTCCCCGTACACCTCGTCCTGCACCCGGATCGCGGTTCCGAGCAGCGTACGCATGGGTGGGTGTCCGGGAGGGAAGCCGACGGATTCCGGGTGGGCGGAGATGTCGTTCACCCGCAGCGGTTCCGGGTGGTGGATCAGGTGCCCCAGCAGGCCCTTGCCATGAGGTGCCCCGACATCGGCCATGCGCTCCAGCTCCTGGTCGGTCAGGCCGAGGGTGATGAACTCCTCCAGCTTCTCGTGCCGCTCGTCGAGGACGCCGAGAGCGCCGTAGCGGGCGTCGACGAGATCCATCGCGGTGGAGACGATCCGGCTCAGCACAGCGGGCAGCTCCAGCTCCGTGCTGATCGCACGTATGGCGCCCAGCAGCCTTCTCAGCCGGTCCTGGGCCGCGCCTGCCCCGTCGTCATTCCTCATCGATTGATCCCTGTCGATCAATGACGAAGAGCCCTGCCGACCTCCACGGTGATGGTCCCCGACAGCTTGTGCGTGCTGCGCGCGGTCGCGGTGCCTGTCTTTCCGGCGGCGACGTTCTCGATCGTCACCACGGACAGATCCTGCAGTTCGTGGGCCGGATTGAGGAAGTTCACCTGCACCAGGAACGACTTCGTGGAATCGGCGGTGTTCTTCGCGGAAACCTGAGTTGTGGTACGTCCTTCGCTGTCCGTCGTCGGAGCGCCGAGCTTCACCTCGTTCTTGGCATTCACTCCTTGCTTGATCTCGTTGAACTTCTGCTGTGCCGAGGCCGTCGCCGAGGCGATGGCCTCGGATGCGCGGGAGGCCGCCGACGAGATGACCGACTTCGCGGACTCGGCCACGGAGGCGACCGCGGACGGGGTCTTGCTCGGAGCTCCCTCACCGCCCCCGCATCCGCCGGCGCCGAAAGCCACGATGGTCGCCAGCACGGCGCTCGCCGCCACGTTTCCAGTTGCCGTTCTCATTTTGCCTCCCAGGGTCGGACGACCGCCGCCCCCAGTCAATGAGGCCTCCCTCCTCGGCGCCCGTCCTGATAAGGCATTCGAGTGACTGCCGGGACGCACGCTGCTTCATGGCGTACCGGAGCCGGCGCCTCACACGCTGACGTCCGGACGGACGATGACCACCGGGCAGGACGCATGAAGGGCGCACTGCTGACTCACCGAACCGAGCAGGGCCCGGCGGAAGCCGCCCCGGCCCCGGCTGCCCACCACCAGCACCTCGGCGCCCTCTGCAGCGTCCAGCAGCACCTCGGCCGGGTTTCCCCGCACGAGCCGCTCACGCACCCGGGCGGCGCCCTCCTCGCCGAGCACATTGCGGACCTCCTCGACGAGGCTCCGCTCCGCCGCCTCCTCGTCGAACTCGGTGTCCACCGCCGGAGCCGACCACCCGTGCGCTCCGGGCAGATCCCAGGCCGCCACCGCCTCCACGGTGCCCCCGATCAGAGCGGCGTGCCGGACCGCCCAGCGCAACGCCGCATGCGACGAAGGCGAGCCGTCGACACCCACCACGACGCGCGGAGCCGAACCCTTCCTGTCCATTGCCGTTCCACCCTTCTGCCGTCCCCCGCATTCCACGCTGCGCGACTCCGGGGCATGTCGCCAGACGAGGACGGCCAGGAGCAGCACGAAAACGGCCGTCGCGGGTGACCGCCCTGAGGGCCGTACGACGGGCGGCTCGGCGACGGCAGCACCGCGGAGGTCGCGCTCGCCGTCGACGACCACTGGCACCACCGCGGTGTGGGCACCCTTCTCAGCTGCTTCTGGGCTCTCCCGTATGGCCGGTGATCTGCCGCAGCTCGCGGAGGCCGACCTCGATCCCGTTCTCGCCCGGCCGGACGGTGTCGAGGTGCTCGACGCCCGGCAGGCACACGACCCCTGTCTGCGCCGCCTCCACCGAAGAACCAGGTGACCGGGTGTCAGAGCCGGCCGGCGCGGCCGCGTGCGGCGACCGCGCGCATGCACGCCAGGAGCAGGAAGAGGGCACAGACCAGCGCACCGGCCAGGGCAGCCGTCATCGTGCCGGAGTGGCCGGCCGTGGCGATGACCGCCGCGGATGCCGTGCCGGCGACGAGGAGTCCCGACAGGGCCCAGGCCAGAAAGACGGCCCGGGACCTGTCCGGGGCGCCGACCGGCCCCGTACAGCGCAGGGCTTTCCAACGCCGGATCGACTCCTCCTCCTCGCGTCGCCGGCAGGTGCGGGCGCGCACAGCCAGGGTGGCCGTGAGCGCCGCACCCGCCGCGGCCACCGCGCAGACGGGCTGCCAGCTCCGCGCCACCAGCAGCACCAGGGCCAGCGCCGCACCTGTCGCCCAGCCGGTCACACAGGCCCAGGCGGCGAAGCGCCGGGACGGCAGACGGTCGTCCCCCGCCCGCAGGTCGACGACGGCGGGCACGAACCAGACACAGCCGGACCCGCTGATCACCGCGGCTCCCAGTGCCAGCACCATATGAGACATCGCGCTTCCTCCTCCTGGCGTGCGGCTCGGTCAGCGACTGACCAGTTCTGCGGCCGCCGCGGTCTCCGCGGCACCGATTTCGGGACGGTGCAGGTCGAGGGCCGGTGATTCGCTGCGGATGCGGGGCAGCATGGTGAAGTTGTGCCGGGGCGGCGGGCAGGAGGTGGCCCACTCGAGGGAGCGGCCGTAGCCCCACGGGTCGTCGACCTCGATCTTCTTGCCGTACTTGGCGGTCTTCCAGATGTTGTAGAAGAACGGCAGGAAGGACATGCCCAGCAGGAACGAGCTGATCGTCGAAACGGTGTTCAGCAGGGTGAAGCCGTCCGCGGCGAGATAGTCCGCGTACCGGCGCGGCATGCCCTCGGCACCCAGCCAGTGCTGCACCAGGAACGTCCCGTGGAAGCCGACCGTGAGGGTCCAGAAGGTGATCTTGCCGAGCCGTTCGTCCAGCATCTTGCCGGTCCACTTCGGCCACCAGAAGTGGAAGCCGGCGAACATCGCATACACCACCGTGCCGAAGAGCGTGTAGTGGAAGTGCGCCACCACGAAGTACGAGTCGGTCACATGGAAGTCCAGCGGCGGCGCCGCCAGAATCACTCCGGTCACTCCGCCGAAGACGAACGTGACCAGGAAGCCGGTGGCCCAGAGCATCGGGGTCTCGAAGGACAGCGATCCCTTCCACATGGTGCCGATCCAGTTGAAGAACTTCACACCGGTCGGTACCGCGATCAGGAAGGTCATGAAGGAGAAGAACGGCAGCAGCACACCGCCGGTGGCATACATGTGGTGCGCCCACACCGTCACCGACAGACCCGCGATCGCGATCGTGGCGCCGACCAGGCCCATGTAACCGAACATCGGCTTACGGGAGAAGACCGGGATGACCTCGGAGACGATGCCGAAGAACGGCAGCGCGAGCACATAGACCTCGGGGTGGCCGAAGAACCAGAACAGGTGCTGCCACAGCAGCGCACCGCCGTTGGAGGCGTCGAAGATGTGCGAGCCGAACTTGCGGTCCATCTCCAGCGCGAGGAGCGCCGCGGCGAAGACCGGGAAGACCATCAGGATCAGCAGGGCGGTCAGCAGCACGTTCCAGGTGAAGATCGACATGCGGAACATGGTCATTCCGGGGGCGCGCATGCAGATGATCGTGGTGACGAAGTTGACGGCGCCCGCGATGCTGCCGAATCCGGACAGCGCCACGCCCATGATCCACAAGTCGGCGCCGAGTCCGGGCGAGTGGACGGCGTCCGACAACGGGGCGTAGGCGAACCAGCCGAAGTCGGCGGCGCCGCCGGGCGTGAGGAAGCCGCCCGCCGCGATCAGCGACCCGAAGAGGTACAGCCAGAACGACAGCATATTGAGCCGGGGAAAGGCCACATCGGGCGCGCCGATGTGCAGCGGCATGATCCAGTTGGCGAAGCCCGTGAAGAGCGGCATCGCGAACAGCAGCAGCATGACCGAGCCGTGCATCGTGAAGGCCTGGTTGAACTGCTCGTTCGACATGATCTGCATGCCGGGCCTGGCCAGTTCGGCACGCATCAGCAGCGCCATGACGCCACCGACGATGAAGAAGAAGAACGCGGAGACGAGATAGAGCGTCCCGATCTTCTTGTGGTCCGTGGTGGTCAGCCAGTCCACCACGACGTGCATGCGGGATCTCTCGGCTTCTTCCCCTTGGCGGGGGCGGAGCTCGACCGCCTGCTTCTCTGATATCTGCAACCCGTCCACCGGCGGGCAACCTCCAACTCTGCGATGTTCGTGCGGGGCCGGGAAGGGACGCGGATACGGGGGACGCACGGCCTTCCCGGCCGCCGCCCAATGATCAACGGTGAGGAGGGAGGCCCCGATAGGGCCGTTCAGCCCCCCGGGTAGGGTCCATGGACCTTCCGTGCCGTGACATACGCTGATGCCCAGCAGGTACCTCAGGAAAGCGGAGAAATGGCAGACACAGTGACAGACGGCCGGCATCCCTCATGGCCCCACCCACGGACGCCGGACCGTATGCACAGCCTGCTCGATGCCGTGATGAACCTGGGGCGGGGACTGGAACTGCCCCAGGTGCTGCGTGGCATCGTCGAAGCGGCGGTGACCCTGACGGACGCGGAGTACGGAGCGCTGGGCGTCGTCGGTGACGGTCAGCGGCTGTCACAGTTCCTGCCGGTGGGCATGGCCGACGAGATGGTGGCCGCGATCGGTCAGACACCGTGCGGGCGCGGCATTCTCGGTGAACTGATCCACAATCCCGTGCCGCTGCGGCTCGACGACCTGAGCCAGCACCGCAACAGCTACGGCTTCCCCGCCCATCACCCGCCCATGCGTACGTTCCTGGGTGTCCCCGTCCGGGTGCGCGACGAGGTCTTCGGCAACCTCTACCTCACCGAGAAGCGCGGTGGCCGAGGCTTCGACGCCGACGACGAGGCCGTACTGACGACGCTGTCCATCGCGGCCGGAGTGGCCATCGACAACGCCCGTATGTACCACGAGAGCCGACGCCGGGAGCGCTGGCTGGAGGCACTGGGCGAGATCACCCGCAGCCTGCTCTCCGGCATCGGCGCCGACCATGTGCTGCGGCTGATCGCCGAACGGGCCAGGGATGTCGCGGGCGCGGACGCGGCGGCCGTACTGCTCCCGGACCCGGAGGAACCGGGCCGACTGGCGGTTCGGGTGGCCTGCGGCCACGACGCGGATCGCATGAGCCGGCTGGCCGTTCCCGTGCGGGGCTCACTCTCCGGCATGGCCGCGCACGACGGCCGGCCCGCGGTCAGCGCCGATCTCTCCACCGACCCCCGCGGGAACGCACTCGGGGACGACAGGGCGGCCTACGGGCCGACCGTGGCAGTGCCCCTCCCGGTCGGTGCTTCCGCATCCGGTGCCCTGCGGCTGAGCCGCCTGTCGGGCGGACCGGAGTTCGACGCCACCGAGGTGCAGCTGATCTCCGGCTTCGCCGGCCAGGCCGCCCTCGCCCTCGAACTCGCCCAGCGCAGGGCCGAGTCCGAGGAACTGGCCCTGATGCACGACCGGGACCGTATCGCCCGGGATCTGCACGACCTGGCCATCCAGCGGCTCTTCGCCACCGGGATGACCCTGCAGAGCGCACAGCGGGGCATCGAGCGCCCGGAAATGGCCGAGCGGGTCGGCCGGGCCGTGCGCGACCTCGACACGACCATCGACATCATCAGGTCCACCATCTTCGACCTGCGCTCCGACACGGACGACCGGGGCGGACCCGGAGTGCGCCGGCGGATGGCCGAGACCGCGCGCTCGGCCACCCAGTCCCTGGGGTTCACACCGTCGCTGCTGGTGAACGGTCCCGTGGACACCAACATCAGCGCGGAACTCGCCGAGCACGTCCTGGCGGTGGCCACCGAGGCGCTCAGCAATGCCGCCCGGCACGCCGCCGCACGCCGGGTGGACATCGTGCTGACGGCCGAGAAGGAGATCACGCTCACGGTGACCGACGACGGGGTGGGCATCGGCAGCGCCACACCCACGGGCGGTCTGACCAATATGCGGGAACGAGCCGAACTCCTCGGCGGTTCCCTGACCGTCACCTCTCCACCGGCCGGCGGGACCCGGATCGAGTGGCGCGTACCGCTGCCCGCGAACTGAAGCAGGATCAGCCGGCGTCCGCGGCCCGCTGCTCCCGGGCCTTCTCCGCGATCATCGCCGCCTGGACCCGACGGCCCACACCCAGCTTCGACAGGATGGAGGAGATCCGGTTCTTGACGGTCTTCTCCGCCAGGAACAGCCGCTCGCCGATCTGCCGGTTGGTCAGCCCCTCACCGATGAGTTCCAGGATTTCGTGCTCGCGCGGGGACAGCCGGTCCAGCCGGCTGGGTGTCGGCGCGGGCTGCGGGGTCGTCAGCCGGGACATCACCCGCGTCACCGCGCGGGGATCCAGCATCGACTTCCCCGCCGCGACCGTCCGGATGGCGGTGATCAGCTCCGAGCCCCCGATGCGCTTGAGGACATAGCCGGAGGCGCCCGCCATGATGGCGCCGAAGAGGGCCTCGTCGTCGTCGAAGGACGTCAGCATCAGGCAGGCCAGTTCGGGCATGCTCGCCCGGAGTTCACGGCACACCTCGACACCCTGGTGGTCGCCGGCCCCGTCCCTGTCACCGCCGAGCCGTACGTCGAGGACCGCCACCTGCGGCCGTGCGGCGGGCACCCGGGCGAGGGCTTCCCGCGCGTCGGACGCCTCACCCACCACGACCATGTCCGGCTCGGCCTCCAGCAGATCGCGCACCCCCCGTCGTACCACCTCGTGGTCGTCGAGCAGGAAGATCCGCAGCGGGGCGGCAGGAATGTCATCAGTATTCATGAGAGTGCTTCAGGCCAGGGGACGGAACGGACAGGGACGGAACGGCGTGTCATACGAGCAGTGACTGCCAGTATGACCAGAACCGGACCGCGATCAGCATGACGATACTCAGGAGCCAGGCGACGGGCACAGCCCAGTGGAACTCCATCAGACCGATCACCAGCCGGCGCGGCGCCGGTACGATGCCGTGCCTCAGATTGTGCACGGTGGTGTACCAGAACATCGTGACGGTGACGGCCCAGGCCAGGCAGCACCACAGGCACAGGGCGCCGATCACGTAGAGCGCCTGTGTCATCAGCCACATGCAGAAGACCGCCCCGAAGAGCGTGCCCAGGTTCAGCCCGATCCAGAGCCAGCCCGGGAATCGTGCACCGACCAGCAGCGCGACGCCGACCATGACCACCACGGGATAGGCCACCAGCCCCAGCAGCGGGTTGGGGAAGCCGAACACGGAGGCCTGGTCGCTGAGCATCACATTGGTGCACGACAGGACGGGACCGATGCTGCACGAGGGACGGAAGTCCGGATTCTCGGCCAGTCTCATCTTGTCGATGGTGATCACGAACGAGGCCAGGATGCCGAGCGCCCCGGTGACCGTCAGCAGCCAGGCGAAGGCGCGTCCGGCCCCGGTCGTGCGCCGCGCGGCGCCCTCCGTCCGCGCGTCCGCTCCCGGGCGGACGATCGTACGCACTTCGCCGGTCGTCGCAGTGTCCCGCACGGCGGACAGGTCACCTCGCACACAAGCCTCCGCGGGTCCCCCGGGCGGGCGCCGGGGCGTCGGTCCGGCGGGCGCCGGCCGGCCAGACGACGTCGACCGGAATGCCCCGGGCACGGGCGAAGGCCACCAGGTGCGCCGTGGCGTCCCGGCCGTTGGACGGCGATCCGTCCCACACGGCCAGCAGACGGCGGGAGGCGGTGATCATCTTTTCGTCGGCCGCCACGCATGCGTGGCGGTCCTCCGGGTCGTACGGCAACAGGCGCACCTGCTCGGCCAGTACCAGAAGCTCTCCTGCCGCGGGCCGGTCGCGTCCGGGCAGCATGGCAGGCACGGACTGCTGCGTGGGCAGAAGCACGACCAACTGCCGCCCCGCGGCGCGGACAGCCCGGCCGAAGACCACCGGGAGCCCCGCCCCGGCGCGCACCAGTCCGGTCGCGCGCTCCGCCACCCGGTCCAGCAGCGTGGCCAGTTCCCTCTCCACCAGCTCCAGTGTGTCCAGGGTCAGATCCGCATGCCCCACCGCTGCGATCACCGCTCAACTCCGTCCGCTCTCATCCGTGTCCGCGACGGCCGCCGACAGGCTTCGACCGCCACCGGCCGGGGGAGGTACCGGTGGCGGTCGATGCCAGTCAACAGGGGAGGTGATCTGCGCTGGTAGGGGCCGAACGGCCCTAAGAGCACCTACTCCTCGGGGGCCGGCTGCGACGCCAGATGCCTGGCCCGCCGGCTGAGCACGGCCGCCGCCGCGGCAGCCCCGCCGACGAAGGCCAGCGCCACGGTCCACGGCTGGTCCAGGACACGGCCGGTGGCGTGGTCGAGCGAGTAGCGCCCGGCGCCCGCCAGGCCGATGCCGGCTGCGACGAAGCCGAGGAAGGCAGGGTATTCCAAGCCTCCGCTCTGTGCGAAGAAGCCCGCGGGCGCGTGCACGGCCGCCGCGCCCGCCATGGCGCCCGCCGCCGAGGCCCCGGCCACCGGCGTGGCGAGACCGAGGACCAGCAGTGCCCCGCCGCCCGCCTCACCGAGCCCCGCGGCGATCGCGCTCAGCTTGCCCGGGGTGAAGCCCATGGCCTCCATCGCCTTGGCGGTGCCGCCGAGGCCGTGGCCGCCGAACCAGCCGAAGAGCTTCTGCGCTCCGTGCGCCGCCAGCACCGCGCCGGTGCCGGTCCTCAGGACGAGCAGGCCGAGGTCGCGACGGTTGCCGAATGCCATGGACGTCTCCCGGTGAGCGTGGACCGTGCTGGATGCCGCACCCCTCCACTCTCCGGCGGAGACGGTGCGGAGCGGCGGTCTTGTTGGGCCGACCGGGTCGTGTGACAGCTGACGTCCCCCGCGTCACGACCGGCGCACCCGCCATCTCGACGCTGCTCTCCATCCGCGCCTCTCAGCACCCCGGATTCGACCGGCAGGTCTTCCAGTTCAGCGGTCCCGTCCCGGCGGAACGGAGCGTGCGTTACGTACCCGAGCGGGGGAACCGTCATGTCTGCCTGGCTGCACCGCGGTGAGCGGGCACCGCTCTACAATCCGGCATTCGGCGACACCGCGCTCGCCGAAGGCCGCCAGGACATGCTCCTGGGCCGCTGGGAGGGAGCCCGCGACCTACGACACGGGGCCCACACGACTGGGACAGGCGCGCACACCGGGTCAGCGCTGATACGTCCCCATCAGCGTGCCGCCGGCCAGCTCCCTTCCCTTCAGCGCGCGGTGCACTGCGTCGCTCTTCGCCCGGCCGTGCAGCGGGAGCGGCTCGGACACCGCCCACAGGCGGAAGAAGTAGCGGTGCGGCCCGTGCCCCGGGGGAGGCATCGGCCCGGCCCAGCCCACTCGGCCGAAGTCGTTCGGCCACTCGTGGCCGCCCGGGGGTGTCTCGCCCTCCGCCACTCCCGAGCTCGCCGGATCGATACCGGTGACCAGCCAGTGGAGAAACGTCCCCCCGGGGGCGTCCGGGTCCTCGCACAGCAGGACCAGTTCCGCGGTGCCCTCCGGCGCCGCCGACCAGGACAGGGCCGGCGAGATGTCCTGCCCCTCGCCGCTGTGGCGACGCGGGATCTCCTGGTGATCGCCGAATGCCGTGCTCATGAGCTCGATTCCAGTCATGCGCGCGGCCATACCCGCAACGGCACGCGCAGCACCGGTCCTGCCGCGCGAAGAACCCGATCGGCCGAGTCCGGTCAGGGTCACGAACCGGGTATGCGCACGACATGCCGACAAGAATCCTGATCGAGGGACGCCCGGGCGTGGGCAAGACCACCGCCGTCCGCCGGCTGGCAACGCTGCTGCACACCCGTGACGTCATCGGCTTCACCACGGAGGAGATCCGCGAGGGCGGCACACGGATCGGTTTCGCACTGGAGACCCTGGACGGCCGACGGGCCGTGCTCGCCCATGCCGGCTTCCCGGGCCCGCCCCGGGTCGGCCGGTACGGGGTCGACCTCGGCGTCATGGAACGGCTGGCACTGCCGTCCCTGGAGCAGGCGTCCAGGAACCCTGCTCCCGGGCAGCTCGTACTCATCGACGAGCTCGGCCGGATGGAACTGGCCTATGTCCCGTTCCGCGAGACGGTCCGGTCGCTGTTCGGGGCCGACGTCGACATCGTCGCCACCGTCCATGCGCACATCGACCCGTTCACCGATGCGCTCAAGCAGCGGTCCGGCGTCGCAGTCGTCCGTCTGACCCAGGCCAACCGGGACGCCCTCCCCGAGGAGCTGGCGGCCCGGCTGGAACACGGATGAGAGGCAGGCCCCGCCGAAGGGGCTCAGTACGCGGTGTCGGGTGCGGCGGCCGCCCCTGTGCGGCGACGTGACTCGCCCTCCTGGGCGAGCCGCCGGAGCAGGGCGAGGACCGGTTCGAGGAGCAGGGTGAGGATCGCGGCCCGTTCGGCGAGCACCATCCGGTCCTCGATGCCGTCGAGCTGGTCGAGATCCAGCCGCGCCACGGCGGCGGCCAGCCTCGCGTACGGGAGGAGGTCGTCCACGCCGAAGTCCACTCCCAGGCGGCCGAGCTCCTGCAGACTCGCGGCCAGGGCGCGACGGTGGGGCGAGGCTTCCGAGATGTCCCACTCCATGGCGTCGACGAGGCCGTCGACGCGCTCCGTCAGCTCCCCGTCGCCGGTCGCCTCGGTGGCATCGGCCGGGGTACGCAGGGCGTAGTGGATGACGCCGAGCATGGCGAGCGGATCATGCGGCTGGTCGATCTCGGCGAGCACCTCGCGAGCAGCGGCGATGGACAGCCCTCCCAGCGTGGTCAGCGCCCGGATCAGACGCAGGCGCTGGACGTGCTCCTCGCCGTACTCCGCCAGGGTGGCGCCCATCGCGCGGCCTGCGGGCAGCAATCCTTCCCGCAGGTAGTACTTGATGCTCGCCACCGGCACCCCCGACCGTCGGCTCAGTTCCGAGATCCTCATGCGCTCCCCTCGATTCCGTGCTGTGACCAGTATCGCGGCATCTCGGTTCGACAAGCCGGACTGGATAGTGTCAGTATCCAGCTATTGGATAGTGAAGGTATCCAGCTATTGGGCCCGCCGGGCCGGAGGGCTGGACCGCCTTCTGTTGCACGTCTCACGCGCACCGTGGCGCGACATCGCATCTGGAGCAGACTTGCCGGTCTCATGTCGTACAGGAGCCATTTGTCATGAAAGGGCATCCATGGCGGCCCTCTCCGAGGGGAGGCGCCATGTCTGAGCCGATGCACGCCCGTCGGGCGCCCGGACGGAAGGTGCTGCGCCGACGGAGCCTGTGGCTCCCGTCGGCGCTGATCCTCGGCCTGCTGTCCTTCGTGCTCTCGCTCCTGTACATGGGTGCGAACAACGACCCGGTCGGCGCCACGCACGATCTGCCGATCGCGCTGGTGAACGCCGACAAGGGCGTGACCGTGGGCGGGAAGCAGATCAACATCGGCGCGCAGATCACCTCGAAGGTCGCCCACTCCCCGGACCTGAAGGACAAGGTCGCCTGGAAGCAGGTCAGCCGCAGCGAGGCCGAGGAGATGCTGGGGAAGGACAAGGCGTACGGCGCCCTGGTGATCCCCGAGAACTTCTCGGCATCCGTGGCCGCGCTGGCCCTCCCCCAGCAGGACCCGAAACGCCCCACCATGCAGGTGCTGACCAACCCGGCCTCGGGAAGCTTCGGCTCCGGCATGGCCGCCGAGATCAACCAGAAGGTGGCCCACGCCGCCTCCACCGAGCTGGGCAAGCAACTGAGCCAGCAGGCGAAGCAGCAGGCGGCACAGGCCGAGAAGAAGCCGAGCCATCACGCACAGCAGCAGGCCGACCACGCGGTGAAGGCCGAGCAGCCGAGCACGGCCGAGCAGCTGCTGCTCGCCGACCCGGTCGCGGTGACGGTCCAGGAGGGCCATGAGCTCGGCACCCACAGCGGACTCGGGCTGAGCGCGTTCTTCTACACCCTGGTGCTCGTCCTGGGCGGCATGCTGGGCGCCAATGTGATCCACACCCAGTTGGACGCCCTGCTGGGGTACGCGGCCAGCGACTACGGCCCCTTCCGCCGCGCGAAGCCCGCGGAGCGCATCAGCCGTACGCGTCACTTCGCCGTGGCCTGCGGGCTCATGGCCGCCCTGTCACTGGTGACGTCCGCCCTGACACTGGTCGCGGCCGTGAAAATCGTCGGCATCGACGCCTCGCACCTGGCGCTCCTGTGGATCTACGGCGCCTGCGCCACCACCGCGATGGGCATCACCGCGCTGGCTCTGCTCGCGGTCTTCGGCATGCCCGGCCAGCTGCTGTCCATGCTGGTGCTGATCGGCTTCGCCATTCCGTCGGCGGGCGCCACGATCCCGTTGGAGGCGCTTCCGGACTTCTACCGTTTCCTCGCCGAGTTCGAGCCCTTCCGACAGGTGGTCGACGGTGTCCGGTCCATCCTCTACTTCGGGGCACAGACCGAGGCCGGGCTCGGCCGTGGCTGGACCATGATCGGCGTGGGCTTCGTGGTGGCGCTGCTGTTCGGCTTCGGAATGACCCGCTTCTACGACCGCAAGGGCCTGCACCGATCCCCGATCGAGGGGCTTGAGCCCCACCCGGTTCCGGCCGGTTGACCGGCACGCGACCCCGGGGATTCATCCGGAGGTCGCCCCACGAGCGGGGCCGTTCCGAGCGGAGGCGGCTCCTGAGCGCGCCGCCCCGTGGGGACGGGGAAGCGGCGCACATGACAGGGCTCGGCGGTGGTCGTCGGATACGACGTCCACCGTCGAGCCCTCGGCGTCCGAACCTGCCGCCTCAGGACACGGTCCGGAAGGAACGGCTCCGCGTCAGACGCCGGCTCGAGGAGGTCCTCCCCCAGGGCGCCGACCCGCTCCACCTCGCCCTCGTCCTCGGTATCGACGAGAAGACGACCATCCGCTACGCGCAGTCGGCACGCGTGCTTCTGGATGAGGCTGCCGAGCAGCACTCGCAGTGAAACCCGCTCGACCTTGTTACCTCCTTGAAGGGACCCTGTGAAGCATGGAGTTCCTCTGCTACCACCGCGACCGGCCCGACTCCGTAGCCCTGCGCGACGAGCTGCTGGAAGAGCATTGGTCCTACATGGACCGGTACGCGAAAGAGATGATCGCCCGGGGCCCGACCCTCGCCGGCGACGGCGAGACACCCACCGGAAGCGTGCACATCGTCGACCTGCCCGATCCCGTCGCCGCCCGCGCGTTCGCCTTCGACGAGCCGAACTACCAGGCCGGCGTCTACCGGGACGTGCTGCTGCGACGGTGGCGCAACACGCTGGGGCGCACCATGTGGGACTTCCCCGGCGGCCGGACCGGCGGCAATCGATACCTGGTGCTCGGCCTCGGCACAGGACAGGCCGCCGACCTCGCGGTGCCGCCCGACCGGGACGAGCTGATCGCCTACGGGCCGCTGCTGTCCGACAACGGCGCCACCTGGCTGGGCACGGCGGTGCTGGTCCGGGCACGGGACCTGGAGACGGCGCGCGCCATCCTGGCCCCGGACCGGTACGCCGACATCGAGGTGCACCACTGGCAGTTCGGCGGGCGGCCGGTATAACCCGAGGACATCCGGCCGACGTTACCGCCGAAGCCCTTCGGATCGCTCAGCGCGAGCGCGTTTCACTCGAACCCACGGATGCATCGGCCTGACGCACACCGGTGGACCCGTGGGTTCGCGCTGAAGGAGCTTCGGTTTCCCTGAACCCACGGGGATCCGGGCCTCGATGCTCTCCGTCGGCCCGGTCGTCGTGGGCGCCGACGCGTCCGAATCGGGGTGCCGTTGATCACCGAGCGGCAAACCATGTGCCAGTAACCCGAGATCGGTCAGACTCTGGCCTCTTCCCCGATCCCGGCCTGCGAAGCCGAGGTCGCCTTCGGTGCCCGGCGCCCGGGCATCCACCAGTTGGCCTTGCCGCACAGTTCCATCACTGCGGGGACGAGGACCATCCTGATGATGGTGGCGTCGACGAGCACAGCGACGGCCATGCCCAGACCGATCTGCTTGATTGAGACGTCGGGGCCGAGCAGGGCGGTCGTGAAGATGGCGATCATGATGGCGGCCGCGGCCGTGATGACCTTGGCGGTCCGCGCCAGCCCGCGAGCAACGGCCATGCGGGTGTCGCCGGTGCGCTCGTACTCCTCACGGACCCGCGAGATCAGGAAGACCTCGTAGTCCATCGACAAACCGAACAGGAGCGGGAACATCATCATCGGCACCCAGGTCGTGATCGGCATGTCGGTGGGGAACCCGACGGCCGAACCCAGCCATCCCCACTGCACGATCGCTACCAGCACGCCGTAGGCGGCGCCGATCGACAGCAGGTTCATCACGGCGGCCTGCAGTGCGATCGTGACCGACCGGACCAGCGCGATCAGCAGCACCAGGGACAGCACGATGACGACCGCGATCATCAGGGGCAGGTGCGAGCCGGTGTCCTCGGCGAAGTCGATCGCGCCGGCGTTCGGGCCGCCGACGTAGACCCCTTCACCGCCGGATGCCTGGGGCAGAACGTCGTCGCGGAGCTTGTGCACCAGGTCCGCGGTGGCCTCGTCCTGGTACCCGGTCTCGGGGAAGGCCATGAAGGTGGCGGCCTGCCCGTCCTTACTGACCCGGGCCTGCGTTGCGTAGGCGATGCCCTCGGTCTTCCTGACCGCTTCGACGACGGGACGCAGAGCGGCGTCCTTGGAGTCGACCTCGGTGGTGAAGATCAGGGGTGCGCCGTAGCCGGGACCGAAGCCCTCGGAAAGAATCTTGTATGAGGTGTAGCTGCTCCTGTCGTGGGGCTCGACACTGGCGTCGGGCAGGCTCAGCCGCATCGACACCACGGGGGCGGCCAGCACCAGCAGGCTCGCGCCGGCCAGAATCGCGGCGACCAGCGGCCTGCGCTGTACCACGCCGACCCAGCGCTCGGCGGGGGTACGGCGCTCCCGGGCCGGGACGCCGTCGGCCCCGTGCCGACGATTCGTTCGACGGGGCAGACGCAGCGAGTTGATTCTGTGGCCGGTGAAGCCCAGGAACGCCGGCAACAGGGTCACCGCGGCGATCATCGTCACCAGCACGGTCACCGACGCGCCGATGGCCACCCCGGTCATCATCTTCTGCCCCATGGCGATCAGGCCCAGCAGCGCGATCACGACGGTCGTGCCCGCGAACAGCACCGCGTGACCCGCGGTGGTGATGGCCTTGACCGTGGCGCTCTCGGGCCCGTCGCCGTCCTGCAGGCTGTCCTTGTAGCGGGTCAGGATGAACAGTGCGTAGTCGATGCCGACACCGAGCCCGATCAACGCGGCGACGAACACCGTGAAATCGGGCGAGGGGACCAGGTGCCCCACGAGCTTCATCAGGGCGATCCCGCCGAGCACCGCCATCAGCCCGGTCACGATCGGCAGGCCCATCGCCACCAGTGACCCGAAGGCGATGAACAAGATCACCGCGGCCGCCAGGACGCCCACGCGCTCGGCCGAACCCTGCGGAGGTGTCTCGGCCTTCTCCGCCGTCTTCCCGCCCAGCCCCAGCGTCACGCCGTCGCCCGAGGCGTCCTTGACCGAGTCCACCAGGGGCTTGACGTCGGTCTTCTTCGCATCCATGTCGGTCAGCGGGATGGTCGTACGGGCGATACGACGATCCTTCGTCACCAGGTCCTTGTCCTGATACGGCGAGGTCACCGGTCCTGTGATGGGTGAGGCGTCCAGATGGGCGATGACTTTCTCGATCTTCTGCCGGGCGGCGGGGTCGTCGATCCCCTTCTCTGCCTTGATCGCGAGAGTCAGCGTGTCCCCTTGCTGCTCGGGGAAGTGCTTCTCGATCAGAGCCTGCGCCTTGGCGGACCCGGAGTCTCCACCGGAGTAGTCGTTGTCGGAGGCGGCGCCGTAGCCGAAGCCGGCGAACGCCACGGCGATCACGCCGACGATCCAGGCCAGAAGGACCAGGCGGCGCCGCCGATAACAGAACCGGGCGAGTCTCGCCAGAGCTCCATCCGTACGGGGAGTGTCGGTTGCCATCATCTTCTCCTCGAGCCCTGTCTCCTCTCTCTCATCCGAGCGCGCGCTCGTATGTGCTGCGGTCAGCCGGTGAGCCGGCGCGGCGCGAGCGAGCCAGAGCCAGCCCACCGAGGACCACGCTGATCAGCCCCACGACCAGGGCCACGATGGCCCCGCCCAGCCCGTTACCGGTGCCGATACCACCGTCGGAGGTGGCCACGACCAGCCCACCCAGGGCCATGCCGATCAGCCCTGCCACCAGGGCCGCGACAGCCCTGTTTCGCCTGGAGCCGGTGCCGGGACGACCGGCGGAGCGGGCAAGAGCCCGCCCACCGATGATCACACCGATCAGCCCCACCGACACGGCCACGATGGCCCCGATTCGCCCGGCGCTCATGGCGTAGACACTGGCGGCGGCCGACTGGACCGAGGCGTGCCCGGCCGCCGGTGCGGCAAGCACGAATCCGACTGACATGAGGCGCTCCTTCTCCTCCTACGACTGGACGTCGCCTGATCATGTCCGCCGGACCCACCGCCGGTCGTCCCGCAGACGCAGGCACTTTGGGCTGCCGCCGATGGCGCACCCGGTTTACTGCGGATGCCGCAGGCGCCGCGAAGGTACTGCGGGCGCGGTAGACAGCCGCTCGTCCGCAAGCAGGACTCACCCGCAGCGACATCCGGTTAGGGTGCGCGCATGAGTACAGGACGGTTCCGTGTCCCGGCCGATGTCAGAGACTGGGCGATCGCCGTCGGCGTGGCGGTGGCGCTGCTGGCCACCGGGCTGTCCGGGCAGCACTCCGCCACGAACCTCGACCTGCTCGGCTACGCGCTACTCACGGCCGGAGGCCTGGCGCTGGCCGCGCGCCGCCGCGCTCCGGTTCCCGTCCTGACCGTCACCGGGCTGTGCGCGGTGGGTTACCAGGCGGCCGGTTTCGACGTGCCCGCCGTCGCCTACCTGTTCGCGGTGTACGCCGCCATGCGGGCGGGACACCGCACCATCACGGTGGCGGCGAGCGTAACCATGCTGGCCGCTCTCCCCCTCGCGGCCCTGGCCTCCCTGAACGACACGGGTGAGGCCTTCGCGCAGGCCCGCGGGGCCCTCGAGGTGGCCTGGCTGATTGCGGCCGGCGCCGCGGGGGAGGCGCTGCGGCAGGCCGAGCGGCGGGCGGACGAAGCAGAGCGCACCCGGGAGGAGACCGCGCGGCGCCGCGCCGACGAAGAGCGGCTGCACATCGCGCGGGAACTGCACGATTCGCTCACCCACCAGATCTCGATCATCAAGGTGCAGTCCGAAGTCGCCGTCCATGTGGCCCGCAGGCGTGGCGAACAGGTGTCGGAGGCCCTGCTGGCGATCCAGGAGGCCGGACGTGAGGCGAGCCGGGAACTGCGTGCGACCCTGGAGGCCCTGCGCGACGACGACACGACCCCGCCGCACGGGCTCGACCACATCCCGGAACTGGTGGAGCGGGCCGGCAGGGCCGGCCTGGAGGCGACGCTGACGATCGAAGGACAGCGGCACGACGTGCCGGCCGCGGTGGGCCGGACCGCCTACCGGATCGTGCAGGAGTCGCTCACCAACATCGCCCGCCACGCCGCCGCCGCTACCGCGTCGATCCGGATCGACTACCGGCCCGACGCCCTCGCGATACGCGTCGATGACGACGGCAAGGCCACGCCGGACACCGCGCCGACGCCCGGCATCGGGCTGCTCGGCATGCGCGAACGAGTCACCGCCCTCGGCGGCAGGCTTCGCGCCGAACCGCTCAGCGAGCACGGCTTCACCGTTCAGGCCGAACTCCCCGTGGACCGGACGTCATGATCCGCGTCCTGCTGGTCGACGACCAGCCGCTCATTCGCAGCGGATTCCGCGCGCTCCTCGACCTTGAGGACGACATCGAGGTGGTGGCCGAGGCTGCCGACGGGAAGGAAGGCCTGGCTCTGATCAGGGAACACCTGCCCGACATCGCTCTCATCGACATCCAGATGCCGGTCGTCGACGGCATAGAGGCGACCCGGCGCATCGCCGCGGACCCTGCCCTGGCCCGGGTGCACGTCGTCATCCTGACCAACTACGGCTTGGACGAATACGTCTTCGACGCGCTGCGCGCCGGCGCTGCCGGATTCCTCGTCAAGGACATCGTGCCGGAAGACTTCCTGCACGCCGTACGCGTCGCCGCGCGCGGCGACGCCCTGCTCGCTCCCTCGATCACCCGCAAGCTCATCAACAGGTACATCGCCCAGCCGGTCAACACCAGCACCGGCACCGGGCTGGAAAAGCTGACCAGCCGCGAACGCGAGGCCGTCGCCCTGGTCGCACAGGGCCTGTCCAACGACCAGATCGCCGACCACATGGTGATCAGCCCACTGACCGCAAAAACCCACATCAATCGGGCCATGGCCAAGCTCGACGCCCGCGACCGCGCCCAACTCGTGGTCCTCGCCTACGAATCCGGCCTGGTAGCCCCACGCAACCACTGAAGGGCCCGCAACCCGCCATGACTTTTGGGCTCACCTCGGCCGGACCCCTTCGTACACCTGCGCCGGGCACCCCGAGGTCTTAGAAGGGCGCGCACCGGCCCCATCTCGCCGAGGCGGCGTCCGGTCCGCCCCGGCGAACGCGTCGTCGGTGCGGCCGGGTTCAGGGCCGGATGCCGTCGCAGGCGAAGTGCAGATGGCGTGGGCCGCGCAGGACGGCGCTCTGGCGGTAGGGGGGCGGGTCCTCCAGCAGGCGGGGGTTGTCGAGCCTGCGGGCCAGCTCGGTCAGCGCGATCTGTGCCTCCAACCGGGCGAGCGGCGCGCCGAAGCAGGCGTGGATGCCGCTGCCGAACCCGAGATGCTGGATGTCCTTGCGGTCCGGGTCGAACCGGTCGGGGTCGGTGAAGCGTTCCGGGTCCCGGTTGCCGGAGGCCAGTACGAGCCAGAGCGACGCGCCCTTGGGGATGGTGACGCCGGAGACCTCGATGTCCGCGATCGTGGTGCGCTGCGGGATCAACTGCACCGGCGGCTCGTAGCGAAGTAGTTCCTCGACGAGCGGGACGGCGAGACCGGGTTCGTTCCGCAGCCGCTGAAGGACCTCCGGGTGGCGCATCAGGGTGAGCATGCCGTTGGTGATGAGGTTGACCGTCGTCTCATGGCCGGCGATCAGCAGCAGGACCGAGGTGCTGAGTACCTCCATGGTCGTCATGGTCCCGTCCGGGCCCTTGCCGGTCACCAACTCGGAGAGCATGTCCTCACCGGGCTTGCGACGGCGTTCCTCGACCAGTCCGGCCAGGTACATGCCCAGCTCGTTCCGAGCCTGTTGGGTGGTGCGGTCCCGCTCGGTCGGATCCTCACCCGGAACGGGGTCCAGGCTGGCCGCGATGATGTCGGCCCAGGTACGGAAGTGCGCCTCGTCCTCGCGCGGAACCCCGAGCAGCCGGCAGATCACGGTCACGGGAAACGGGTAGGAGAACTGTTCGACCAGATCGATCCGGTCCGTGTTCCCGAGGCCGTCGATGAGGTCGGTGACGATCGCGTGGAGTGCGTCGCGCATGTCGTGAATACGGCGCGGGGTGTGCGGAGGCCCGAAGGAGCGCATCGCCATCCGGCGCAGCCGGTCGTGTTCCGGTGGATCGAGCCGGATGAAGCTGGGCGGCAGGGACGTCTCCTCCAGCGGCGTCGCACCGTAGCCACCGGTCGTGGCGAGGTTCCGGGCGTCGGAGCTGGTCCGCGGATCATGGAGCAGGCTCTGGATCTCCCAGTAGGTGCTGACGAGGTACGGGCCGTCCTCGTCGCGGAGCACCGGCGTCCTGCGGAGCTCCTTGTACAGGGGGTAGGGGTCGGCGCGGTTGGCGTAATCGGTGATCTGCCGCAGGAGCGAGGCTTGCGTCATGACGGTCCTTGGTGGCGTGGGCCCGGCCGGCGTCGCCGGAGACATGCCGGGCGGTGGATGCGGCTCTGCCGGCCTCGGGCGGCGGGCGGTCAGCGGCCGGGGGTGAAGGTGAGCCGGCGGTCGGCCGGCGAGTAGCCGCTGAGGGTGACGGTCGGGCCGTGCGTGGGCACCGAGGGGTCGGGAAAGTCGGCCGGGACCGGATGCCGTCCCTCGGGGCGGCGGTCCACGGTCGGAAACGGCGGCGGGAACGGTGCGGTGGTCTCGATCAGATGCTGGTAGAACTGCAGCCACCGCGACTGGTCGAAGGCCACGGCGCCGATGACGCGGTTCTGGTAGCCGTACACAGCGGTGAACCTGCCCTCGGCGAGCGACCCTTGTGCGACAAGGAGCTCCTCGCCCATGGACGGCACGCCCACCGACTTGATGTTCACCCCGAACTGGGAGGACCAGAAGGCCGGCACCCACATGTGCGGCCGGCGGTCGACGCTGACGCTGATCATGTTGTGCGCGGCGACCTCGGCCTGTGTCACCGCGTTGCCCCAGTGTTCGAGGGAGAGGAACTGGTATCCGAACAGCGGGTGAGGGGACCGCGCCACATCACCGGCCACGTAGATGTCGTCGGTGACGATGCCCCGGAAGTCGAAGGCCCGGCAGCCCGCGTCGCAGGCGATGCCCCGGGGGCCGGCGCCGAGATCGGATCCGGCCAGCCATTCGGTGTTCCGGGTCGCGCCGAGCGAGACGACCACCACGTCCGCCTCGACTTTGGCGTCGTCGGACAGATGGGCCGCGCGCACGCGGCCTGTCGAGTCGCCCTCCAGACGGGTGACCATCACACCGCAGCGCAGGTCCACTCCGTGCTCCCGCTGCATGCGAGCGGCCACTTCGCCGATCACACCGCCCAGCGGGCCGACCAGGGGCGCGGCCGCGCGTTCCGCGACGGTGACCGGGAGCCCTTGCTCCCGGCAGGCGGAGGCAATCTCCGAACCGGTGAAACCGGCGCCGATCACGAACACCCGGCGGGGTCCGCCCGCGAGCCGGCGGTGCAGTTCGACAGCATCGTCGCGCGTGCGCAGCACGAAGACCCCGTCGAGCTCCGCTTCCTCCTTGCGTGGCCACGGCCGGGCCCGCACGCCGGTCGCGATCAGCAGCCGGTCGTACTCCACCTCGTCGCCGTCGGCCAGCCGTACCCGCCTGGCCGCCATGTCCAGCCCGGTGGCCGCGACACCGAGCCGCCACCGCGCGTCGATGGCCCGGCGCCGGGGCAGCGCGGTGTGCTCGGCGGACGCCTTGCCCAGCAGGACCTGCTTGGACAGCGGCGGCCGGTCGTACGGTTCGTACGGTTCGTCGCCGATCATCGTGAGCGAACCCGCGAAGCCTTCCTCGCGCAGGGTCTCCGCCGCCCTCAGACCGGCCAGGGAGGCGCCCACGATGACGATCCGTCCCTCGCGCTTGAGCCATTCGACATATCCGTCACCGGTCACCGGACGCCCCCCTCCCCCGCCACGGCGGACCTGCCGCCCTTCTCGCCTGATTCATCCAGTTGATCCACCAGAATGGCCTGGACCGGACACGCCTTCACGGCGCGCATCACATCGTCGCGCTGCGCGTCGTCGGCCCTTGGGTTGTAGGACAGCGCCTCCTCGCCGTGCATGGCGAAGACATCGGGCGCGAGGAACGCGCACTGCGCGTATCCCTGGCATCGGTTCAGGTCCACGACGAGTCTCATCAAGGCCCCGTCCTTCCAGTCGATTTCCCCACGCCAGCATGGGAGCGCCAGTGCGTCTCCGCTTTCCGGGTGAGCCGAACGAGTGATCGGGCGAACGCGGCGGCGTGGCCCGTCGGGAGATCCGCTCCGGTGACCGGCGAGCGGCCACTCCCCCGTCCACGCCGCCCAAGCCTCGCGGGTGACGCCCTCCCACTTCGACCAAACGATTGTTAGGGAAGGGTCGGTCCGCGGCACTGACATGATCGTGGGATGTCTGAACGCATCATTGCCGCCTGTGACGGGGCTTCGAAGGGCAACCCGGGACCCGCCGGATGGGCATGGGTCATCGCGGATGCCCAGGGCAACCCGGAGCGCTGGGAGGCCGGACCTCTCGGAAGGGCCACCAACAACGTCGCCGAACTCACCGCTCTGGAGCGTCTGCTGGAGGCGGTGCCCGCCGGGACGGCCGTCGAGGTGCGGATGGACTCCCAGTACGCCATGAAGGCCGTCACCCAGTGGCTGCCGGGCTGGAAGCGCAACGGCTGGAAGACCTCCGGCGGCAGCCCCGTCGCCAACCGCGAGCTCGTCGAGCGCATCGACGTGCTGCTGGCCGGCCGGGAAGTGGAGTTCCGCTACGTGCCCGCGCATCAGGAGGACGGCGACCGGCTGAACGCGATCGCCGACCAGGCCGCCAGCGACGCGGCCGCGCGGCAGCAGGCGGCCGGCACGGCACTCGGCGACGCCGGCCTCCCCGAGCCCGCACCGGCCCGCAGCGCCCCGTCGCGCACCCGGTCCGCGTCGGCGAAGAAGCGGGCCTACGGCACGCAGCGGAGCGGCTCCGCGTCCGGCGGTGGCGTGCGGACCATCAAGGCGAAGTTCCCGGGCCGCTGCGCCTGCGGCCGGCAGTACGGGGCCGGCGAGGCGATCACCAAGCTCGACCAGGGCTGGGGCCACCCGGGCTGCGCCGCCTGAGAGAACGGGTGACCGTGAACGCCCGCACCCGGCGTGGGCACCCCGGTACGGTCGATGTGTGACCGACGCGTTCGGCGCCTGGTCGGCCGACTTCGTCGCCGGCCCCTGCCCGGCCTGTGCGGAGCTCGTGCACTGGTTCGAACCGGCCCGGCAGTGGCTCGAACCGCCACACGCGGGCGTCAGCGCACTGCTCCGCGACCGCCGGCTGGGGCGAACGTATCTGCACCGCTTCACGCACGAGGAGTTCGGCTGCACCCCGCCGCCCGAGCACGAGCCGTTCCATGTCCTCAACGACCACGGGATGCTGGACCTGGACCATCGGCGCCCCGCCGGCGCGGGTCGAACCGGCGACTTCCTTCCGAGTGTTGCTATGGGACGCGCCGACGATGCGGCTCGCGGCGGAGCCGGATTGGGGGCGCGGTTTCGTGATCCGCGGGCCCAAGGAGCTCCTCGTGGAGCTGTGAGCCGCCGGCGAACCGGTCCGGGGCGATGACGCCGGCGGCGGCGTCATCGCCCCGGACACCTGTCAGGAAAGGGACCTCACTTCCTGCCGGCGCGGGCCTGGAGTTCGATGGCCAGGGGTGCCGCGGTGAACATCGACGAGTAGGTGCCTACGACGATTCCGATGAGCAGCGCGAGGGCGAAGTCGGTCAGCGAGTCGCCACCCAGCACGGCGAGGGCGGACAGGATGAACACCGCACCCATGCCGGTGTTGACGGTGCGCGGCACGGTCTGGAGGATCGCGGTGTTGGCGATGCGCGCGAAGGGTGTCCTGCGATTGTCGGCCGACAGCTCTCTGATCCGGTCGAAGACGACCACGGAGTCGTTGACCGAGTAACCGATCACGGTCAGCAGGGCGGCCAGGAAGACCCCGTCGATGGGTTTGCCGAACCAGGCGAAGACACCGACGAGGATGAGCGCGTCATGGGCCATCGCGACGACCGCGGAAGTGGCGAGCGTCCAGCGGAACCGGATCCCGAGGTAGAGCAACTGAGCGCCCAGGGCCACGACGAGTGCGATGGCGGCGCCCCGTCGCAGCTCTTCACCGAGGCTGGGGCCGATCAGCTCGTCGCGGACCTTCTCCGTTTTCCCGCCGAGGCCGGCGATGGTCTCGCTGACCTTCGCCTCCTCGGCGTTGGACAGCTTGCTGGTGCGCACGGTGAGGTCGCCGTCCCCGGAGGTGTGTACGACGGCGCGAGGGAAACCGGCGTCGGCGAGCGCGTCCCGGGCACGGTCGACATCCACGGGTGCGGTGGTGGAGTACTCGATCAGCCGTCCGCCGGTGAACTCCACCCCGAAGTTGAGTCCCCGGACCGCGATGCCGGAGGTGGCCAGGACGAGTGCCACGGCGGAACCCGCCAGCCAGCGCCGCCGGTGGCGCATCAGATCGGGATCGCGGCGGGTGAGCCAGTCGCGGACCTTCCCGGTGGTGGTGATGCCGGAGACGCCGGGGCGCCGCCGAACGGCGCGTCGGGCGACGGCGTATTCGGCGAGGAGCCGCGTGATGACCAGGGCGCTGAGCATGGAGGCGAGGACGCCGATGGTCAGGGTGACCCCGAAGCCGCGGACGGGTCCGGAAGCGAGGAAGAACAGCAGTCCGGCGGCGATGAGCGTGGTGATGTTGGAGTCGGCGATGGCACTGAAGGCGTTGCGGAATCCGGCGGCCAGGGCGGAGCGCAGGCTCTTGCTCCTTCGGGCCGTGTACTCCTCACGGGCCCGTTCGAAGACGAGCACGTTGGCGTCCACGGCCATGCCGATCGCGAGGACGAAACCGGCCAGACCGGGGAGGGTGAGGGTGGCGCCGAGGGCGGCCAGGGCCGCGTAGGAGATGACCCCGTAGCAGGCCAGGGCCAGGGTGGCCAGGCCGCCGAGGAGCCGGTACACGACCATGAGGAACAGCGAGGTCAGTACGGTGCCGATGATGGCGGCCTGGGCGCTGGCCTCGATGGCCTCGGCGCCGAGGGTGGGGCCGACGGTGCGCTGTTCGATCATCTCCACCGGTACCGGGAGAGCGCCGCCGTTCACGAGCAGGGCCAGCTCCTTTGCCTCGTCGGGGCTGAAGTTGCCGGTGATCTCCGTGGATCCGCCGCTGATGCCGGTGCGGCAGGCGACAGTCGGGGAGACCTGGGGCGAGGAGATGACTTTGTCGTCCAGGACGATCGCGACCCGGCGGGTGGGATCGTCGGCCGGGGCGCAGGCGGCCTTGCCTGTCAGATCGGCCCACAGATCCTTGCCCCGGCCCTCGAAGTCGACGGTGACGAACCAGCCGACGCCTCTTTGGGGATCGGTGAGGGCTTCGGCGCCGCCGACGTCCGCGCCGGTGAGAGCGGACGGGCCCAGGCGCAGCGGCTGCCCGGATTCATCGGGGAGAACCCGCTCCTCGGAGCTCTTGGGGCGCGGCTCGGGCGAGGGGGCGGCGGGGTCGGCCGGGCCGAGGACGGGGTGGAAGGTGAGCTGGGCCGTGCGGCCGAGGACATCGGCGGCCTTGCGCGGGTCCTGGACTCCGGGCAGCTCGACGATGATCCGGTTGTCTCCGGAACGAGCGAGAGTGGGTTCTGCCACGCCGAGCGCGTCGACGCGGCGCCGGAGCACCTCCAGGGTGCGGTCGGTGGCCTCGGCGTCGGCCTTGGCCGTGGGGGAATCACGGGTTTCCAGCACGATCTGGGTGCCGCCTCGCAGATCGAGGCCGAGGCGGGCGGGAACGGTCAGGGTGATGTAGACGGACAGTGCGAGTACGGCAAGGGCGAACAACGCCCGCACGCGTGTGGCGCGTGTCAAGGATTGCCTCCAGCAGGCGTGCCGCGGCCGCGGTGGCGGGCGCGGTCAGGAGTCAGGGGGACGTCGGATGCCTGCGGAGGGCGGCGGTGCCCGCCCGGTGTGACACGCGGTGTGCTGGGGCTGTGCGGCGGTGTCCGGCGCGGGCGGTGGCGGCCGCTGGCACGGGGGCCGGAAGAAGACGGAGCCGACCGCGATGGATACGCCGACAGGGTGCGAGGCGACCCGCTCGTCCAGGGTGGCCCGGAACACGCGTGGCGACGTACCGCAGTCGGCGGTGCACAGGTCGTCGGCGTCGGTGCCGTGGGAGAGGATCTCGGCCGCTGCCGTGCGGTCGCCGGACGCGGTCGCCGTGGATGCGCCGGGACCGAGGGCCAGGGTTCCCAGAACTCCCAGCAGACAGAGGAGGCCGACAAGGACGGCCAGTTTCCCCGGCAGCAGGCCGCGGAGACGTGCCGGGCGCCGGGCGGTGGCGGAGGCCGCGCGAGCGCGGGGCATGCGGCCTCCTCTTCTCGGACATGGACGTGGCTGCGGGTTCGGGTACTCGGGTGTGGGCGGCCCGCAGTCGCCCCGGGGCTGCACGGGCGGCAGGTCAGGGTTCGATCAGGCCGGCCCGGATGGCGTAGCGGGTCAGCTCCAGACGGTCGCGCAGGCCGAGTTTCTGCAGCAGGTTGGCCCGGTGACGCTGGACGGTCTTGATGCTGATGACCAGCGTTTCCGCGATCTCCTTGGAGGAGTTGCCCTCGGCGATGAGCTTGAGGACCTCCTCCTCGCGTACGGTCAGGACCGTGTCCGGTACCTCCTCGCCGTGCCGGACACGGTCGAGGTAGTTGCGGATGAGAGCGGTGACCGCGCCGGGGTAGAGGAAAGGTTCACCGCGCTTCGCCGCCCGGCAGGCCGCGACCAGATCCTGGTCGGCGACGGACTTCAGGACGTACCCGGAGGCGCCGGCCTTGAGGGCCTGGAAGAAGTACTGCTCGTTGTCGTACATCGTCAGCATGAGGATGCGCAGGCCGGGCTGGAGCGCGGACAGTTCCCGCGCGGCCTGGAGACCCGTCATCCGGGGCATGGCCACGTCGAGGACGGCCAGGTCGACGCTGTGGGTACGGGCCATGGCGATGGCCTCCGCGCCGTCGCCTGCCTCGGCGACGACCTGGAGGTCGGGTTCGCTGTCCAGAATGAGCCGCACGCCCCGGC
This sequence comes from Streptomyces sannanensis, assembly GCF_039536205.1. GTDB lineage: Bacteria > Actinomycetota > Actinomycetes > Streptomycetales > Streptomycetaceae > Streptomyces > Streptomyces sannanensis. Next base: position 6,887,303 of record NZ_BAAAYL010000001.1, on the reverse strand, counting down.
GGACCAGCGCGTGATCGTCGGCGAGAAGGATGCGGGTGACAGCCGTATCGGTCAAGGTCATGCGCCCTTCTCGGCGGTGGGCACCGACAGGGACACACACGTGCCGCCCGCCGGGCCGGGTTCGATGTCCAGCGTGGCGCCCACCAGCAGGGCGCGTTCACGCATGCCGCGGATGCCGGCGCCCTCGTGGGCGAGCCCGATACCGCGGCCGTCGTCGCCGATGCGCAGCACCACAGCGGTGGGGGTGCTGTGCAGGGCCAGCTCGGCGTGTTCCGCCTCGGCGTGGCGGGCGATGTTGGTCAGACCTTCCTGGGCGACGCGGTAGAGCACCAGTTCCGTCTCCCGGTCCAACAGCGGCAGGTCCGCGTCGAACCGGCGCCTGACGTCCAGCCCGGTATGGGTGGCGAAATCGGTGGTCAACGACGTCAGCGCGCTGACCAGGCCGAGGTCCTCCAGCACACCGGGGCGCAGTCTGCGGGCGAGCCTGCGGACTTCGTCGAGGCTCTCACGTGTGATCTCCTGCGCCTGCTGCAGCTCCGCGCGCAGGGGCTCGGGCGCCCGGTCCGCCGCTCGCTTCAGCCCCAGCAGCACCGCGGTCAGGCTCTGGCCGACCTCGTCGTGGAGTTCCTGCGCTATACGGCGCCGCTCGGACTCCTGGGCGGACAGGACCCGGGCGTTACTGGTGGCGCGTTCGGCCTCCAGCCGGTCGAGCATGTCGTTGAAGGTGCGGATCACCTCGGCGACCCCGCCCTGGGCGGGCACGGGCAGCCGCTGGCCGGGGCGGAGCAGGTCCACCGTGGTCATCAGTCCGGCGAGCCGGTCCAGCGGGGCCAGTCCGATACGCAGCAGGGCGGCATTGGCGACCAGCATGATGCCCAGACCACCGACCAGGATGACGGCTTCGGTGAGCAGCACCGGCACCGAGACGGTCACCGGCGCCCACAGCAACAGCGCTGTGGCCGAGCCGAGCACCAGGGCGTTGAGCCCGAAGATCCGCCAGAACAAGGACACGGGGTGTCAAGCCTCCTTCGTCGTCACGATCCCCACCACTATCTGCTACGCGTCACCGAGCGCCGGCCCCGGGTCGGACTCGCTCGTGTATCGGGACAATCCAGCGTTCGCAGCCGCCTGCCCCCTGCTGCGGCCAGCTTGCCCGGTCCTGGCCGCCGCAGTCGATGGGATACGGCACCCATCCGGGACCGTCCGGTGCGCCCCCGCCCCCGGCCGCCTGCACTCCTCGTCCCCCCGGAAATGGGTGCTGCGACCGATGGCCGCGGATCGGCCGGACGACCAGGGTGGAGTCTGAACCACCCGGTGCCGACCATCCGTGGCCACCGGTTCCGCAGAAAGGAACGCACTGATGACGCTCGACACGGACCGCCCCGGCCCCCGTCCCGAACGCTTCATCGCGCCCGAGGTCCGTCAGCGCCTCGAGCACGAGCGCAACTCCCGGCTCGCCCAGCTCAGTGCGATCGAGGAGGCCGGGCCCGAGGCCGCCGACGACCTCATGAAGGCGCAGAAGACCTCCCTCAAGCGTGTGCTGAAGCAGATCGACACCGCCTTCGAGCGTCTCCAGGACGGCAGCTACGGGACCTGTCAGGACTGTGCCAAGCCCATCCCGGTCGAACGGCTGGAGATCCTGCCGTACACGAGCTGCTGCGTCGGCTGTCAGCGGCGTACCGGCTGACCGAAGGGTGAAGCCGTGAAGAATCAGGTCGTCGCCGCCAACAACGCGGGCCTGGCCCCCGAGGACCTCGCCACACTGCGCGAGAGCCTGCATGAGCAGCGTCTCTTCCGCCTGGAGCAGCTTCGGACCGACGTCCACGTCCGGCCGACCGCCTCCGCCCGCATGGTCCTCACCGATGTGGAAGCGGCCCTGGATCGGATGGACCAGGACCGGTACGGCAACTGCCATCTGTGCACGCGCCCCATCACCCTGCGGCGACTGAAGATCGTGCCGCAGGCCCGCTACTGCACCCGCTGCCAGCAGGTCCGGGACGCGGGTCGGTGACACGGTCGCGCGACGCGAACCCGGGATCAACAGCGAAAGCCCGCCGAGCCGGAGACGACCTCCGACTCGGCGGGCTTCGTGACGTCCTCTTGTGGGATCGTGAACGCCGTCCTGCCGGCGCCGCTGCCGCTGATCCTGGCGGCCGGGCTGTACGTGGCGCTGCGTATCCGTCGGCAGGACCCCGAGCGGTACGCCTCGGCATCTCAGCACGCGCCCGCACCGCCGGCAGTGGGGGCGGCGGCCGGTCGCGCCGGCAGTCCCTGTCGGATCACGCCCACAGCCCGGCGGGATCCCGCAGGATCCGACGGACCGTCAGCTCGGCGGCCCCCAGGAGGGGTCCACGCCGGCCGAGCGAGGAGGCCCGCAGTGCGAGCGGATCCCATGGGCGGACCGTCACCCTGGCTGCGAGCTCCGACCGCATGGCCGGCAACAGCCAGTCCGCCAACTCCCCGTACGCTCCGCCGAGGACGAGCGCGGACGGGTCGAGCAGATCGACCGCGGACGTGAGTGCGATCCCGAGCGCCGCCCCGGCCCGTTCCAGCGCTGTGAGCGTGCGTCTGTCGTGTGCACGGGCAGCCTCGGTGAGGGCGGTGACCGGGTCGCGCCCGCCCGGCCGCAGTCCGGCGTCGCGGAGTACGGCTCGGACGCCGGCGAACTGCTCCAGGCAGCCGCGCGCGCCGCAGGGGCAGAGCGGCCCGTCGGGGTGCACGGGTACATGCCCGAGTTCGCCGGCGTAGCCGCGGGCCCCGCGGAACAACCGTCCGTCGATCACTATTGCCGCGCCGATGCCCGCCTCGGCGGAGACGTGCACCAGGGTTTCGTCGTCGGTCCCCGCCCACAGCTCGGCCAGGCCACCGAGGTTGGCCTCGTTCTCGATCTCCGGCCGCGGCGTGCCGGTCGGCCAGTGGTCGGCCAGTGCGACACCGTGCCAGCCGAGGTTCGGCGCGTGCTCGATCGTGCCGGAAGCCGGCCCCAGAACGCCGGGCACGGCCATGACGGTGCCGGCCGGGCGCAGCCCGAGGTCGCCGGCCGAGCGGGCGGCGGCCGTGGCGAGCGCGGCCAGGTCCGCGAAGACCTCCGCCGGTGAGCGGTCCCGGTTGTCCACCGGCACGGTCTCCAGGAGGCGGACCTCGCCGCTCAGGTCCACGACGCAGGCCCCGAGACGGGTGATCCCGATCTCCAGCCCGAGCCCCGCGGCTCCGTTCGGGTCAAGTGTCAGTGCGCGGCCCGGGCGGCCGACTCTGCCGTGCGGCGCGCTCTCGCCCTCGACCAGAAGGCCCGCTCCGATCAGCTCGTCCGCCAGGCTGGAGACCGCGGCTCGGGTCAGTCCGGTGTGTCCGGCCACGTCGGCACGCGAAAGCGGGCTCCGTGCGGCGACGGTGGCGAGCACCAGCGCCAGGTTCTGGCGGCGCATCCCCTTCTGGGAGGCCGGCCCGACTGCCTCGGGCGAGCGCCGGCTCGGCAAGGTCTCGGATCCCTTTCCCATCGGCATGGTCGCGGCCCTCGGGCCCCGGCCTCAGCCGGACGTGACGGACCGCTGGAGAGCTCCGGCCCGCCGCAGCGTATCCGCGATCCGCTCCACGGTGTCCACGTCCCTGTCCAACGCTTCGAACAGCGGTCCCTCGGTGGTGCGCCAGCGGCGGGCCACCGCGTCGGCGGATTCCCCGGTGAGGAGTGCGGCCGCCTGGGCCGCGGTGCCGAGTGCGACCAGCTCCTGCGCCCGTGGCACCTGGACCGGCCGTCCGGACAGCCGCTGGACCGTCCGTGGCCAGGCACGTCCGCGGGCGCCGCCGCCGATGAGCAGCAACGGCCGCCGCGGGTCGTCGTCCACGCCACCGGCTCGCAGGACCTCACCCAGCGCGGTGAGCAGCGCGTGGGCCGCACCGTCGTAGGCGGCCTGGAGGAGCTGGCCCGGCGTTGTGTCGTGGCGCAGGCCGTGGATGAGCCCGCTGGCGTCCGGCAGATCGGGCGTGCGCTCGCCGTCCAGGTAGGGCAGCACGACCGCGCTGCCGCCCGCCTCGACCGCTTCGCGGTCCCGTCCGAGCAGGGCCGCGATGCGGTCGACGGCGAGCGTGCAGTTGAGGGTGCAGGCGAGTGGGAGCCAGCCGTACAGCGCGTGGGCGAAGCCGCACACGGTGCCGGTCGTGTCCTGGGGCCGCCCGGCGGTCACCGCGTAGACGGTGCCGGAGGTGCCGAGGCTGAGCACCGGCTGGGCCGGCGCGCGGTCAGCGGCCGGGGCGGGCCCGAGTCCGAGGCCGATCGCGGCGGCCATGTTGTCGCCGGTTCCCGTCGCCACCGGCATTCCGGCGCGCAAGGGGCCGTCCGTGCGTACGAATCCTGCCCGGACACCTGGTTCCAGGACGGTGGGCAGCAGCGACATGTCGAGGCCGATGCGATCGAGGATTCCGGCGTCGTAGCCCGCCGGTGTCCACCAGCCGGTGCCGGAGGCGTCGCCGCGGTCGGTCACGGGCTCGCCGGTCAGACGCTCCGTCAGAAAGTCGTGCGGCAGGCGGACGGCGGCGGTGCGCTCGGCGGCGGCCGGTTCATGAGCGCGCAGCCAGGCCCATTTGGCGGCGGTGAAGGCGGCGGTCGGCACGCTGCCCGTGCGCCGGGCGATCTCCTGTGCGCCGTACGCGGCAGTGAGTTCGACGGCCTGCGGGGCGGAGCGGATGTCGTTCCAGAGCAGCGCGGGCCGTACGGGCCGCCCGGCCCTGTCCAGGGTGACCAGCCCGTGCTGCTGGCCGGCGACCGAGACGGCGGCTGCGCGGTCTGCCCAGCCGGTCCGCGCCACGGCCTCGCCGAGCGCCCTCCACCACTGCTCCGGGTCGCTCTCGCGTCCTGGTCCGCTGCTGACCGTGTGCGCCGCCCGGCCCTGACCGAGCACCGCACCGGTGTCCAGGTCGACGGCAAGGGCTTTGGTGGACTGCGTGGAGCTGTCCACGCCGATCACGACACGGGGTCCGGACAAGGGTCCAACCATGCCTGTGTTCTCCCGACTCATGGGCGTCAGCTGACGTGGGGCTTCCCTCCGCGACTCTCGCACCCTAATTTGTTTTCTGCCATGACTAATAGAGGGGGAGCCATGTCCATGAGCATCGAGCCGCCCGACCCCACCCCCGCGCACAGGTTCACCTTCGGCCTGTGGACCGTCGGCTGGCAGGGCCGCGACCCCTTCGGCGACGCCACCCGCCCGGCCCTCGACCCGGTCGAGACCGTACGGCGGCTGGCCGAACTCGGCGCCTACGGCGTCACCTTCCACGACGACGACCTGATCCCCTTCGGTGCGAGCGACGCCGAACGCGAGCACGCGGTCAAGCGCTTCCGCGCCGCTCTGGACGCGAGCGGTCTGCGCGTGCCGATGGCCACCACCAACCTGTTCACCCACCCCGTCTTCAAGGACGGCGCGTTCACCGCCAACGACCGCGACGTGCGCCGCTACGCCCTGCGCAAGACCATCCGCAACATCGACCTGGCGGTGGAGCTGGGCGCGGCCGTCTACGTCGCCTGGGGCGGACGTGAGGGGGCCGAGTCGGGCGCGGCCAAGGACGTGCGCACCGCGCTCGACCGGCTCAAGGAGGCCTTCGACCTGCTCGGCGAGTACGTCGAGACCCAGGGCTACGACCTGCGCTTCGCCATCGAGCCCAAGCCCAACGAGCCGCGCGGCGACATCCTGCTGCCCACGGTGGGTCACGCCTTGGCGTTCATCGGCGAGTTGGAGCACCCGGATCGCGTCGGCCTCAACCCGGAGGTCGGCCACGAGCAGATGGCCGGGCTCAACTTCCCCCATGGCATCGCCCAGGCGTTGTGGCACGGCAAGCTGTTCCACATCGACCTCAACGGCCAGTCCGGCATCAAGTACGACCAGGACCTCCGCTTCGGCGCGGGCGATGTGCGCCAGGCCTTCTGGCTGGTCGACCTGCTGGAGTCGGCCGGTTACGACGGCCCGCGCCACTTCGACTTCAAGCCACCGCGCACTGAGGACTTCAACGGTGTCTGGGCCTCGGCGGCGGCCTGTATGCGCAACTACCTGCTGCTCGCCGAGCGTGCCCGCGCCTTCCGCGCCGACCCCGACGTCCAGGCCGCCCTGGCCGCCTCCCGCCTGCCCGAACTCGCCGTCCCGACCGCCGAGGACGGCCTCGCCGGACTCCTGACCGACCGGACCGCATTCGAGGAGTTCGACGCCGACACCGCCGCCCGGCGCGGCATGGCCTTCGAGCAGCTGGACCAGCTGGCCATGGAGCACCTGCTCGGCGCGCGCTGAGAGGATCCGCGGACCGCCGGTGTCAGGGGTCGGCTCGGCGGATCGGCTCCTGGTACTGCCGCGCCGCGGCGCCGCCTCGCGGGTTTCGGCGGCCCCGACCTGCGTCACGAGCTCCACGGCCCAGTGCGACGGACCCGCCGGGCTCGCGTTCAGTGCAGGTCGGCCCGCGCGGGGGTGTCGTCGAGGAAGCCGCCCGACTGGTGCTGCCACAGCTTCGCGTAGGCGCCGCCCGACACGAGCAGCTCCTGGTGCGTGCCCTGCTCGACGATCCGCCCGCGGTCGAGGACGACCAGCCGGTCCATGGTGGCGACCGTGCTCAGCCGGTGCGCCACGACGAGCGCCGTACGCCCCTCCATAAGCCGCCACAGCGCCTCCTGGACGAGGATCTCGCTCTCCGAGTCCAGGGCGCTGGTCGCCTCGTCGAGCAGCAGGATCGGCGCGTCGCGCAGGATCGCCCTGGCGAGGGCGACCCGCTGGCGTTGCCCGCCGGACAGCTTGACACCGCGCTCGCCCACCATGGTGTCGAATCCGTCCGGCAGCGCGTCGGCGAACTCCGTCACGTGCGCAGCCTCGGCCGCGCGGCGGAGGTCGGCGTCGGTGGCGTCCGGCCGGGCGAACGCGATGTTGTCCCGCAGGGTGCGGTGGAACATCGCCGGGTCCTGCGGCACGTAGGCAATCAGGCTGCGCAGATCGGCCTGGCGCAGCCTGCTGATGTCCTGACCCCCGATCAGGATCCGGCCTGCGTCGATGTCCGTCATCCGCAGCAGCAGCCGGGTGAGCGTGGTCTTGCCGCCGCCGGACCGGCCGACGAGACCGATCTTCGCTCCACTGGGCACGGCCAGGTCGAGGCCTTCGAAGAGCGGCTCCGCGCCCGCGTGGGCGAAGGTCACCTGCTCGAAGCGGACGTCGGCGGCCCGGGACAGCAGCGGCTCCGGCGACGCCGGGTCGAGCACGGTCGGCGGCTTCAGCAGCAGCTCGGTGAACTGCGCGGCCTCCGTCATCGAACTCTCCAGACGGCGGTAGATCTGGTTGAACTCGAACATGATCCGCGTCGCGTTGGTGTAGTACGTGAAGGCGACCACAACCGCCTCCACGCCGTGCCTGCCCCCGCCCAGCGCGACCGCGAGCAGCAGGCCCAGCGCGTTGGTCAGCACGGACATCGGCGCGACCAGCGTGTCGATGCGCAGGTTGCCGTAGTCCCACGACCGCAGCGTGAGCCGCCGCGACACCGCGACGCGGGACCGGTGCTCGGCGGCCTCGCGTTCCTCGGCTGCGAACGCCCGGACCGTGTCCATGTTCATCAGGCTGTCGGCGACATGGCCCGACACCCGGGCGAACGCCTCCTCGCGCTGGCCGACGAGCGCCTGGCGGCGGCGGATGAGGGGCACCACGCACAGCGCCGTCAGAGCGATCATCGCCAGGAGCCCGACGACGAGCAGCGGTTCGTAGCGCCAGAGGACCACCGACCCGAACACCAGCGGCACGAATCTGCCCACGACCGAGAACGTCAGCGTGTCGACGAACTCCTCGAAGCGGGAGGCGAAGCTCAGGACCCGCTTGGTCAGCGACCCGGCGAAGTTGTCGTGGAAGAACGCGGCGTCCTTGGCGAACAGTTCGTCCATCCCGATCACGTACAGGTGCTCGATGCCGAGGGCATCGAGGCGGTTCAGGCAGTGCAGGCCGATGCGCCACAGCGTCTCCGCGAGCAGCAGAACGCCGGCGAAGCCGAGGACGTAGGGCAGCGTCGAGCCGATGGCGGGACCGGCGTCGTCGGCGATTCGGCCGACGAGCTTCGCGACGAGCAGCGGCGCGATGTAGTTGATGCCGATGTTGCCCAGCGCCGGCAACAGCATCGCGGGCACCGTCAGCCACCGGAGCCGGGCCAACTCCCGTCCGTAGTGACGAAGTGCGAGGAGCACCGGGCCCCTGCCCGGCGCTTCGCGCGATTCAGGAGATCCCATCCCAACCCTGTGTGGTCGTGCGTACGAGTACGGGGAGGCAGGAACTGCAGTGTCCCGCGACAGCGCCCGCGGAGTCCATGTCTTTTCCTCAGCCGACAACCTCGCACACAGGTACGACCCTGCCCTCTGTCGAGTCGGGATCCATGCGGGCCGGAACCAGGCCGACGTCGCCGCCACGCGTCGGAGTCGCCGAGCCGATACCGCCGCAGCACACCCACCGAAACCACGGGCCACCCGAACTCCAGCTCTTCCATTGCGGCACAAGCCTTGACAACTTGCATGCTGTCCCGCGACGTTTGGGCAACGCAGAGCGGCAGGACGCGCACAGCGTGTCAGGGGGGAGCGGGGAGCTATCGCCATGCGATCCTTGAGCAACGGAGTACACCGTGCCTTACCAACCGGTACCGCGACCGGTACGTCCCTCGTGAAACCGGCGGAAAGGCGGTCGGCCTGAGATGGACATCACGGTCCACAGACCCGACCAGCTGAGCGCATCAATTCGTCGGGCCTGGCACCGGGCGATGGACGAGTCGCCGGAATACGCAAACCCTTTCCTGGCACCGGAGTTCGCGATCGGCATCGGCCAGTACCGCAGTCGGGCGCGGGTCGCGGTCCTGCGTGAGAACGGGGAGCCCGTCGGCTTCTTCCCGTACGAGCGCAACTCCTTCGGTGTCGGCCGGGCCATCGGTCTCGGGCTCTCCGACTGCCAGGCCCTCGTGCACCGCCCCGGGATCACCTGGGACACGCAGGAACTAATGCGGGCCTGCGGGCTGTCCATCTTCGAGTTCGACCACCTCGTCGAGGAGCAGAAGCCGTTCGGCAGCTACGTCACGGGGACGTTCGCGTCACCGGTGCTCGACCTGGAGTGCGTTGACAGCGGCTACGCGGAGTGGCTGCGCGGCACGTACCCGGGGCTGGCCAAGACGACGCTGAAGAAGGAACGCCGCCTGGGGCGCGACCTGGGCGAGATGCGGTTCGTCTTCGACGAGCGCGACCCGCGGATGCTGCGCAGGCTCATGCAGTGGAAGTCCGCCCAGTACCGCCGGACGGGGCGGATGGACCGGTTCGCGCGGCCGTGGATCGTCGACCTGGTGAACCATCTGTCCCAGGTCCGCGACGAGCACTTCACCGGGGTGCTGTCGGTGCTGTACGCCGGCGACCGGCCGGTGGCCGCACACTTCGGACCGAGATCGCGCACGGTGTTCGCGGCCTGGTTCACCGCGTACGACCCCGAGTTCCGCTACTACTCGCCCGGGCTGATCATGCACCTTCGGATGGCCGAGGCGGCGGGCCGGCACGGCGTGCGGCTCATGGATCTGGGACGCGGCGACAAGGAATACAAGGACTGGCTCAAGACCCGCGAGCTGCGGGTGGGTGAAGGGTTCGCGACCCGCCCCCACCCGGTGGCGACGGCGCACCGGCTGTGGCGCAGACCGGTGCGCGGCCTGCGGAACACGGTCCTGGCCCATCCCGCGCTGCGCGAACAGGCCGACCGGCTGCTGAAGACGGTCGGCACGCTGCGCACGTCGGGTCCGGTGGACTCCGGCAGGGCGGGACCCCGCGCACGCTGAACAGGCTTCCCCACTCCCGGCCTTCGCACCGCGTCCCCGTCGCCCCCACCGCTGACGCAGCCTCCTCCCCACCCCACGGCGGGCGGCGCGACGGCGAGGGCCCGCCCTGCCGGAAGCCCGGTCTGCCCTGGTCGACGCTCGCGAGAGCGCACTGTGTATGTGTCCCTCGGACGACTTCTGGACGGAAGGGATGACGATGCCGTACGGGTCACGGCTCGCCGCGACGATGGCGCGGCGGCTCGGACGCGAATGTGTCTACACGCCCTCGGCACGGCTGGCCCTGTACCTTGCGCTGCGGCGCTGGTGCCGGCCGGGCGCACGGGTGCTGATGTCGCCGGTGAACGACGACGTGATCCTCTTCGTGGTGCTCGCGGCCGGGCTGCGCCCGGTTCAGGCCCCGGTGTCCCCGTGGGACGGCAACATCGACCCGGCCGCCGTACCGGACTCCACCTGGCGGAGCGTGGACGCCGTCCTGACCACGAACCTGTACGGGATGCCGGACCGGATCGTGGAACTGCGCAATCGGTGCGAGAAGTTGGGGATACCCCTGTTCGAGGACGCGGCGCACGCGATCGGCACACACGTGGACGGGCAGCCGATCGGGACGTTCGGGAAGGCGGCTGCGTTCAGCCTGTCCAAGCACGCGGCGGCGATGGCCGGCGGTTTCCTCGCTGTCGAGGACGCGCGCACCCGCCGGGAGTTGGAGCTGCTGCGCGACGATCTCCTGGTGCCGCGCCGCCTCCAGGACGACCTGGCCACAACGCTGCGGCCGCTGGCGCGTTCAGCCGTACGCACCCTCCACCTGGTCCGTCCTGTGTGGCGGACGATGCAACGCCTCGGGATGCTCGAACGCGACGACTACCGCATGGCCCTGCACGCGCCGCGGCTTGCCCTCTGCGGGCGCGAGGCGCCGAACCTGGCAGCGTACGAGCCGTGGGTGCGCGTCGACCTGCACGGCTTCCGGTCGCGCCACGGGGCCCTGGTCCGCGGGCAGTTGGAGCTGCGGATGGCCCGGCTCGACGGCGACCTCACCCGGCGCAGGGCCGGTGTCTCGCTGCTCTCGGGTACCGCCTGGGCATCCCCGGCGCTCCGCGACCCGACGGCACACGACGGACCTCTCCCCCTCTTCCGGGTTCCGCTCCTGGTCCACGACCGCGACACCCTCGTAGATCGTCTGGTGAGACACGGCGTGGTCGCCGGGTACGTCTACGACCCCCCGCTCGACGACTACGCGGGCGCGGAGTTCGTCGAACCGTCCCCCGACCCGTCGGCCGCCCGCTGGTTCGCCTCACACGTGCTTCCGGCCGATCCACTCCTGGCCCGCAAGATCGCCAACGCCCTGACGAGAGAACAGGCGAAAACCTCCCATGACTCATTCCTGATCCCCGTCCCGGACACCACGCCACCGACATCCCCGGGTCCGCTGAGACCGATCGCGTAGCCAAGCGGTCGCTCGAGCAACGACACACGTGACAGCCCATCGGGCCACCGGCGGGCCGGTGTCGGTGCATCACCGGCGCTGTGCGGATCAGAGCGGGCCATCGAGCCGGTTCGTCGAGTCCCTCATCGGGGTCCGGCAGATCGGCATGTCAGTCCGCTCACTGGCCGCCCCTCTCCGAAGGGAGCGGGCCCGGTCATCTCCGCCGCCTCCCGCCACACCCGTACGAGACGGTCGGCGGCTTCCATCAGAGTGGGGGGCGGCGTGGCCGGGAAAGCGGTGCCGGCGAGACGGCCCGGCACACCCGGCTGAAGGGAGCCGGGATCCGGCACCGCCATCGCTCGTCGCACCCGCCCCGACCCGGTTTGCGGCCCCACGGACGGCCCGCGCCGCGGACGGTCGTCCCGCAGGTGGTCACACGGTCCGGCTGCGGGCGCACTGCAGGGCGAACAGGACGGTGGCCGCCTCCGTCGGCCTGGTGGGGTGGAGGCCGGTCAGCTCGCTGAACCGGCTCAGCCGGTTGAGCACCGTGTTGCGGTGGCAGTACAGCTCGCGGGTGACCGTCGCGACCGACCCGGACCTGCAGTACGCGACCACGGTGTCCAGCAGGCGCTCGCGCTCGTGCGGGGGCAGCCGGTCCAGACCGGACAGCACCGAGTCGGCCAGCATCCCCGCGATCGGGCCCAGCCGCCCCGCGGCCACGGGCATCCAGGCCTCGACCAGGGTCACCGGGCCCTGCGCCGTCCCACCGTCCATCGTCGTGGCAATCGCCTCGGTCACACGCACCGTGTCGGGGACGCGGGCCAGTCCGCGCGCCACCGGGCCGACCGCGCATGCCACGCCGTCCAGCCAGGCGGGCGGGGGCGCGTCCGCCCCGTGCGGCAGCCTGGCCACGAGCACCAGCATGCCGTTGTGCTGCTGCAGGTGGGCGGACTGGCCCGTCAGCCGTGCCGTGACGGCCCTGCGCAGCTCCTGCTGCGACTCCGGCGGCGCCACCGCCACGGCGAAGTCCGACTGCGCGTTCACCTGGAGGAGGGTGGCCGCCTGCGCGACGAGCTGCTGGTCGCGGCCGTCCGAGGACAGCAGCCTGCCCATGAGCGCGGCCTGTTCGCGCTCCTGCTCGCGGGCCAGCACGGCGACCTGGTCCAGGTAGGCGGCGTGCACGTGCACGGTGTGGAACTCCACGGCTTCCCACACCCGCACCGCCCCGCGCGTCAGCTGCGGCATGTCCTCCGGGCGAGTGCGTTCCAGGAACGCGGTCCACAGCACACGGAAATCCATGCGCACCGCCTGCAGGAGCCGCTCCAGGGGCACGCCCTGGTGGGCGCGGCGGCGGCCCAGCCGCTCCGGGACCTCGCGCAGGTCCTCGGGCACCGGCAGGCCGCCGATCAGGCGCAGGAGCAGTTCGAAGCAGGCCCGGGCGGCCTCGCGCAGGTCCTCGGGCGGGACCGTGGCCTCGTAGTCGTCGAACGCGGAGACCTCCCGGACGTAGCGCCCGACCAGCTCGTCCAGGTGGTCCAGGCAGTCGCGCACGAGGGCGCGCAGTTCGGGGGGAACCGACGCGCCGCCGTCGCCGCCGGGCCGGGCGGCAGGGGCGCGAAAGGGACCGTCAAGATCCGGCGGATTGTGCATGTGCCCATTATCACTGCTCCAGCACGGAGCGTTTCGGCATTGTTCACGCCCTCCTAGCAGGGCATTCTGCTTCAGCCACACCACGCGGCCAACGGGCCGTGCACGATCTCTAGAGGAATGCCCATGCACTTGACGCCGCGTGAACAGGAACGGCTGACGCTGTTCTCGGCCGCCGGGCTCGCACGGCGGCGGCTGGCCCGCGGCGCCCTGCTCGGTGCGACCGAGGCCATCGCCCTGGTGTGCGACGAGATCCTGGAGATGGCCTGGGACGGCGTGCCGCTGGAGACCGTCGTCGAGCGTGCCCGGGACGTCGTCCCGCGCGAGCAGCTGCTGCCGGGAGTCGCCGGGACCGTGCCCGGCATTCAGGTGGAGGCGCTCTTCCCGCACGGCTCCACGCTGGTCCACGTCGCCGACCCGTTCGGGCCGGCCGGGCCGAACGACCCCGGCGCCGTGCTGGCCGCCGACGGCGAGACGGACCTGGCCCCCGGTCGCCCGCGCAAGGAGCTGGAGATCACCAACCGGGGCGCCCGCGCGGTGTGGGTCTCCTCGCACTTCCCGCTGGAGGAGGCGAACACCGCCCTGGAGTTCGACCGCGAGGCTGCCCGCGGCCACCGGCTGGACATCCCGGCCGGGACCTCGGACCGGTTCGAGCCCGGCGCGACCCGCACCGTCACCGTGGTGGCACGAGGAGGAAACCGATGAGCCGGATGCCCCGGCGCGCGTACGCGTCCCTGTACGGCCCGACCGCCGGCGACCGGATCCGGCTGGCCGACACCGACCTGTGGGTGCGGGTGGAGGCCGACGACACCGAGCCCGGCGAGGAAATGCTCGGCGGCTGCGGCAAAACCGCCCGCGACGGCCTGCTCGTGGCCGGCCGCGCCCCGCGTGAGAGCGCGCTGGACATGGTGATCCTCGGCGTGGTCGTCATGGACCCGCTGATCGGCGTCCGCAAGACCAACATCGGCATCAAGGACGGCCGGATCGTCGGCGCCGGGCGGGCCGGCAACCCGGAGAACAACGACGGCGTCGAACTCGTGGTCGACTCCCACACCGCGATGATCAACGGCCAGGGGCTCCTCGCCACGGCCGGGGTCGTGGACTCCCACGTCCACCTCTCCAGCCCCGAGGTGGTGCCCGCGGCGCTCTCCGCCGGCGTCACCACCATGGTCGGCATGGGCATCGGCGGCGTGTGGGACGTCGGCGCCAACCCCGCATACAACCTGCACAGCCTCATCGAGGGCTGGCGCGACGCCCCGGTCAACGTGGCATTCCTCGCCCGCGGCTCCTCCTCCTCGCAGGAGCTGCTGGAGCGTGCGGTCCTCGCCGGCTCCGGCGGCTTCAAGATCCACGAGGACTGGGGGGCCACGCCCCGCATCGTCGACACCTGCCTGGGCGTCGCGGAGGAGGCCGACCTGCCGGTCGCCCTGCACACCGACACCCTCAATGAGTCCGGCTACCTGGCCGACACGCTCTCGGCCACCCGCGGACGCACCGTGCACGCCTACCACGTCGAGGGCGGTGGCGGCCACCCCGACCTGCTGGAGATCGTCTCCCATCCGCACGTGCTGCCCTCCTCCACCACCCCGACGCTGCCGCTTACCCCGGCCACCGTCGCCGAGCTGCTGCCCATGACGATGACCGTCCACGGCGGCCACCACGGGGTGGAGAGCGACGTGTCCATCGCGGCGAGCCGGGTGCGCGAGCACGCCATCGCCGCCGAGAACGCCCTGCACGACCTCGGCGCGATCAGCATCGTCAACTCCGACTCCATGGGCATGGGCCGCATCGCCGAGACCGCGCGCCGTACCTGGCAGCTCGCCCACGTCCAGGCCCACCTGGCCGGGCAGACCGGTCCGGACTTCGTCAACAACGAGCGGGTGCTGCGCTACCTTGCCAAGATCACGCTGAACCCCGCGATCGCCCACGGCATGGCCTCGGACGTCGGCTCCCTGCGGCCCGGCGGCATCGCCGACGTCGTGCTGTGGCGCCCCGCCACTTTCGGCGCGCAGCCGGAGCTGGTGCTCAAGTCCGGCTTCGTCGCCTGGGGACTGTCGGGATCGGGCTCCGGCTCCACCCGGCTCACCCAACCGCGGGTGATGAGGCCCTACTTCGGCGGCCTGGGCGGGGCTCCGCGCCGACTGTCCACGGTATTCGTCTCCCAGGCATGCCTGGACGACCGCGCCTCCGCCGATGCCCTCCCCAAGGGAGTGCGCTATACGGCCCTGCGTAACAGCCGCGGCCTGACCCGCGGCGACATGGTCGCCAACACCGCCGTGCCGAAGGTGCAAGTGCCCACCACGCCCGACGCGGTCCTCGTCGACGGCCGACCGGTCGACATCCACCACGCCGCCGACCTGCCGCTGACCCGCCTGCAGAACCTGGCCTGAACCGGCCCCGGCCACCCGGCCCGAACCGGGCCGGACCGCTCCCCCACCCACCCGAAAGCCGCTCCATGCTCGATCTCAAACTTCGCAACGCCCGTATCCGTACAGTGGACGACCGCCACCCCCGCGCCCGCACCCTCGGCGTCCTGGCGGGGCGCGTCGTCGGCCTCGACGAGACGGTCGAGGACCTGCCCGCGCGCACCGTACTCGACTGCGGCGGCGCGGTCGTCGTCCCCGGATTCGGCGACGCCCACAATCACATGGCCTGGTTCGGCCAGTCCCTGGGCGAACTCGACCTGAGCACGGCGACCACGCTGTCCGAGGTCTACGACGCCGTCGCCCGCCGAGCGGCCGGCCTGCCGGCCGACGCCTGGATCGTGGGCTCCGGGTACGACGACACGGTCATGGGCGGGCACCCGCACCGCACGGAACTGGACCGGGCAGCGGGCGGGCGGCCGGTGTGGCTCAAGCACCGATCCGGGCACATGTGCGTGGCCGGCAGCGAGGTACTGCGGCAGGCCGGCGTCCTCGACGGGAGCGTGGACGCCCCCGAGGGCGGGGTCGTGGTGCGCGACGGCGACGGCACCCCGACCGGGCTGCTCCAGGAGCGGGCCCAGGCCCTGGTCACCGGCCTGGTCATGCCCTACCCGGTGGCCGATCTGGCCGACGTCCTCGGCCGGGCGAGCGAGGTCTACGCCGCGGAGGGCCTGACCCACGTGGTGGAGGCCGGGATCGGGCTCGGCCTCATCGGCCGCAGTCCCGTCGAGGCCGCTGCCTACCAGCTGGCCCGCGAACGCGGCACGCTGCGCACCCGGGTCGAGCTGATGGTGGCCGCCGACAACCTGCACGCCCTGCGCGCGCACGCCGACGACGGCATCACCACCGGAATCGACCTGGGCCTGCGCTCCGGCTTCGGCGACGACCGGCTGCGCCTGGGCCCGATGAAGATCTGGCTGGACGGATCGCTGATCGGCCGCACGGCCGCGGTCTCCGAGCCGTTCTGCGGGCACGACCACGCGAGCGGCGTCTACCAGAACAGCCCGGAGGAGATGCACCGGCTCGTCGTCGACGCTCACCGGGCCGGCTGGCGGGTGGCCGCGCACGCCATCGGCGACAGCGCCGTCGACCTCGCCCTCGACGCCTTCGCCGAGGCGCAGCGCCTCCTGCCCCGCCCGGACGTGCGGCACCGCATCGAGCACTCCGGGGTGGTCCGCCCCGACCAGCTGGACCGCTATGCCGAGCTGGGCGTGGTCCCGGTGCCGCAGGCGCGGTTCCTGTACGAGGTGGGCGACAGCATGGCAGAGGGACTCGGCCCCGAACGCACCCTGTGGATGTACCGGCACCGGTCCTTCCTCGACCGGGGGATCCGAGTGCCGGGCAGTTCCGACCGGCCGGTCGCCCCGGGCGCCCCCCTCCTCGGCATGCAGTCCATGGTCGAGCGCCTCAGCCGGGCGGGCACCGTGCTCGCCCCCGACGAGCGGGTGAGCGCGGAGCAGGCCCTGCGGGCCTACACCATCGATGCGGCATGGGCCAGCCACGACGAGGACCGTCGCGGCAGCATCACGCCGGGTAAATATGCCGACTTTGTCATTCTTTCCGATGACCCTGTCAGTGTCGACAGTGATCGGATTGGCGCCATCGACGTCCTGGCCACCTTCGTGGCCGGAGAGTGTGTCCACGGCGCCGACGCACTCGGGGACTTCGCAGCAGCGGACGGTCCCCTCCCCACGACCGGATCCCCCCGGCCGCACACAAGGAGTCACGCATGAGCACAGTCGGTCAGGTCGCCCCAGGGGCTCCGCCGGGTACATCGGCCGCAGCGACCGGCAAGGACGCCGGGCGGGTCGCCTTCGCGTCCTTCGTCGGCACGGCACTGGAGTGGTACGACTACTTCCTCTTCGGCACCGCCTCCGCCATCGTTTTCAACCGGCTGTACTTCACCACCCTCAACCCCACAGCGGCCACCCTGGCGGCTTTCGCGACCTTTGGTGTCGGATTCGCCGCCCGTCCGATCGGCGCCCTCGTCTTCGGATGGCTGGGCGACCGCATGGGCAGGAAGCCGGCTCTGCTGATCACCGTGATGATGATCGGTGCGGCCACCGGTCTGATCGGTCTGCTGCCGGGCTACGCCGCCATCGGCATCGCCGCGCCGGTGCTGCTGGTGCTCCTGCGCCTGGTCCAGGGCATCGCCGTCGGTGGAGAGTGGGGCGGCGCAGTCACCCTGGCCGTGGAGCACGCACCGCCGGAGAAGCGCGGTTGGTACGCCGCGCTCCCCCAGGTCGGCTCCCCGGTGGGCACCCTGCTCTCCTCCGGCGCCTTCTCCCTGGTACTTCTCCTGCCGTCCGAGTCCTTCGACTCCTGGGGCTGGCGCCTGCCGTTCCTGCTCGCCTTCCCGCTGATGGGCATCGCCGTCTACATCCGCCGCAAGGTGGAGGAGTCGCCGCTCTTCGACGAGATGATGGAGCAGAACGAGCAGGCCAAGGTTCCGGCGCTCGACATATTCCGCAAGGCCTGGGGCCGGCTGCTGGTCGCGATGGCCTCGGCGACCCTGGGAGTCGGCGGGTTCTACATGCTGACCACGTTCATGATCAGCTATGGCACCGACACCCTGGGACTGCCGCGGTCCCTCATGGTCAATGGAACGCTGGTGGCGGCAGCCGTCGAAATCGGGGTGATCATCGTCGTGGGACGCATGGCGGACCGCCTCGGCCCCGGCCGGGTCACGCTGTGGGGCGGCCTGTTCAGCGCCGGCTTCGCCTTCCCGCTCTTCTGGCTGGTCGAGACCAAGAATCCCCTCGTGGTCGTGCTGGCCATGACGGTCGGCGTCGCCGTGCTCTCCATCGCCTACGCGGTGTCCGGGGCGCTGCTCGCCGACCTGTTCCCGGCACAGCTGCGCTACACCGGCGTAGCGCTGTCCTACAACCTCGCCGGCGCACTCACGGGCTTCCTGCCGTTCCTGGCGACCGCGCTTCTGGCGGCCGGCGGCGGGGCCTCGTGGCCGGCTGCCCTGCTGCTGATGGTCCTGTCCCTGATCACCGCCCTCGGCGGATTCCTGGGCGAGCGGATGCGCCTGAAGGACCAGGTCGCCACCGCCTGAGCCCCCCGCCGGACCCCACCGGCAGGCGTCCGGCACCGCCCCGTGCGGGGTGCCACCGGCGCCCCGGTGCGAGCGAACCGCACCGTGCGGCCCGCTGCCTCCTCGTGCAGCGGGCCGCACGGCCGTTACGTACCGGGGCCTTGCCGGACAACACAGCCGTCCCGCAAGCACCTCGACGCCGGATGTCACCCAGGCGCTGACGCCGGCCGGCGCACCGCGGCGCCGAGGAGTGGGACAGGCCGGAGCAGAACACGGTCCGGGGGTATCCCGGCCAGTAACCGCACCGGCAGGTCCTCAAGAGGAGAGCGAAACGCG
This sequence comes from Streptomyces sannanensis, assembly GCF_039536205.1. GTDB lineage: Bacteria > Actinomycetota > Actinomycetes > Streptomycetales > Streptomycetaceae > Streptomyces > Streptomyces sannanensis. The sequence continues at coordinate 6,868,633 of NZ_BAAAYL010000001.1, read as the reverse complement.
GTGCGTCGTATCCGGCGTGCGCGACGACGAGGATCTCCGGGTCGGTCCAGGCGCGAAGGCCCTGCCCTGATCTGGACCGTCATCACCAGCTACGGCGACGGCCACCACGACGCACCGCTCGGCAGCGCACTCCGCGTCGATGCCCGGTCGCTGCGCAACCCTCCGGAGGACCCGCGGTCCGGGAGCGGATGCTGCGCGCCGACGGCCTCGACCCTCACGTACGCGACTACGTCCTGGCGACTCCGGGTGCCGACCGGCTCATCGAGCGTAGCTTCGGGCGTGCCTTGGCGCTCTTGGCTCTGTCTGACCGGGACGCGTGGACATACATGTGCTGTGCGGCGGTGGCCGGCATCGAGTCGGTGGTCGTGGCCGAGGAGCTCGCCGCTCGGCTCCGGGCCGTCGGCTACGGCGTCGAGACTGAGCACCGGCACATCGATCGGGCCATCCTCGGGTGACTCGGTAGCCGCAACCTCAACCCCGCAACCGCCGGGCATGAAGTCGCCTGTCTTCGCGTCCTCGTCCGCGGCGCCCCTGACGTCGATGCGGTGGGTGAAGGCCCGGGGGCCGAGGCCAGTTGCTCCCCGGAGGGCGGAGCTCATTCCGCGCCGGAGGTGCCGTACGGCGGCTGCGAGCCGGGCGCTCCTCTCGTACGAAACTGCCGGACTGGTGAAGCCCCGCCCGGGCATGGGCGGGGCTTCACAGATGCCCATGCGCGGGCAGGCCCAGGCGCAGTTGCTCCCCCGGTGGACGGCCGCCGCGTCCCGGCTGCGGCCGGCTAGCGGCCCGACCACCTGAACCAGCGCCCGGTCATCCGGCGCTCGGTGACCAGGAGCAGACCGAGGAAGAGGGCGAGCAGGCCAAGCGACTGGGCCAGCTCGACGCTCACACCGCGGGAAACGACCATCAGGCCGCTGACCAGCATCATGATGACGACGCCGAGCGTGAGGACCCCCTGGAAGAACACCGTCAGGCGTCGCATGATCCTGCCTCCTCTGCCGCCGAGCCTCTTGCGCACGTAGGGGTTGTTGTGCTCGCGACAGAAAACTGTAGCAGTTTGATGATGTTGCAAGCCTGTCAAGGCCCGACGGTCTTCGGATTCCGATGACCTCTCGCAGTGAAGGTTGAGCTTTCTCATCGAAGATTGAGTGGCGGGTCTACTAGAGTTCAGTACGGGCCGTGACTGGCGCTGAGGTGGAGCACCACCGGGGAGCGGTCTGACGAGACGTCGATGCCGTGCGCCTGGGCGAGTGGTCAGCAACGCCTGGAAGGTAACGATGTCCCCGACTCAGACGGCCCAACTCATGGACGGCACCAGCCTTGCCAAACGCATCGTCGACGAGGCCGCTGCCAAGGCGGCGGAGATCTCACGACACACGGGGACCAGCCCCTGTCTGGCGACGGTGCTGGTGGGAGAGGATCCCGCGTCGGCCACGTACGTCCGCATGAAACGAGCGCGGTGCGCGAAGGCAGGCATCCAGTCCCGGCACGTCGCTCTGCCCGCTACCACCACGACCGCCGAACTGATCGGAAGATTTCAAGTCCAGTGAGACGGTCGTGACGCTATGAGGTTTGTGGTGCGGGTTCCCTACGCTTGGCCGGGTCGTTGATCCATGCCCGCTGGGGTATCTGGGGTGGTCGGGGGCGGCGGCCGAAGCGTTCGGGGTGGCGGGCGTATGCGTCGGCGAGGGTGACGGCTCGCTGGTCGCGGACCTCCTCGGCGGTGCCGAAGTGCACGCTGGCGGGCGTGTGCCAGCCGATGCCCGAATGCCGGTGTTCGTGGTTGTAGTACGCGATGAACGCGTCGAACCACTCGCGGGCATGGGCCAGCGAATCGAACCGTTCGGGGTAGTCGGACATGTACTTCGTGGTCTTGAAGTGGGCTTCGCTGTAGGGGTTGTCGTTGGAGGTCTTCGGCCGCGAGTGCGACCGTGTGACGCCGAGGTCGATCAGCAACTGCGAGACCTTCTTGGCGGTCATCGAGGTGCCGCGGTCGGCGTGCACGGTGTGGGGCACGATGCCGTTGCGGGCGATGGTCTCGCGGATCAATTCCTCGGCCCGCGCCGCTGATTCGGCCCGCTCGACGGTGTGGCCGACGATGTAGCGGCTGAAGATGTCGATGATGACATAGGCGTGATACCAGGCGCCCTTGACCGGTCCGGCTGCCTTGGTGATGTCCCAGGTGAACACCTGCGACGGCGCGGTGGCCACCAGCTCGGGCACCGTCTTCGCCGGGTGGGTGGCCTGGCGGCGGCGGTCCCCAGACTGCCCCTTTTCGCGCAGGATCCGGTACATCGTGGAGATGGAGCAGTGATAGCGCCCGGCATCCAGCTCGCGGGCCCAGATTTGCGCGGGCGGCAGCTCGGCGTACTCGACGCTGTTCATCAGCTCCAGTACCGCAGCCCGTTCCTCGGCCGTCAGGGCCGAGGGCTGGACCTGCGGTGAGCGGGGTCTGCGCGGTGGCGAGGGACGGAGCCGGCGGTAGTGGGTGGCCCGGGAGCGACCGGTCAGCTGGCAGGCCGCGGTGATGCCCAGCTTGCCCTCGATGTCGGCGAACGTGTCGTCGACCACCGGGTCGGCGGCGGCTCTCAGTCCGCGCCCTCGGAGATCATTTCCAAGAGCGCGGAAGCTTTTCCCATGACCTCCAACGCGGCCTTGTTCCGGGCCAGTTCCTTCTCCAGCCGTTCCACCTGGCGGCGCAGCTTCTCGTTCTCCGCCTCTGCGGCGGACTTTTTCGGCCGGGCCGGACTGGTGCGCTTGTCGACCAGTTTCTCCAAGGCTCCGGCATCCCGCGCGGCCCGCCATTCCTTGACGTGCGAGTGGTACAGGCGCTCGCGGCGCAGGATCGCGCCCTTCTCGTTCTTGGGCGCGGCGTCGTACTCGGCCACGATCCGCAGCTTGTACTCGGGACTGAAGGAACGGCGCTTCGGCCTGGGGGCCGGATCGGACTCGGCGGGGTTGGTGCTGGTCATGAGGGGGTGGTTCTCCTGTCGTGCCCTCTCAGGCTAACCCGACGAAGTGGGGCGTCTCACCCAAGGCTGACAGAGAGGGCTCCCCCACCATTCCGGCGGGGAGTATCGGGCCCTGCCTTCTCCTGTTCCATGCGAGAGCGGCAGACCGGGCTCACGTCGCCTCCATGCCGGACACCGCCTGGCCAATAGACGGGCACCCGCCAGGCTCATCCCGGGGATTTGCGTACTCCCCGGTTTCGATGTCATCTGTTGCCATTTCGACACGTCAGCAGCGATTCACTTGCGTTCGTCTTCCCAGTCCCCACCTGACGCCTCTCACGACGCCTTTTCCCCATCGCTCACCACGACGGTCTTCAGCCAACGCAGCATGAGGCGGTTTGAAGCCTCCCCCCGCAGGGCGACTCCGAAGGGCCAAACCTTCATCTCCCGCACAGCACCGCTATTTGAAGTTCGCTACCTCCAACTCCCTTTCGCGTTCAGGACACACACGCAAGCGGCACATCGCCACCGACACCCTCGGCTTCCTGCTGACCGTCATCGTGACGGCGGCCTCGGTCAGCGACCGCGACGCCGGACGCGACCTGCTGAAGGCCCTGCGCGAACGGCACCGCCACATCCGGCTGGTCTGGGCCGACAGCGGCTACACCGGCTGGCTCGTCTCCTTTGCCCACGCCGCACTCGCCCTCGCCCTGACCGTCGTCAAACGCTCCGACGACACCACGGGCTTCACCGTGCTCCCACGCCGCTGGTGTGTGGAACGGACCTTCGCCTGGCTGATCCGCTCCCGCCGCCTGGCCCGCGACTACGAAACCCGCACCGACAGCGCCCAGGCCCTGACCTGGTGGGCAGCGAGCATCACCGCCACCCGCCGCCTCGCCCGAGGCGGCGCCCCGACATCCTGCCGCCTCAGCCCGGCCACCCCGGCCGCGGCCTGAACAACCCCGCCCGCACCTCGGTCAGCCACCCCCGCTCCACCAGCCGCTTCGCACGCCACCGAGCCGCCTGCTCACGGGCATCACTCGCCTCCCAGCCCAGGCCCTCCCGCAGCCCACGCGCCCGCAGCCCGTCACCACCCCGGCCGGCGTCCTCCTGGACCAGGGACACGATTCGGGCGTAATCCTCGGGCAGAACCTTTGCCTCCAAGCCCTCGCACCACCCCGCCACGTCCGCCTTCCCACCAGCGTTCCGGGTGGCCGGCACCACCGCCCTCCGAGGCGACACCTCCTCAACGGTCGTCTCCGCCAACGCGTCAACGAGCTCCTCACGAGCGATCACCACACGACGCGCGGCCTCCTCCGCAGCCGCCACCGCCACTTGGACCCGCTCCAGCTCCGCCCGCAGTTCCTCGGCCCGCACAAGCGCAAGCCGTTCACGCTCCTCCAACACCGCGATCACCGACGGCATCCGCCACCTCCATACCCCAGCCTGAACCGACGGCCCGAGCATGCCTAAACGACGAGCAACCTGCCCCTGACCTGGGAAGACTTGACACTACGTCCGGTTTGGGAATGCCTTCTTACGGATGACGTCCAGCACCGCTTCGGCGCTCTGCATTACGCATGCCTCCCTTCGCTGGACATCTCAATCACCTGGTGCCCTTTGCCCTGCGGTCCGGCTTTCCCGGCCTCCCCGGCAGGTCCTTACTCCTACTACGGCACCTCCGTCGCCATAGGGCTCGCGCGCCGTAGGCGGTCCCGTGGTACGTCTTCGTTGTACGTATCGAGCACGACGTAGGCCGCCCACTCATCTCCTTGACCACCCTCATTGAGCGACTCTGTCGGGGATCTTGAGATTCCCAGGCGGAAGGGCATAGCCGTGGGGCAGGCTCGGCTTGGTTTCGAAGGTCGACTGCCGTACATGAGGTGAGCCGGTGTCTCTCCGTCCCCGCTCTGGTGAGCAAGTCTCGCCCGCGACCGCGCGGGTGGCACGGGCGAGCAACCCCCGTGGTACGACCGCGATGTGGGTACGTGACCGGCTGGACGCTCTGTGGCGCGACGAGGACTTTGACGCTTGGTATCCACGGGATGGGCGGCCTGGCCTGTCACCGGCCCAGCTCGCCACGGTGAGCGTGCTGCAGTTCCTGCTGAACCTCTCCGACCGGCAGGCCGCGGAAGCGGTCCGCTGCCGCATCGACTTCAAGTACGCTCTCGCGCTCGAGCTGGACGATCCCGGCTTCCATCACAGCGTGTTGTCCGACTTCCGCGACCGACTGGCCCAGGACGACCGTGCTGATGCTCTCCTCGATCTGGCACTGGCCCGGCTGAAGGACGCGGGGCTGGTCAAGGAGCGGGGACGGCAGCGTACCGACTCCACCTACCTTCGGGCAGCCGTGCGCGAACTGACCAGGCTGGAGCTGGTGTTGGAGACGGTCCGCGCCGCGCTGGAGGAGTGCGCCCGCACCGCCCCGGAGGTCCTCGACGACCTGGTGACCGAGGAGTGGGCACTGCGCTACGGGCGACAGGTCCGCCTGGTCAGCCAGCCCAGTCATCCGGCCGCCCGGCTCAAGCAGGCGGGCGCCGACGCCGCCGAGCTTCTCGAACGCGTCCGCTCCCACCGCCCGGACACGGCACCGGGACCCGCGGCGGAGGCGTTGCGGCAGATCATGGTCCAGCACTTCCTTGTCGATGCCCGGGGCCGGCTGCGTCCGCGGGCCGAGAAGGACGGTCTGCCGCCCACCGGCCTGCGCCTCGAGTCGCCCTACGACCTCGAAGCCCGCTACACGCGCCGCGGACACCGGGCCTGGGTCGGCTATCTCGCGCATGCCACCGAGACCTGCGACGAAGGCGGTGTCAACGTCATCACGGACGTGGCCACCACCGTCCCCACCGGCGACAGCGTGGCCCTGCCCGGCATCCACACCCGGCTCAAGCGACGCCGCCTGCTGCCCACACAGCACTTGGTAGACAGCGGCTACACCTCCGTCGTCCTCCACGACACCGCCGCCCGCACCCACAGCGTCACCATGGTCGGCCCGGTCAGGACCGACAACTCCCGGCAGCGCAAGACCGGCGACGGTTTCGCCCGGGAGAACTTCATCATCGACTTCGACCGCCGCGAGGTCACCTGCCCCAACGGCCAGGTCAGTGGCAACTGGAACGAGCTTCCGGCGATGGCCCCCTACACGGTGGTCCGGTTCGACAAGCGGCAGTGCGGGCCGTGTCCCGAGAGGCCCTCGTGCACCTCCGGGGCGGCACGGACCGTGAACTTCCTCCCCCGCCGCCTGCACGAGCTCCAAGCCCGCAACCGCGCCGACCAGCAAGACCCACAGTGGCAGCGGCTCTACGCCTCACGCTCCGGCATCGAGGGCACCATGAACGAACTCGTCAACGGCCACCGGATGCGCCGCTGCCGCTACCACGGCGTGTCCAAGACCCACGTCCAGCACGTCCTGACCGCGATCGCCGTCAACATCGAGCGCCTCAGCACCCAGGAACCGGCAGACACCACCTACCGCCCCCGCTCACCGATAGCGTTCCAGCAGTACCTCGACGAACACGAACTACCCCGGCCCCGCTGGTGGCGCCAAGGGCAATGATCAAGGAATCTCAAGATCCCCGACAGAGTCGCTCATTGGGTGACGCTCCGCGCCACGGAGGTTGCCCGGTCCCACGGTTCACGCCCGGACGCAGCGCGGCATCGGTTACAGGTGTCGTTCCGACGGGTGCGCACTCTCACCACTGGAGATTGGGCTTCAAGCAATCCAGCCTTGGCCATATCGCGCGGGTCTCGCGGCACGACGGCGTGGACACCTCCAGCTGGCCACCGCTTCCCTGGCATGCTCTTGTCCCCCTCGCACTTTCGCGTCCAGGTAAGCCAGGCGACCCATGAACCTCCCTCCGAGTTCATCCCGACTGCGTCGGGGAAGATTCCCGAGCTGAGCCAGGCGCTGACCGGCCGCTTCCGCGAGCATTACGCCTTCCTGACCCGCCTCTACCTCGCCCAGTACGACCACCTGTCCGGCGCCATCAACCAGCTGACGGCCCGAATCGAGGAGGCGGTGACCCCTTTCGCCCGGCACTGGACCTGCTGGACACGATCCCGGGAGTGAACCGGGCGGTGGCGGAGGTGATCGTGGCCGAGACCGGAGGTGACATGCCCCGGTTCCCCTCCGCCAAGCACCTGGCCTCCTGGGCCGGACTGTGTCCCCGGGCACCACGAATCGGCCGGCCGGGTCCGCAGCACCCGGGTCCGGCCCGGCAACCCCTACTTGAAAGGTGCCCTCGGGATGGCCGCGTTCGGAGCGGCACGGACCAAGAACTCGTTCCTGCAAGCACGCTACAAACGGCTGACCGCCCGCCGCGGTCCGATCAAGGCGCTGGTCGCCGTCGGGCACTCGATCATGACCGCGGTCTGGCACATGCTCCACGACAACGTGCCCTACCACGAGCTCGGCGGTAGCCTCCGAGCAGCGCTGGCGCTGCGAACGCGGCCGCGACTGCCACCTGGTCGCCTCGGTCTCCTACACCGTGGGCCGCGCGCATCAGAGGTCCTCCGGGGTGGTGGTGATGTCGGCTCCCAGCGTGGCGCGCTTGTTCAGCAGATGTCCGTAGCAGAGATCCGGGTCAAGGCCCACCATCGTCCCGGGGTAATGAGGGCGCCCACCCCGGTCGCATCCGACTGGGTGACCGCGAACGAGGCCTGTCCAACGCCCGCCTCACCGGGGCTGGCCACACCGACGCAGCGGCCCGAATACCGGACGGAGCAACTCCTGCGGTGCAGGAAGGCGACCGCGGGCGGAAGGCGGAAGGGTGCCGTCCGGCTGTTCGGATCGTGGGGCCTGTCGGCAACGGCTGAATTTCACCCGTTTCCGAGAGGGGCCCTTTCACCTGTGCAGCTGCGACTGGAAGGCGTTCACTGCGGGGAGGCATTTCACATGCCTGTGATTTTCTTCGACATCGGGGCGACCCTGGCGGATGCCTTCGTGGAGCCCAACGGCTCGCTGACACTTCAGCCTCGACCGCGTGTCATGGCCGTGCTCGACGCCCTCCGCGAGGTACGCACGGGCATCATCTCCAACCCTGGGCCGGGCGAGGGTGCCGCCGCGCGGGCAGCAGCAGCGCTGCACAAGGCGTTCCCCGGCCGTTTCACGGACGAGGCTCTTGTCCACTGGGGTGTGAAGGGCAGTCGCAGGATCTTTGCTCAGGCGGTCGCGAGCACGGGGGGAGCGGCGGCCGACGACTGTGTCTTCGTGGGCGAGGACGTTCAGGAGCGCGCGTTCGCGCGGGAAGCGGGGATGCGTACGGCGGCCCACCCGGTGTTCGCTTTCGCCGCGATGGAAGAGCGTCCTGTGTTCCGGACGCAGATCGAGTTGGCGGAGAGCCTGGGCGTGGCCGAGTTGGCTACGACCGTGAACAAGACCGAGGCCGTTGTCGTGCAGATCGTCTCCGAGCAGCTCGTGCTCGCCATGGTGACCACGCAGGGCGCCGAAGCGCTTGAGCACGCCGGTTTCACGGTGAACCTGCAGGGGCCGGTGGATGGCACGGCGGCCTTCGCGATCCGGGACGACCAGCCGGTCTCGGCCGCCGAGTCGCTCGCGGACGCCCCTCAAGAAGCACCAAACGGTATTGAGGGCCGGAGCAGCACCGGCGAAGGCGAACAGAGCGATGATGCCGAGCGCCGAGCGACCGAGAAATTCATCAACGACCTGCTGGAGCGGGGTGAGGCGGTGTTCGAGGGTGAGGATCCGACGCCGAGTACGACGCATGTCATCAAGCGCGAGGACGACGGGCGGCTCACCGCCCGCCGTCTGCGCTTTTTCCACTGATTCCGCTGACTGCTCAGTCGAAGCACCGCCGGACCAGGGCGAGACCCTCGCCGGTCGTGCTCCGCGTGATCTCGTGCGTCTTGAGCCGGGAGGGCCTGTCGTCGACAAACGCCGCAGCGGAGCGGTGCTCCTCGGGTACGTGGACGCGGCCTTGACGGAAGAGGTCCTCGAGGTACGACGTGGCGACCCGTTCGGGGTCGGCGGGCCGCAGCGAGCCGCCGGCGGGGTCGGAGCCCGCGATGCTGAACCGTCGCTCCTCCGCGGGAGCGGAGAGAGTGAGGGACTGAGTGACGCCGTACGTCGACCCGTGGATCGTGACGGCCGTGAGACCCTCGTCGTCACCACCGCCGGGTGTCGCCTCGGCGATTCCGGCGCCTCGGCGTGCCATCTCCGGCTCGGTGATGGACGCGGCGGCCTCCAGGGAGAGGATGCCGTGACGGATGAACGCCGAGCGCAGGTACTGACCGTACTTGCCGCCGTTCCGGCGCTGGTCCGCGGCGATCATGTGACCCGCGACCTGTGCGTAGTAGGCGGACACCAGGGGCGCGGCCACGACGGCATCCACCAGCAACTGTCCGGCGATCTCGGCCGCCCGGGCCAGACCGACCTGGTCCTGCAGGTCCTGCTGCCTGAAGATCCCGGCGACGATCTTCAGGAACGCGCCGCTGAACACTCGGGAAAACGAGTGGGGCTCGCTGGAGAGGGTGTTCGCGGGTCCGGTCGGCGGCAGCTCCACCGGGTCGCGGTAGAAGAAGCTGTTCGCCATGTTGCGCAGGCAGTCCGGGTCGACCGCGTTCGGGTGGCCCTGGCGGATCGCCCAGCCCAGTTGCTCGGCCATCCTCGACACCCGCGAGGACAGTTCGAGGTCGCCCTGCGTCTCGGCCAGTACCGCGATCCGCAGCGATTCCAGTCGAAGTGAGCTCAGTAGCGCGCTGATGTCACCGAACGCTTCGTGCAGGGCCGCCGTCTCCGCGCTCGCCGCGTTGAACAGCTGAGGGCGCAGGGCGTCGAGGATCGCGTGACCCGTCTCGTGCTCGACGACTTCGGAGCTTTCGCACGCGGCGACGGTGACACCCCGCACCGTGCGACGGAAGAACCACAGGCCTTTACGGTCGTAGAAGGCGTTGAGGTCGATTCCTGCGTTGAGGTGTGCGGTGAGGGCGCGTCCCACCTGCGGATGCCACTGTGTTCCGGTCGGAACCAGCGGACCCCAGGTCTGGCTGGCCCTGCTGAGAGCGTCGGCCGCCACCCAGTAGCGGAAGGCCTCAGTGCCTGGCCCGGCACCGTCCGGCTGGGGCACGGCTTCCGCGATGGCCGTCGGGAAGGGTTGTGTGTCGAGCTGTGGAACGGGATGCGGTACGGGCATGTTGACCTGCGGAGGGAATCCGGGGTCGTCCTCGTACACCAGAATCGTCGGGATGGCAGCTTGCTGTTGCTGCACCGTCATGGTGCCTCCGTAAGGGCGGAGAGATTGCGGATGGTGGAATCCCCCCCACAGGAAAGCTTTCGATCAAAAGCCCCTCATCTTCAGTACGAGGCCCCTGTAGCCCAGTGTCAATCCGAACAGCAGCAGGTGGAGCCGCATCCGGCCGATGGTGGCAGATGAGCGGGCGGTCGCTCCTGGCGTGGCCGGTGCGTACGTGCCACCAGCCCCGGCGACAGGATGGCGGCCAGACGGGTGACGGTGACGGCGCCAGCGGTGGCATGGCTTGTGTGGTCAGGCAGAGACATACGCAGCGGCCCCCACGGCTACAGAGCACACACAGGACGCACGCGTGGGACCGAGTGCCGGACCAGGGCGCGGGCCATCCTGCGGCCTCTAGCGCCGTACTTCGCAGGTCACCGTTTCAGGTCTGTGACCAGCGGGTTGTCCGATGTCGGTGTCGAGTAGGTCGAGGAGGTGGAGTTGGATGCCGCGGGTGACCTGGACGGTGGGCGGGTCGGTGACGGTGCCGATCCGCAGGGTGAGTTCGCCGAGGTGGTAGAAGATCATGCGGCCGGTGGGGCGGACGCGGCGGTTGTCGGGGTAGAGGCCGCTTATGGTCTGCTCGGGGCCGAGCGCCCGTCTGACCTGCCGCTCGATCAGGCAGAAGACCAGCAGGGCCAGGCAGATGACCTGGATCAGGGCGGCGATGCGCCTGTTCTTCTACACGAAATCCGGCGCGACCGCGAGCGGGCCCTTGAAGTCGTGGTATCTGCGCTCGACCGCGCTTTGGCCCTTGTAGTGGATCAGGGCCTGCCCGGCGTCCGCCTGGTCGGCGGGGACGGACGTCAGCAGTGCGTACCAGCCGTCGACCACGGCTTCGGCCTCCAGCACGCCGGTGTCGAAGTGCCAGGCCAGGACCGGGATGCCGTCAGCGGATCGCACGGACCAAGGCGCTCGTCATCCTCGACGGCACCCTGCTGCCGATCGACCGGATCGGCGCCGACACCCCATACGCACGAACCGGATCACCGACCTGGTGAAGGCCATCCTCGTCCTTCACCATGCGGCAGCGTGAGGTTGGAAAAAGCTCACGGCAGGATCTCGACGTACCCGTCGGTTCCATGCACACGGATCCGTTGCCCGTCCCGGATCAGCCGGGTGGCCTGCTCCACGCCCACGACAGCCGGCAAGCCGTACTCCCGGGCGATCACTGCGCCATGGGTCATCAAGCCGCCCACCTCCGTCACCAGGCCCGCGATTCCGACGAACAGCGGCGACCAGCTGGGGTCCGTGTAGGTCGTGACCAGGATGTCGCCCGCTTCGAGATCGCCCTCCGCCATGTCAAGGATGACGCGGGCCCTTCCCTCTATGGTCCCGGCGGAAACCGCGAGGCCGATCAGGGCACCGGCCGGCACGTCGTCGCGCCGGTACGCCCCGGTGACGGCCTCACCATCCGATGTGAGCACCCGGGGCGGTGTGAGCGCGTGGTACGACCGGAACGCGTCCTTGCGCTGAAGGATGAGCTGGTCATCCACCTGGTTCGAGCGCACGACGTCGTGGAGTTCCTGGAACGTGAGGTAGAAGATGTCCTCCTTCTCAGGAAGCACGTTGGCCTGCACGAGGCGCTCGGCCTCCTCCAGCAGGGCCTGCTTGTAGACGAAGTAGCGGCTGACGATGCCGTACTTCGGGTACTCCCGGTACCCGATGAAGGTTCGGACCCGGTCGATCATCCGCTTGGCCTCGTCGGCTTTCTGGTCCCCGTCCGGCAGGGCCCGCAAGCGTGACAGCACGTCCTGTTCCTTCTTCTGCGCCTTCTGCCGCCCTTGCTCGAAGCGCCGCTCGGCGGCGCCCGGCTCGAAGTTCCTGACGTTGTCGAGGATCACGGGCACGAGCGTGGTGGGGCACTCGCGCCAACGCGGCCTCGTGATGTCGATCTCGCCGACGCAGCGCATGCCGAACCGGTCGAGGTAGGCCTCTATGGCGGCGCGCGCTTCGGTCCCGCCCGCGAGCTTCGCCAGCTCGTCCAGGAAGCCCTCGTCCTCGACGCCCCGCAGGAACGCCACCACCTCCGACTGTGGGCGGATCACGTCCGCGACGTCGAGCAGCGCCAGTCCCATCTCCGACGTGACGTTGTCGGGGGCAGACAGCGTGAGCGTGTCAGCCGCGTTCTTCTCGCCCAGCCACTCCTGCAGCTTGTCGTTGAGCCACCACGTGGCCTCCATCCCCGCCATGATCGCCTGAAGGTTCAGCGGATCACTGAGGACTCGCTTATGCTCCTCGAAGGCCCCCAGCAGGAAGTCGAACAGCGCCGGTCCGGTCTTCGTCCGGATGTCGCGCTCCAGGGCGGCGATGGACACCTGGCTGCGCTCGATCAGCTCGGTGACGATGGCCGGATCGGTCTCGATCGGGGCGGACGCACCGCTGGCCGGCGGCCCGCTGGGACCCGCGTCCGGGAGCGACGAGACGAAATCGTCGCGGTCGAGGACGGTCTCCAGAGCATCCCTGATCAGCGGATCGCCTCTCCCCATGACGTCCAGGAGGCCAGCGCGGCTCGCGGGCGAGGCCAGGCGCCGGGTGACGTCGACGAACAGCCTCCCGCCGGCCTCGTGCATCGGCACCATGGCCGTCAGCTGCCACATGGAGAGCCCCAGAGGCTTCATGGGGTCGGTCATCATCTGCCCATGGCCAACGGAGACGTAGACGTGATTCTCCTGGTCGCCGGTCTCGGGGATGGGGAACAGCGTCGTGATCGGCCGGCTCTGAACGATCTGGAAGCCATCATCGACCAGGCACCATTCGATGTCCTGCGGGCGGCCGAAGTGCGTTTCAATCCGCCGCCCGAGCTGCACGAGCCGTAGGACCTGCGCATCCGTCAGCGCCGGCTGCTCCTGCCGCTGCAAGTCGATCGCCACTTCCTGCGTACCGCCAGCCGGCAGGGCGTGAACGGCACGCTGTTTGGCGGCGATCGCCTTGGCGACGACCTCGCCGTGTCGCACCTTGAAGACGTCCGGGTTCACCAGGCCGGAGACCAGGGCCTCGCCGAGGCCGAAGCCGGCGTCCACGGTGGCGACCTTCCGGTTGCCCGTGACGGGATCGGCCGTGAACATGATGCCGGCCGCATGCGGGAAGACCATCTGCTGCACGACCACGGCCATGTGGACCGTACGGTGGTCGATGCCGTTCCGCTGGCGGTAGGTCACGGCCCGCTCGGTGAACAGCGAGGCCCAGCACCGGCTGACGTGCTGGAGGATCGTCGCTGGCCCCACGACGTTCAAATACGTGTCCTGCTGGCCGGCAAAGGAGGCCGTCGGCAGGTCCTCTGCCGTCGCGCTGGATCGGACGGCGTAGGCGGCCTGCTCACCGAGCTGGTCGAGCGCGCGGGTTATCGCCGCCGCGAGATCGCCCGGGATGGCAATCCCTTCGATGGTCCGACGAATCTGCGCGCTGAGCGTGCGGATCGCCTCCCGGTCGTCCGGGTTCAAGCGCGACAGCTGATCGAGCCGATCGTCGATCGACGGCGCTTCCGCCATGATCCGCCGGAAGGCGTCCGTCGTCACGCAAAAGCCACCCGGCACGCGGATGCCTTCGATCCGCGACAGCCCGCCCAGGTGTGCGCCCTTGCCGCCAACGACCGCGACCGGAATCTCGTCAACGTCTTGAAGATCCAACACGTACTGCTCGATCATCGCGATACCTCCGATGCAGTCGTGTCCGGTTGTACTGCACTGGCCGATCGAATCACCGGCGCCTCCAGCTCTGTCGAACCTCTTGTCAGGCACGTCCTCGTCTCTGGCTGCCCTCCCTCTGACGAGTCGGCCGATCGCTCCGCCCAGTCGGGCGGTGCGCACCCCCGCACCACCGCCCCGAGCACTCGCGACCGCACTGTCAGTCCCACCACTGGTTCAACGTCACCTCGTCCCCCATACGTCGACAACACACGCACGTCGTGCCCCCAATTCCGCAGGTTGTGGCCTCGGCCGACGATTTTGCGCCACCACCCGGGTCTTGCCGCAATCCCCCCAGTGCGTTATACGTTAAGAGTGGCAAGGAGAGAGATCTCTTTTGCCTCTGCTTTTTGCCGTCCGCTGGAACTGACAAGCTTCTCGCGAAGCGGTGACGCGCCGCGTACGGGTTAGCGTCGTTGGCCCAGGCGGATGTCTCATCGGCCTACGGATGCAGCCGCGGAACCAGAAGTTCTTTCCCTTGTCGGCAAGGCCCGAACGCCGTCGAGCGCGCCGTCATCTCCCGATGGTCGTCGCGCCACGCGAAGGTTGGGCCAAGCTCGACAAACGGACCCGCACCGACCAAATCCTCCTCCTGTGCGCCACGAGCCATCCGGCGCACGGACTTCCCGCTCAGCGTGGGCGCCCGCGTCCCGTGCGGCGCTGGCCAGCTTGAGCAGGTGGTGCGCCTCCGACTCGCTCTGCCGAGCGAGTCTCGCAGTCGGGGCGTGCGGGGCGTGAGCGAAGAACCGAAGGCCGCTGTAGGAAGTCTTCGCGTGCATCGGATGCCGGCACTCGGCGCGGCCGGCTTCACCTTTCAGGCCGCTTCCCACGACTGATCGCAACCGAGGTCAGGCAGGTGCACTGACAGTCCACCTCGCGGTCGGATCGGTCGGAATCCCGCAGCCACGACGGAAGTTCGACGAGTGGAGCGCAAAGGCCATGGTCTCAACGCAGCGCTACTCTCACAAACGTTCCTTTGCCCGAGTAAGATCAAATAGCAGCGCTCGAAGACCGCGAAGAACCAGATCGGGTCGCAGAAGCCGTTCTCACTCAAAAGTGACAGGAGTGGGGATCTGCGACTTACGTTGTGTGCGAAAATCCGGGGACGGACTCTCAAGAGCCGTCCCCGTCCGCCGGGTCGGAAGCCGATCTCGTCGAACGCCATCCGTGCCCGAAGTGCAAGGCGGCTCCCGGCTCGCCGTGCCGCTCGCGTAGTGGGGCGGTCGCCTCCGCCTATCACACCGGCCGCTTCACCAAGGTGCGCAAGCTCGCGAAGGAACTGCGGGTGCAGACGCCGGTCGACCGCGGGCCAGGGAAGCCGTGGCGGCCCGGCGCCCTGGTGCCCGCCGCGGTCGATCCGCACCTGCCGAGCGCGGACATCCGCATCGGCTACGCCCGCTGCTCCGCTCTTGGGCAAAATCGACTCGCAGCTGGACGCACTCGCCAAGCACGGCATCCTCTGGGACAAGGTCTTCAGCGAGAAGATCAGCACCCGCATCAGGGTCCGCCCTGCCTTCGAGCAGGCGCTGTAGACCGCACGGGATACGTCGGCGTGGTAGCACTGGCTGTCGGCCCGCAGTACCACGGTGCCGGTGGCCCCTGCCTGTTTCGCTGCGGCCAGGGCCTCGGCGGTGAAACGGGCCGCGCCGCGGGCGTCGGCGGCCTTGCCCCGCCGCTGCCGGACCAGCGATCACCGGCCAGGAGGTCGGGGTGGCCGCGGTCGTCAGGATCGGGTGCTGGGGGCGCCGACCCTTCAGACGGCGCCCTGCTTGGCGTAGCCGTAGACCCGCCGGTGAGTGGGGTCGATGTCCACGAACGCCACGTACCCCGCCGTCGACGGGGCCCGCACCCCGGCAAACAGCCGGCCCATCGCGCCGTGCCAATCCGGGTTCAGATATCGACGATCGAATTCCGTTCGGTATCCACTCTGTACTTGCCGCCGACCATATCGTCGATATCACTCTCTTCGACTTCGGTTTCGAGGACCGACTTTCCGTCTCCGGCGATTGGAACCGCCTTCACGCCTCCTACCGGTCGACCTATCGATATGATACGACCGCTGGCTGTGTCGTGAACGATAAATGCCTTCACCTTCGCCATTTCCTTTCACACCCTTCAGTTGAGTCGGGGTCACTCTTCGGTTGTCACGAGTACAGACCTTCTCATCCTCAGGGCAATGACTCGACTAGCGCGAGAACACGAAAGTTGCAGGAGTTGAAAGGGGCATTGTTCCGGATGTAGATCTTGTAGGCTTTCGTGCCGTCAACGTGCTGGAACGACTCCCCCTGCGTGAGGGTGGCGTGCCCCACCGGATTCGGGACACCCTCGCCCGCGCCCGGGAAAACCACGATACTGAAGGTCACGGCTTCTTTATTCGTGAATCCATGGATGAACCAGTCGGTTGACGAATTCGCCGCTACTGTGTCGTCCACTATTACTCGAACTGGCATAACTACTCCAGACTCTCAAGAACCGCTTGGGTGGCACCGCTAGCACTACGAACCGAGCTGCAACACCTCGCAGCTTCACCATCACAGAATTGACGTAACAATAGTCCCTACCAGCGGACACGTCAGGATCGCGAGCGTCACATCACTCTGCCGTCAACGCCTTCTCAGTATCGCCCTTATGGCCGCCATGCGCCAATGGTGAGGGAGCAGCGGTTCGGACGGCATATTCACGTGGCCCAGGTCATAAACCGCTGGTCCGTATCGTGTCCAGAACCGCGAGCCCACCATGACCCGAAAGAGACGCCCTAACCTCAGTACCAGGACTCTGCTGGTGATGCTGGTAAGCGGCTGACGGCTGGCTGTGCGCGGTGCTCTCTTGAAAATGGTGAGCTTGCGCGCGTTGGGCGGGGTCACGCGGTTGCTTCATCTCGTGGTGCGAGGTCGACGTCGAAGCCGAGAGCGGCGAGCTGCGCGAGGAGGCGTCGCTTCTGCCGGTCTATTCCGAGGCGGTTGGTGAAGTGGTCCGGTCCGAGGTCGCGGTAGGGGACGAGGTCGTGCAGGATGTGCCAGGCTGCGACGAGGATGGAGTGGCCCACGGCGACGGTGGCTCGTTTGACTCCGCGGTGTGGGGCCAGGCGTCGGAATTGGGCGCCAAGGTAAGTGCCCTTGGAGCAGGCGGCGGTGGAGCCGGCGACGTATAAGGCGGTCTTGAGCCAGGGGGTCGTGAGGGCGACGGTGTCTTCGCAGGCGGGCTTGACAGGGAGCCGGGCGGCCATGCCCTGCGGCCCGGGCGCGAACCTCAGAAGCCTCTTGACGCAGGAGAGTCTGACCTTCTCCAGGGAGCCCCCCGTAGGATCAGTGTGCCTCCTGGGACGTAACAACACGGTCGCAGAGTGCATTCGAAGAGCAGATCAACTCCGCTCTTTGGGCCCGGCGTCCGGATATCGCCTCAGGTCGGTGCGTGATCACCTTGTTCGGGTTCACCCGGTTTCGCACTGGGGCATGCACGTGGCCGCCGGCCGCCGCCCCGGGCAACTCCGCCCGCCAGAGACGCTGACCGGCCAGGCCTTTGCGTGGTGGGCAGATGCGCTCACCTGAAGGACGTCGTGGTCCTGCTGACCCATTGGGACAATGTGATCTGCCTGGTCAAGGCCGCTCGGTGGGGCCTGCGGCGACGGGGCGAGGCATGGCCGCAGTCGGCCCGGGTGACCGCGTACATCCGCCGGCTGCGGCCTTTGCCACGGGCCAGAGCGTCACGGAGAAGGTTCAGGTGTGCCGCCACGGCCGCCAGGCAGTCGTGCTCGTCCCGGCATGCGTCGCAGGTCGTCATGTGAGCCCCCACCACGCGCGCCTCATCGGGCGCGAGAGTTTTGAGGGCATGTCCGGCCAGCAGCTCACAGATCGTGCCGCAGTCCCCGACGGCTGTCTCCTCGCCGTCCTTCGTGGTCAGGCAGTGCGCTTCGATCATGGCGAAACCTCCGTTCATAGCCCCAACCATCCCCCAAAAACAGCCCCAGGCGCGTCGTCCCCGCGCAGCGATTCCCGGCTACCACGGCCGCGGTATCCGCCGCGCCGGCCTACGGCCGGGGCACAACACACAACACCGTGCCGGCGACTACGCGGGCAGATGCGGGCGGCCCGGTTCGGCTGCCGGACCGACCAGCCCGCACTGACAGGCGATGACGGCGAGCTGGACACGGTCACGAGCCGCCAGCTTGGTCATGGCCCGATTGACGTGGGTCTTCGCGGTCAGCGGTCTGACAAACAAGACGATCGGAGATCTCCTCGTTGGACAGGCCCATCGCGACCAGGCGCGTCACATCATGTTCCCGCAGCGCCAAACACTCCAGCCGCTCATGCCCGGACACCAGGCAGAGGTCCGGATGCGCCAGAAACCCAAGACCTCTCCCCCGCAGCATAACCACCCACTGTCCACGATCACGGGGGAACTTCCCTGTCCGCGGATGCACCCCCGCCAGCACATGCGCCGTCGTCAAACCACCGGCCGCATCCAGCTCGAGCAACCGCCCCACCAGCACCGGCCGGGATACCGACAGCCCCGCCACCAGTCCCCTGAAGCTCCCGCTCCCCCACCCAGTCCTCCCCGGCCACGCGCCCACCGACAGGAGACCGCCGTGAACCCACCCGCCCCAGAAAAGGATCAGATAGTGCCGTTCCCGCGACAGTGACAAGGGACAAGGGTGTATCGGCCCATGACAGCCGCATCAGCAGTAGACACATGTCCCGTAGGCGCCGAGTCGGCTGCCCAGACCCCGGCCGCATCCTGACGCCTCGGTGCCGGTGAGGCCGCCGTCGTCATCGCCGCCATCGCCGCGGTGACCGTGCTCGCCGTGCTCCAGCGCCCGATCCCGCCCTCCTAACCGCGCTCGTCGCGGCGGTCTGCCTCCTGCTGCTGCCCGGCCGCGCGGGCCGCCTGCTCGCCGCGCTCACTTCCGGCAGCCACGGGTGGGCCGGTCGGGCGACACCGGCATGAGCAGTCACCCGCCGGTCGAGCCAGTCGAACTGGCCGTGTTGCTGGGCTGGTTGCCCAACGCGAAGGGCAAGCGAACCTTCGGCCTCCGCCCCACCCGGCTCACCGGTGCCGAACGCACAACGGCCGGGACACCCTCGGGGGCGTCCCGGCCGTCATTGCCGGTGTGGTGCCGGAGCCGTCAGTGGGCCGACGGGTTGACCGCGCTGATCGTCAGGTCGTCACCGGCGTCGCCGGTCACGGTCACCTTCACGCCGTGGCCCGCGCCCCTGACGCTGCCCTGCGGGTTCGCGGCGCTGTAGTACGCGTTGGGGTTGCTGTCGTCGAACACGGCGATGCCCGGGTTCGACGGGGCGCACGCCTCCTTGGTCACGACGGCCTGCTGGGCGCCCTTCCCGGGCAGGACCTCCTTGTGCAGGCAGGTCACGTCGGTGGCCTCCAGGCCGAACGTCGCGTCGAACGGCTGGCGCCGGTTGCTCGGGCGGGTGCCGTCGTCGTAGGCGAACGGCGCCGGACGGGCGTCGATCACCATTGCCTGGCCGCCGCCCGGGGGGCGCTGACGTTGTTGTCGTCGTACGACCGGTCGACGTACCACCAGCATGCCGTTCTGGAACTTGAAGAACTCCACCCGGCGCGGGGCCGTGATGATGCCCTTGCTGAACTGGTACGGACCCTCGGCGAGAAGTCTGTCGCTGCCGACGTACACGCGGTTCTCCGCCAGGTAGTAGCGCGGGAACGTGGCCGACTCGGTGCCGGCAGGGTGCGTACGCCCAGCCCATCGGACCTCGACCGGAGGGAACCGTGGATCGGAGTGGACTCCGCTGCCCTTCGTTTGTCCGCGCCAGGAGGTTGGCCCAGCTCGGTCAGCCGTTCCCACAGCTGCTGCTCCTGGGCCGGCTGCTCGGCGCCGCGCTCGGCTTCGAAGCGGGCGGCATCGCCGTCCGCTTGCGTGCGCGTCCCCAGTCGCGCCAGAGTGCGGTTGACGCGGAGCTCGGGGCCCATGGCGGCAGGACGGGGGACAGACAGGTGTGCAGGGATGGACCTGGCCACCAAGGAGGTGGCGGTCGCTCGGTTTCTCCACGAGTACCCGCAGGCAGCTGCTGCCGGCCGTGGGCATCCTGCCCTCCACGGGTGTGAGGATGTCCGCTGGTCCGAGTTCCCCGGATGTCCCGCCGAGATCCCGGTGCTGCTGCGTGCCCTTCTCGATCAGGCCGCCGCGTCCGAGGCCGAACGAGTGCTCACCAACTCCATTCTCAACGGCATCACCGAGATGAACGCAGCCATGCCGGCAGTGCTGCCGTTCCTGCTTCGCCTGGCCAGCAACCCGCAGGTTCCTGTGCGGTCCGAACTGCTGGATCTTCTGGTCACGGTCGCTGAGTTTTCCAAGCCAGTCGATGCCGCCGACGAGGTGGCAGTGCGGTGGTTCGGCAGCGACAGCGATCATCCCGAGCGTGAGCAGTGCAAGGCCGTGTTCGCGGAGCGCGCGCCGTCGCCTCCTGGGCCCGCTCGGCGGGTCCGTCATTCGTCCCATTGGCCGAGGAGGACGTCGGCCAGGTCGGTGCCGGGTTCTGCGGCTGCGTGGTGCAAGGACTGCTCCGCCCAGATGATCTTGCCACGGGCGGTGTACCGGGTGCCCCAGCTCTGAGCGAACTGGGCGATCAGGAACAGCCCCCGGCCGCCCTCGTCGGTGGCCGCCGCCCGGCGCAGATGCGGCGAGGTGCTGGAGCCGTCGGCGACCTCGCAGATCAGACTGTCGCAGTCGTACAGCAGGCGCAGCCGGATGGGCTGGGCGCCGTACCGGATGGCGTTGGTGACCAGCTCGCTGACGATCAGCTCGGCAGGGAAGGCCACCTCGTCCAGGCCCCAGGTCTCCAACCGAACGGTGACGTCAGCGCGGACGCGGGGGACGGCCGCCGGATCGGAGGGTACGTCCCAGTCGGCGACCTGGCCGGGGTCCAGCAGCCGGGTGCGGGCGATGAGCAGGGCGACGTCGTCGCGGGGGCGCTCGGGCAGCAGGGCGTCGAAAACCGCCTGGCAGGTCTGTTCCGGGGTGCGGTCGGGGTGGGACAGGGCGTCTCGCAGGAGGTCCAGGCCGGTGTCGAGGTCGCGGTGGCGGTCCTCGATCAGCCCGTCGGTGTACAGGGCCAGCCGGCTGCCCTCAGGCAGCTGCAGTGCGGCGGTTTCGAACGGGAGACTGCCACCCAGGCCCAGGGGTGGTGAGACGGGGATGTCGGGGAAGGTGACAGTTCCGTCGGGGTGGACCAGGGCGGGGCCGAGGTGGCCGGCGCGTGCGATGGTGCACACCCCGGAGACCGGGTCGTAGATCGCGTACAGGCAGGTGGCGCCGGTGATCGCATGCCCGTCCTCTTCGTCGGCGGCCTCGTCGGCGTCGATCCGGGCGACCAGCTCATCCAGGTGGGCCAGTAGCTCGTCAGGGGCCATGTCCAGGGCGGAGAAGTTGTGCACGGCGGTGCGCAGCCGGCCCATGGTGGCCGCTGCGTGCACCCCGTGGCCGACGACGTCGCCGACGACCAGGGCCACCCGGCTGCCGGGCAGCGGGATGACGTCGAACCAGTCCCCGCCCACCCCCGCCTGCGCGGGCAGATATCGGTGGGAGACCTCCAGGGCGCTCTGTTCCGGCAGCCCCCGCGGCAGCAGGCTGCGCTGCAGGGCGACGGCCATGGTGCGCTCGCGGGTGTAGCGACGGGCGTTGTCGATGGCCACCGCCGCCCGGGCGGCCAGCTCCTCGGCGAAGGACAGATCCTCCTCCCCGAAGGCCTCGCAGGCCTCGGCGCGCCAGAAGTCGGCCAGCCCCAGCACCACGCCGCGGGCCCGCAGCGGCACGCTGATCAGCGAGCAGATGCCGTAGTCCAGGACCTGCCGGGCCCGCTCGGGATCCTGGGCCTGCCAGCCGTCCGCCGTGCGCAGGTCGGCCTCGAGGACCGCCCGGCCGCTCGCCACGACCGACGCCATCGGCGTGGTGGGCTCGAATCTGATGAGTTCACCCACCGGGTAGAGCGGCGAGTCCTGCCCGACGCCGCTGGCGGCCGCGCGGCGCATCTCGGTGCTCCCCTCGGCGGGCTCGTCGCCCCGCAGGACCGGCTCCAGCAGCTCGACGGTGACGACGTCGGCGAAGCGCGGGACCGCCACCTCGGCGAGCTCCTGGGCCGTGCGCATCACATCCAGTGTGGTGCCGATCTGCACCCCCGCGTCGTACAGCAGCTTCAAACGCTCCCGGGCCGCCTCCGCCCTGCCCGCCAGCGCCCGTAGCTCGGTGGTGTCCCGCAGCGTCACCGCGCTCCCGGCAGGCCCCCCGTAGGGGGCGGTCGGCCTCACGTTCACCGCCAGCAGACGGTCGCCCGCCAGATGCACCTCATCGGTCGCCTCGCGCTCGGAGATCAACAATTCGGCCATCCGCGGCTCCAAGCCCAGGTTCGTGACATGGCGCCGCTCCACGTCCGCGGGCAGGTCCAGCAGCCGCCGCGCCTCGTCGTTGGCCAGCAGCAGCCGCCCGTCGCCCCCGATGATGAGCACGCCCTCCCGTACCGAGTGCAGCACCGCGTCGTGGTGCTCGTACATCCGGGTGATCTCGGCCGGGCCAAGTCCGCGGGTCTGGCGCAGCAGCCGTCGACTGAGCACTGCCGCTCCGCCCGTGGTGACGGCCACCGCGCCGGCGGTAGCGCCCAGCACGGCCGGCAGCTGCTGTTTGACCCTGTCGCCGACATGCTTGAGCGTGATCCCGGCGCCGACCACGCCGGCCACCGAGCCGTCCGGCCCCTTGACAGGGATGAAGACCCGAACCTGCGGGCCGAGAGAGCCCACAGCCTCCTCGCTTACGGTTCGCCCCGCCAACAGGGGAGCCATGTTGGTGGTGGTGTGTGCGCCGGGGCCGGGCGCGGAAAGGGCGTAGTAGATTCCGTCCCGGTTCAAGACGCCCAGGAAGTCAACGCCTGAGCCCTTCCCGGCCTCCTCGACCCGCGGCTGCAGCACCGCGGTGGGATCGGGTGACTTCAGGGCCTCCACGATTCCTGGAGAGCTGGCAAAGCCCTGCGCGACAGCGAGTGAACGATTGCCGGCCTCGCGGGTGCTCTCACGCTGAGCTGCCAGCGCGAGCATGACAATAGCCGCGATGGCAAGCAGCACCACGACCACCACCTGCAGCACGAACATCTGGCCGACGACGCTACGGACGCTCAGCACCGAAGGCGGGCCCTTTCGCCGGCTGCGAGCGGAACCGTCCGAGGACCGAGCATCCAGGGAAAACTTGGATCGGATTCGAAATCCGCGCATATATCAATCTTGCGCTTGCCTCTCAAGCCCTGAAGCAATCACATGGGCACCGTCACAGACCGATGCCGGGAAGCGCGACGCGGCGGCACGGCGGGGCCGGCAGGGACACGTCCAGGCATCGGAGACGGCCGGTCCGACCGCGTCGAACCGCGCCATGAGGGCACGCACCTTTCCCTCGAAGACGTCCTCTCCTTCTGGATCCACACCCTTCGGGAGGCCGACCTGCTGGCCGACGGGCACACCACCCGCGCCCTGTCCCTGCGCTGGTCCATGGAGCACCATGCGATGTCTCGCCTGAAAGTGCCCACGGTCCGCACCGAGAACCCGGCCCCGATCAGTCAGCACCGGCGCATCGCCCTGATCCGCAAGGTCATGATCAGCGACGAGCTCCCGCCCATGGAGCGGGTCGCCGCCGCACTGATCCTGTTCTATGCCCAACCCATCCGGCGTCTGGTCCGGCTCACCATCCACGACGTCCAGCACGAAGCTGATCAGGTCGCACTCCGGCTCGGCGATCCACCCACCCCAGTCCCCGAGCCCTTCGCCTGCATACTCCTCAACTACATCCACACCGCTCGGCCGAACCGGCCGAACGGCACCGCTCCGGCCGGTGACTGGCTCTTCCCCGGGCGCCGAGCCGGGCAGCCGATGGACCCCGCGAGTCTCGGCAGACAGCTCGCCGTCGCGGGCATCCCCACTCTCCACGGCGGAACCGCGACCCTGCAACAGCTCGTCCTTCAAGCCCCGCCCTCGGTTGTCGCTGGGATGCTCGGCTACCACGCCGTCCACACCGAGGCCGTTGCCGCTCAAGCGGCAGGAACCTGGAAGAAGTACGCCCTGGTGACCACACACGTTGACCCCACGGGCCCCCAGATCCGGGAGCATCGATCGCTCCATCACAGACTCCTCCCGTACTGGGCCCCGGATAGGTCAACGCAGAGGGATGATGGTCTGCGCAAGTCACAGTGCGGGCGATTTCATACGGGGGATGCGGCAGTGATCAAGGTGGAGCGCCACGGGGCGTTCAGCGTCAACTGTGTCGGGTTGGGGCGTCTGCCGTTCCCGTTGAGCTTCAGCGTCCGTGAGGCTGAAGGCTCGTGGATGATCAGCGCGGCGGCCGCCCGGGTCGGAGAGCTGATCGATGTGCTCACCCGCACGGCGAACGACACGGTCGTCGTCGTGAACCTGGCGACGAACAGTTTTCTGCACGAGGACTACCAGCAATGGCGGCCGTCCCTGATCTCAGCAGAGCAAGGGGTTGACTGCACTGTCCACCCGGTCGGGTCATGGGCCTCTGGCTCCATCGAGCTCGGCGAGGAGTTCCTGGTGCTGCACCGGAACAGCCTGCCCCGATTCCTGAGCAACGACTGGTCGCCCTACGAGCTGTCGCTGGTCGACGTGCCGGCGGGCGCGACCCCTGGGCAACTCGATGAGCTCGCTCTAGTTATCGGCACGGCCGTCGGCGACGAGCCAGTCCTCCCTCGCCTCGATGGCTCGCGCTTCTGGTTCTCCGGACACGACGACTGCTACCTAGCGGTGGAATCGACGGATCCGGCCATGCCCTCGTCAATCCTCGGCCGACTGCTGGCCTTGCTGGCCGGGTCCGCTCTGCTCGGTGCCAGTGGAGCCTCATCAGTGAGCGTCCCGGAACCGGACGGTGCGCTGCCAGAGCAGCTAATTGCTGAGAGCCCCCATTGGATCGGAGTCGTCGGGAACGCGTCCGGGACCACGGCGACAGTCAAGTTGTCGGCTCTGTCTCAGCGGTGGCGCCTTGGCCAGCAGCTACCGGAGCGGACCGGCTATACAGCGACGCTCGACCTGGCCCACGACGTGTGGCATCTCGCGGCCGATGAGCCTTAAGGGCGCGCCTTCAGCCTCGCCGGTGACAGCAAGTGACGCTGCGAAGCCTGGCCAAGCAGACTCAGATCACCCGATCACAGACTCCTACCAGTACGATCCCCCGGGACCCCCTCGAGTTCGTGAAAACTGAAGGAGTTTCAGAGGGAACCCGCGGGTCCGTTGTGCCGATGTCAGGGGGTTCACCCGTGGGTTCGTAGTGAAGTCGCGGGGCTGATGAGGACCGATGACCAGGGCTGCGTCATTTCCCCACTTGGTCCGGTGCTCAACGCACTGAAGAATTGACCGAGTATCGCGGGCAGGGGGGCTCAGGCGGTGCCCTCGTCCGGCTTGTCGAGGAGAGCCAACTCCTCCTCGGTCAGTTGCAGGTTTCCGGCCGCGATGTTCTCTGTGAGGTGTGCCGGGTTTGTGGTGCCGGGAATGGCCAGCACGTGTGGACCGCGGTGGAGGGTCCAGGCGAGCCGTACCTGGGCCGGCGTCGCATTGTGGGCGTGGGCGACGGAGTGGACGCGTGCGTCGTGCTCCTGGACTGCGGCTGCCTCGCGCCGCAGGCCGGAGACGGCGAAGAACGGGACGAAGGCGATGCCCTGCTCCTGGCACAGGTCCACCAGCCCGCTCTCGTCGGCGCGGCGCCAGTCCAGTCCGTAGGAGTTCTGCACGCAGACCACGGGCGCGATCGTCAGGGCTTCGGCCACATGTTGTGGGCGGACAGCCGAGAGCCCGAGGTGCCGGATCAGGCCCGCCTGGCGCAGCTCGGCGAGGGCGCCGAAGTGCTCGGTGATCGAGGCTGTACGGGGGCCGTTGCAGCGCAGGTTCACCACGTCCAGGTGGTCACGGCCGAGCTGGCGCAGGTTCTCCTCGACCTGGCCGCGCAGCTGGTCGGGGCGGGCCATGGTGAGCCACTCGCCGGAGGGATCGCGCGCCGGGCCGACCTTGGTCACCACGACCACGTCGCGGTACCAGGATGAGAGGGCGCGGTTGATGAGCTCGTTCGCGGACCGCAGTGGCGAGAAGTAGAAGGCGGCCGTGTCGATGTGGTTGACACCCTGCTCGAACGCGCTGTGCAGCAGGCCGACGGCGGCATCACGGTCGATCGGCGTGCCGTCGGAGTTCCCCATCATGCCGTTGCCCGTCAGCCGCATCGCGCCGTAGCCGATGCGATTCACCTCCAGGTCCCCGAGCTTCCAGGTCCCTGCTGCCGCCGCTGCGCTCACCGTGCTCCTTCGCTCGTCGGTTCGTCAGGTCCTGGAGTATGGGGCCGTCACAACGTGCTGCGACAGGTCAACGGGCTGGGCGAAACGTCACATCCCTGCCGGGAACTAACCATCGTTGCAAAGCCGTTGGACCTGTCGAGAGCACGTCGGTCAGGACGAAGTCTCAGACCTTGTGCTGCTGTCCTGGCGAGGCGGCAGACGATGGTGGCTGCGTTCAGCGCGGCCGGGCAAGGCAATCACCACCCCGCCGGTCGGATGCGGCTCAGACCAGCGAGTCGCAACGCGGCCTGCCCGCGAGCAGAAGCTGGGGAGTCGAGAGGAGCAGGTCTGTCCCGTGCCTGAGTACAGGGTGGGGATTTTCAAGTAGCCCCATCAGGGCTGGTCTCCAAGGGCCGTTCCAGGAGATCGCGGGCAGAGTTCGCGTAGCGGATCGCGGTCTTTTCGTCCAGGCCGAAGACCTCGGCGAGGTGGAGAGGGTCGGGGCCATGGGCGAGGGCTTCTTCGAGCTGCCGGTCGACGCGGAGCTGTTCCAGGTTGGCTGCTTGGCCGCGAAGCGCTGCGGTCACGGAGACCGCGCTGACCGGGGCGGTGCCCACGGCGGTGAACTTGTTGATCAGAAGGTGCAGGTTGCCTGTGTCCGGCCAGCGACGGCGCCGGTAGTCCAGCCACTCGCGGGCGACGTGCAGTGTCAGTTCGTCCAGGGGACGGACACGGTCGTTGATCACGAGTCTGCGGTTGCCGATGTCGAGGTCGTCGAGTTGGAGGCGCCGGATCGTGCGGCGTGTACTGCGGCGAGCGCGAGGACCAGGCGGTCCGCCGGCTTGGCGACCGCGGCAACGGAAGTGCTGATGCGCTCAGGCTCCAGGGGCTGGAGGATGCCGTACTCGTGCTGGCCGACGCGGATGCGGCTGGTCGGATTCTTGAAGATGGTGCCGTTCTTCTTCGCCCGGCCGACCAGCGACCACGTCCAGGTCGTCGAGTTTGAGGGAGACTGGCTGGCCGAACCACAGCCCGGACATCTTCCCGGCTGAGATGACCAACCCGTGCTCGGCCAGGCTCCGCTGGAGTTCGGATACCTTCCGAATACCCTTGTTCGCGGCCGTCAGCCGCAGGTTCCACCTCATTGGATCAGCCCTTCCAGCCGCTTCGCGGCCCGCTCGGTCCCGGCGACCCAGGCGCCCTCGACCCGGGTGCGATGGACATGTAACGGTGGAGTCGGGTATTGGAACTGCCGGAATGCCCCGGTCCGGGGCCCATGTGCCGCCCCGGACCCTGGTGTTAGGCGTCAGTCAGACCTGTTCGAAGTGGAACGCCTTGATGAAGCAGTCGCGCGGCTGGGCGACGGCGAAGAGGATGCACTCCACGAGCGACTGCGCGGTGAGGGCGTCCTTGGCCTCGCGCGGAGTGTTCTCCCATTCCTCGGAGAGCGGGTCAGGGTTGTCGAAGTCGGGCGGGTATAGGGCAAGGCCGGGTAGTTAGCGTTTTCGCAGGTCACGCAAGGGGTGTTGAGACCTGCGTGATTGCCGTGTAGCGGCCGGTGCGGACTCTCTTGATCATTCCTCTCTCGGTCCAGCGGGCGAGTTGCCGATAGGTGGCGACGAGGGTGACGTCGCCGAGGAGCTCGGCGATCTCCCTTGAGCGCCATAGCCGTTCGGGCTCGGACTGCAGGATGGCCAGGACACGGGCCAAGCGGCTTCCGGTGTTCTCCCGGGCGGTCGTCGCAGGCAGTGCGGGCTCCGGCGACGGAGGCGGCAGGAGAGTGATCGCTATCGAGGTCACCACCTTGCTGACGTCGGGGCGGCCGTCCAGTTTCCTTTCCGCGTAACGGGAGATGGGCGACTTCACCTTGCGGGTGCTGACGCGGGTTCGCCGTGCGGGCGACAGACCTGACAGGACTCGGCGGCCGATCTCTCCGATACCCTGCTCGAAGATTCCTTCCGCACATACCAGCAGGTCGCGGGCGGTTTGGAGGGCGATGGTGAAGCCGCAGCGGTCGGGATCGGTGCCCGGCCTGGACTCCGCAGCCTCGACCATGGCGCGGCGCAGGAGCTGGTAGAGGGTGAGCAGGGCCCACATCTCCTGCTCGACGCCGGCCGGGTCGTGCGAGCGCAGGACACGTCCGTGCAGGATGGTGTGGCGCAAGGCGTAGTAGGCGCTCTCGTGCTCCCAGCGCTCGTGATAGAGGTGCACGAGGCGGTCGGCGGGGTGACGGCGGGCGTCCAGGAGGGTGGTCGCCAGACGGTAGGAGCCGTCGAAGTTGCTGCCATCGGTGCAGGTGACGCTCACCCGGGCTTCGATGATGCGCACCGGGACGCCGCCGATGACCGAGAGGTAGGAGGAGTCAGCGAGCGGCTTCAGGACCGGTGGGCGGCGGCGCTGGCGAATGCGGCCCAGGACCCGTGCGCCGGTGGCGTGCACGGTGGCGAGGAAGTCGTTGCCGTCGAAGCCGCGGTCCCACAGCACTAACATCTCGGGACCCAGATGGTGCGACAATCTGGTGGCGTACGAGGTCTCGCCCTCCCGGGTGGGGCCGAAGACCGCTCCGATCACGGCCCGGGTGCCGGTCTCGACCAGTGTCATCAGCTCGACCTGGGGGTAGCCGCCGTGCGGGCACCGCCCCAGCCAGCCCCGGTTGCGCTCGCTGTCAGGCACCTTGATCGAGCTGCAGCCGTCGAACGACACCGTCCGATACGGGCCGAACCGTACCCCCGGCGTGGTCGGCTGGGCCAACGGCCGGCCAGCACCTCGAATAACGCCCGCACCGGCGCGCTGCCGAGTCTGCGGCGCAGATCACGTAGCGCTTTCGTGCTCGGGCAGACGATCGGCATCCCCGCCAGTCCGGCGGTCAGCTTGCCCCAGACCAGCCGATAGCCGATCTCGGGAAACAGGCACATCGCCAGGAGGAAGTAGACGCCGACCCGCGAGGGCAGATCACGCAACCGCCGCTGCACGGTCCTGGTCTCGGACAAGACCGCGTCGACCAGCTCGAACGGCATGATCGGCGTCAGTTCTCCCAGATGTCCGGGAGCGAACCGGCCCGCGGCCACAGTCACTGTACGGGTGATGGCCGCCAGCGCCGACGGCGAGACACAATGAACAGGCAACGGAGCTCCTTGCGGGACAAGCTGTCTTGGACGACTGCCTGTACCAACGAGCTCCGTTGCTCCACGTCAAGAACCCCTCAACACCCCTTGCGTGACGTTCGAAAACGCTAACTACCCGGCCTTGGGGTATAGGGAGATCACCCGGACGCCCTGGGGCCGAAGGCGCTTGGAGAGGATCTCGGCGAACCCTGTTTGGGCGCTCTTGGCCGCGTAGAAGGCATCGTGCGCTTCCGAGCGGTGATGACCGGCCGTTCCGCAGGCGGAGACCATGTTCACCACATCCGGCTTGTCCGAATTGAGGAGAAGAGGGAGGAAGTTCTTCACGGTCAGGACCGTGCCGGTGGCACCGGAGGCGATGGTGTCGACAACGTCGGCGTCGGAGGCGGATTGGAGGTCTGGTCCTTGGAGGTAGCGGGAGCCGTTGTTGATCAGCATGTCGATGCGGTCGGTGTGCTGGCCGACGTCGGCAGTGAAGTCGCGGATCGAGACCGGGTCCGTCAGGTCGCAGGTGAAGGCGTGGACCTGCTGGTGCCCTCGGCTGCGAATCTCGTCGCGGACACGCTCAGCGGCGGCGAGAGTACGCGCGGAGAGGAAGACCTCGGCGCCGAGGTCCGCGAGGCGGATGGCCAAAGTGCGTCCGAAATCGCGGCCGGCGGCGGTGATGACCACGCGGTGATCGTCGAATCTCATGTCGGTACTCCTGGTTCCTGGATCGGAGGTTGTGGTGAAGTGCGGCGAATGACTTCGGCTGCGTAGGCGGCCCAGTCTCCGGCGGCGGCTCGCTGCCACTTGACGGCGACGGTGATGTCGATGCCGAGGGTGCGGGCGAGGACCGCGGCGGGCAACTCGGTGGCAAGCTGGAACAGCGCGGTCGAGCGGGCCTGCGCGAGCCGGATGCCGAGTTTGCGGAGGCGTTCGCCCATGGCCCAGGCACTGATCGGGGGGCCGGGCTGGCCGCCGGGGAAGAGCCAGGGTGAGTCTGTCCGGCCGAGGACGGCATGACTGCGGCGAACCGCGGCTTGTTCGAGGGCCAGTTCAGCAACGAGGGCGGGAAGCTCGACCGGGAAGGCGCCGAGGTGGATACGGACGGCTCCGCCCGTCTCCTCGATGTGGTCGACGGTG
Source organism: Streptomyces sannanensis (assembly GCF_039536205.1). GTDB lineage: Bacteria > Actinomycetota > Actinomycetes > Streptomycetales > Streptomycetaceae > Streptomyces > Streptomyces sannanensis. Next base: position 6,838,221 of record NZ_BAAAYL010000001.1, on the reverse strand, counting down.
AGCCGGGAGATCGCCGCAGGCCACTGGGCATAGAGGAGCAACAGCAGGCCGGCGAGGCGGTCTTCGGGCTTGAGGTGGCGTCGTGCAGCAGGCGGCGGGCAGTAGCCCAGCGGCCCTCGTCGTCCATCGGCTGGGAGGGGCCGTTCCATCGCTCGGCCGGGAAGCTGAGATCGCGGGCGACCTTCTGGGCGAGGGCCCAGCGCACGAAGTGGCCTGCCTCCCGGCGGAGGCGGACGTCATCGCTGATCACCCAGCGTTCGAGGTCGGCCTGCCGGCAGGTGGCAAGGGTCAGGTTCTTTTCCTCGAGCCAGTCCAGGAGATAGACGGCCGCCCGCAGGTGTTGCCGTGCGACCTGGAGTTGGGTGTGCGTGGTCTCTCTTCCTCGACTGCGGCGGCGGAGCCGTCGTAGGAGGTGCCAGGTCGCGTACCGGTGCAGGATTCTCCGTCCCTCGGCCGTCGTGTGGGAGGTGACGAGGTCTTTCACGTGCCGTTCGAGTCGGACCATCTGCTCATCCCGCTTGGGCAGGGCTCCGGCGGCCACGAGAACACTGCGGATGTGCCCGATGACCTTGCCTTCAGGGAGTTCGTCCAGGGCATCGTGGGTGAGGGGGCGGCAGCCGGAGCCGAGATCGGACAGGACGGTGGCGACGATGCCCTTGGAGAGCCAGCTCATCGCGGTGGCCGGGCGTTCGGCGCTGGCCAGGGCGTCATGGAGGAGCTGCAGCTTCGAGGGTATGGAGCCGGTCTCTCCGGCGAGGAGCTGGTGGAGCCGCTGCTTGAGGGTGCAGCGAGGACACGGACCTGGCGCGTGCAGCCGTTCGGCTTGTCCGCAAACAGGACAAGGACGCCAGAGCACGGCGTCCGGTGTGGTGCAGGGGCCGCATACGGGGGCGTCGGCGGTGCCGGAGTGGATGTCGCGGAGTCGTCCGCAGATGGTGCAGTGGGCCTGACGCTGTCGGCAGCCGCCGCAGCGGGGCAGGCCGGTGAGCTTCGAGAGTGTGCAGGGTGCGGTGTGGCCGCAGATCGAGCAGAGCTCAGCTCGTTGACGCCCGTGACGGGATCACGGTCGTCGATGTCGGGACACATCGAACAGCGCGGCAGGCCCTTGCGGTCGCGGAATCCGGCGCGTCGGACGTTTCCGCAGGCGGTGCACTCGGCGGTCTCCTGCCCGCAGACGCCGCAGTACCAGGCCTGGCCCTTGCGTTGGAGAGTTCGCAGCTTCTTGCCGCACTCGGCGCAGACCGGCGGCGCGATCGCCCAGGCGCCGACATTGCGGAGCTCGATGAGCAGATCGCCGATGGCCCGGGGCGCCGGGGACCGGCCGTCGGTCAGGACCGCTGGCCGTATCGCCAGGGCCTTGGCCAGCTGTCGTGACTTCGCGCGGCCGCCCGCGACCGCGGTGGCCACGGCCCGGATCGTCTTGACGTCGAGTTCCTTCTCGACGTCGGCGACGAGGTCCGTGATCAAGCCGACCGGGTCCGAGACAGCGCGGTCGAGCTGGTCGACCATGGTCATGACTGGTCAACACCCCTGATCCGTGCTCGCTTTGGCCGCAGTCCGCCGAGTCCCTCCGCATCGGGCGCCGAGCCGCCGACGGCTGCCTTCTTCGGCTTCTTCACGGTCCCGGCCGCCGCGATGGGCTCGATGAGGTCGTCCATGGTGCAATCGAGGATGTCGAGCAGGGCCATGAGGATCTTCAGGCTCAGTCGCTCCGGTCGCTCGACGACGAGCCGGTAAACCTGGCTGGAGGACAGGGTGATACCGCGTTCGGACAGCAGAGGGAGAAGGTCGGTGGTGGCGAACATCCCGCGGTCGGCCATGACTTTGCGCAGGTGCCAGTGGTAGTCGAGCTTGGCGGTGCCTCGGACAGCCTGGCGCAGCAGCACGGCGATGCGGCTTCACCCGGCGCTCTGTGAGCCGATGTGGACGAGCAGCGAAGCGGTACCGTCCTCTGCGGCGATCCCGCGGGCGAGTTCGGCCGCGCGGCGACGGTGGGAAGGCTCGGACAGGCAGGCCGTGATCGCGTCGCCGAGGGCTTCGGCGGTGAGGTCCTGGAACGGCACAGGCCGCGGGGCAACTCCCAGCCCGTACAGCCGAGACGCCCAGAACGGCTGGTCGGCCATGACGGGAACGGGCACGGCGGGCACTCCGGCCCGCAGTCCGGCTGCGGTGGTACCCGCCCCGGCGTGATGGACGACGGCGGCCGTGCGAGGGAACAGCCAGTCGTGCGGGACGTCGCCGATGGCCAGGACGTCGGCGCCGCAGCCGCTCAAATCGGCCCACCCCGCCTGCACCACCGCACGCACACCTGCCCGCTTCACCGCCGCAGCCACCAGCTCACTGAGCCGTCCTCCTTGCCCCGCCGCCATACTGCCGAACCCGATGAACACCGGGGGCGGACCGGCCTGGAGGAAGTCGACCAGTTCGGCCGGGGGTTGCCAGCCGTCCGGCCGCGCGGGCCACCAATAGCCCGCCACTTCGACCCAGGACGGCCAGTCCTCGGGGCGCGGCACCACCAGCGGGCTGAAGCCGTGGAAGACCGGCCGGACGTCCACCGGTGCCGAGGGCGCGCCGGCGGGCAGCCCGAGGCGGGCACGCAGCCCGGTCACGGCGCCCGCGAAGACCCCTTCTGCGCGCCTCAACACATCCCGGCCCGCGGCGAGGTTGCCCTCCGGCCCCAGGCCGTCGGTGCTCCGTGCGTTGGGCAACGGGAACTGTCCGGTGGCGAACGCCGGTACGAGGTAGGTGCCGATGACGGGGACGCCGAGCGCTTCGCCGGCCGTCCGGCTGAGCGGTGCCGGGCCGAAGGCCGTGAGCAGCAGGTCGACTCCGCCCGCCACGGCCTCCGCCACCCCATCGGCGAGCCCGTCCGCGTACGCCCTCGTCAGCGCCTGGGCCTCATCCCGCGACGCCGCCCGGGCCCAGTCCCGGATCAGCCCTTGCGGGTCTCCCGGCACAGGCCGGTAGTCGAGACCGCATCCGCCGACGAGTGCGGCGAAGGGCGGGTGAGCAGCCACGGCGACCTGATGTCCCGCGTCCAGCAGACGCCGCCCCAGTCCCGTGAAGGGCGCGACGTCTCCCCGTGAACCGGCGGTGATGATCAGAATTCGCATGGAGCGATTCTCCACCGTCGCCGGCCACGGGGTCCCTCAGCCCGCCTGACTGCTGCAACCCCGATTCGATGTGTGCTGTCGTTTGAGCGTTGCCGGTGGTCCCCGAAAGGATCGGGGCACCCCGATGAGTTCTCCACACCGCCGTGGTCTATCAGCGTGACCCACCACCTGTGGAGGACACCCCCATGACGGAAGGCACCATGCACCAACCACATGCAGCGCCCACGCTCTCACCCGCCCATGTCACCGCCGTGCTGCGGATTCTCGTGCTGTCCACCTTCGTCGTCCTCCTCAACGAGACGATCATGGTCAACGCGATCCCGCGGCTCATGCGCGAGTTCGAGGTCACCGCGACGGGTGCAGGGTGGCTGTCCACGGCCTTCATGCTCACCATGGCCGTCGTGATCCCGGTGACGGGGTGGTTCCTCCAGCGAGTCTCGACCCGGACCGCCTTCGGCCTGGCCATGGCGCTGTTCCTTACCGGCACGGCCCTCGCTGCGGCCGCGCCCGCCTTCCCCGTGCTGCTGGCCGCCCGCGTGATCCAGGCCAGCGGCACCGCCATCATGATGCCGCTGCTCATGACGACGCTGATGACCCTCGTGCCTCCGCACGACCGCGGCCGGGTCATGGGTAACGTCACCCTCGCCATCTCCGTCGCACCCGCCCTGGGCCCGGCGGTCTCGGGTGTACTGCTGCAGCTCGGGACGTGGCGGCTGCTGTTCCTGGCGGTGCTGCCGATCGCCGGGGCCATGGCCGTCTTCGGATTGCGCAAGCTGGTCAACATCGGTGAGCCGCGGATCAGCCCGATCGACTGGCTGTCCGTCCTCCTGGCAGCACTGGGCTTCGGCGCCCTGGTCTACGGCCTGAGCGGGCTCGGCGCCGGGGACGCCGCCCAGGCCCCGGTGCCGCCGCCGGCCACGACCCTGGCAGGTGCCGTGCTGGTGGCGCTATTCGTGTGGCGGCAGCTCTCGCTGCAGCGTTCGTCCGCGCCGCTGCTGGACCTACGCACCCTGACGTTCCCTCATTTCTCGGTGGCGCTCGGCCTGATGTGCCTGTCGTTCATGGCGCTGATGGGCGCGTTCATCCTGCTGCCGATGTACCTGCAGGACGTGTGTGGCCTGACCTCGCTGCAGACCGGGCTGCTGCTCGTCCCCGGTGGCCTGACGATGGGCCTGCTCGGGCCGCAGGTCGGCAAGCTCTACGACCGGCTCGGCGCACCACGCCTGGTCGTGCCCGGCGCCGTGGTGACCGCGTTGTGCCTCGCGCTGTTCCCCCTCGTGGGCGAACAGACCTCGCCGTGGCTGGTGCTCCCCCTGCACGTGACCCTGAGCGCCGGCATGGCGTTCGTCTTCACCCCGATCTTCACCTCCGGCCTGTCCGTACTGCCGCCGCACCTCTACCCGCACGGCTCGGCCATCCTCGGCTCGCTGCAGCAGGTCGCGGCCGCGGCCGGCACCGCCCTGGTCGTCAGCGTCATGTCGGGACGGGCCACCGCCGCAGCAGCGGCCAGTGGCACAAGCGCCACCGGCGCGCTGGCCGTAGGCATCCGGTGGGGGTTCGGCGTCGGAGCGGTGCTGGGCGCACTGACCGTGCTGGTCGCACTGCTGGTCCGGACTCCGCCCGCGCCGCAACTGCCCACGGCGTTCGAGGCGGAGGACGAGGACGGCACGACTGCGGACGAGACGGCGGGGGCGCCGGCGTGAGCCCGGTCGCCCGACTCGGCCACCGCCGCTCACCGGGGCATCACCCCCCCGGGCCCAGGTGCAGGGTGATCCGGCCGGCATCACCCACCCCAACAGGCGACACCAGAACCGCCTTAAAAGCCACGAACACTCGAACGGCCGAGCGGCTTGGCGCCAGGACGCACGTGGTCAGAGGGGCTGAAGCCGGGCGTGCAGGAGGCAGAATTCGTTGCCTTCCGGGTCGGCCAGTACGTGCCAGCTCTCGGTGCCGGTCTGGCCGACGTCGACGGGCCTGGCGCCGAGAGCGAGCAGCCGCTTCAGCTCGGCGCCCTGGTCGCGGTCGGTGGCGTTGACATCGATGTGCAGTCGGAGCTTCCCGGTCCGCGGCTCGCTGCTGGGGCTGAGGACGAGGGTGGGCAAGCCGAAGCGGGCGTCGGGCGGCCTGATCTCGATGCTTCCGTCGTCCTCCCGACCGAGTTCGGCGTAGCCGAGGACCTTGCTCCAGAATGCGGCGAGCCGGTCGGGGTCGGCGGCGTCGATGACCAACTCACTGATGCGGCATGCCATGCCCGTCAGTGTACGCAGACAACCCGAATCGATCGCCGGTGTGCTGGAGCGCGACGCGTTGTGTACGCCGACAGTCCGAGGCCTGCACGAGAAGAAGGGGCGGGGTGTCAGCCATCCGGACACCCCGCCCCTGCAAGCTGGATCCTGCCGACACCCCGACGCAATGAGGGCGTCGGGGCGCGCCCACTCGAGCGTCTACGCCGATGTCCTGGCCTTCTTTGGTGTACGGGTTGCCATGTAGAAGGCCACACCCCACCCAATGATCGATGCACCGAGGAACACGTTGATGGTGAGGATCAGCCATCGGTCCTTCGCCCCGCGCGCGAACGCCATGTACGACGGCAGCAGGTAAACCACGGCAAGGGCCACCATGAACACCATCGCCAGCAGACTGTCCACCATGCCCTCCACACTATTGATCTATTGATCTTCAGTGTGCCGCCACACTCTACGGGGCAAGGGACACGTCATTCGCCGCGTCCAGCGCGGCCTGCACCCGCTCGGCCTCCTCCCGCAATCGCATCAACTCTTCGCGACCCTCTTCTCCCGGGTCTCCAGCAGACCGAGAACCGACGTCACCGGCCACCTCCACGACGACACGATCGGACGAACCGCCCCATCCGTCCCGATGCTCACCGGAGTTCACGCTGCCCACTCAGACCGAACCAAACGATCACGTTCGGAAAGCGGAAGACTTCTGAACGCAGCATTGGCTGCATTTTATGCAAGAGGCCTTCAGGCACGGGGCAGTTGCTCCCCGCACCGGGCACAGTGGGCGGCCGCGCGGACTTCCACCAATGCTCCACAGGCAGGACAGACCCGGCTGAGGAGACAGGGCGGCTCCCCGCCCTCCGCCTCGGCCGACAAGGAGGCGCTGGCGATGGTCAGGCCCGGACGTCTACGGTGCACGGTCAGATAGACAACGCCCTGCGGGCCCGCCTGAACACCGCGCGCGGTACCACGGGGAAGGAAGTGCACCGTGCCGGGAAAGAGGACATGGTCGGTGTCGTCGCGGCGCAGTGTGCCGTGTCCTGCCATGCCAGTGATCAGTACGTCCAGATCAGACTCGACGTGGTCTGCAACGGATCCCGCTGGCGGCAGGCGCACGAGGTTTGCGTCGAGTTGGCGGCCGGTGCCGGTCAGCCGCCACAGGGCCCCCTGGGTTGTTTCCTCAGCGGCATCGCGCAGAAGGTCGTCCAGAAAGACGCCATCGGCGTTCGGATACGGATCGGCAGCCATGCTTGAGATAATCCCATCACTGCCCCGGCGGCGGCTGTCGCCGGCGGCACCGTGCACTTGGTCCGATCGCGAGCAGGGCGGGACTGAGCGAGATTACGGAGCAATCACTGAGGTGCTGCGGCTCGCCCAGGAGCCGGTGTCGCTGCACGCCCCCGTGGGCGGGGAGGACGACATCGCCCTCGGCGACCTCATCGAAAACGGCGACGCCGCGTCGTCAGGGCTTTCACCGCGGCCTGAGCATGCTCGACGTCCAGGCCCTGGTCGATGGCCTCAAGTAGCCGGGCTAACCGGCTCTGGCCCCGGATCCGTAGCTGGCCCGCCGACCTGGGCTGAGGTCTCATCGATGACAGCCCCGAGCCGCAGACCGCAGCTCGTCAAGGTCCGGGAGCTTCTCCCTCCACGCGGCGGGACGAGGGAAGAGGCCTGCCTGGAGAGCGGCGAAGCCGGCGTGGGCACGGGCGACGGCTTCGGGGGGCCTGCCGCTTCTCGTGCTCGGCGAGCGCCCGGTAGATGCTGGCGAGGCTCCGGTTCTGGCCCTCTTTTACCGGTAGGGATGATCAGGTCGGGCGGCTCCGCTCGCCGGATTCGCCGTCCTCCCGGCGGCGTAGCACGGTGTGCAGCATGTCGTCGTTGACATCCTCGCCCGCGTGAACGAGGGCGATTCCCGCCTACCGGGCCGTTGAGGACTGCGGTGTCGGGTGGGTTCCCGCTTCGCTGCGCGGTGCCGGGACGAGTCCCGGTCTTACCTGCGCTCCACGGGCTGTCACGGCCAGTCCGGCCGCCTTGGCGACGTTGACCGCCGCGTTGAGGAGGAGGCGCTGCGCGGCCGGCGCCTGACGCTGCTGCGCTGAGTGGGTTTGGGGGCTCACATCGGGAGTTGGGTGCGTCCGGCTTGGAGGACCAGGTCGAGGGCGGTGTCGATGTCGGTGGGCGTGGTGGCGGGGTTGATGGTGCACATGCGCAGGACGATGCGTCCTTGGACCCGAGTGGTGAGGATCATGGCCTGGCCGGTGGCACAGACGGTACGACTGATGGTGTGCTGCAGACGGTCCAGTGCCTGGGGGTCGGTGGTGGCGGTGCCGGGGGGCCGGTAGCGGAAGGTGAGGATGCCGACACCGGGCCCGGTCACCAGGACGAGTTCGGGATGGTCGTTGATCCGGGCGGCGGCGTGGTCGGCCAGCCGGAGCCCGTGGTCGACGGCGCGGCGGAACGCGGCGGCACCGAAGGTCTTCAGCGACAGCCACAGTTTCAGGGCGCGCAGGCCGCGGGACTGCTGCGGCCCGTAGTCGTCGAGGTTGATCTCGTCGCCTTGTGCCTGGGCCGGGTGCAGGTAGCCGGCGTCGAGGTGATGGCGTGCCATGCCGAAGGTGTTCTTGAGCAGTTCGGGGGCACGGACCAGAACGCAACCGGCTTCATAGGGCTGGAAGAGCCATTTGTGAGGGTCGATGGTGAGGGAATCGGCCCGGCCCAGGGCCTCGCGCAGGTGGCTGCCTCGGGAGGTGAGGGCGAGGGCGGCGCCATGGGCGCCGTCGATGTGCAGCCACATTCGGTGGCGGCGACAGATGGCGGTGAGTTCAGCCAGGGGGTCGATGGCGCCGGTGCTGGTGGTGCCGAGGGTGGCGACGACGGCGAAGGGCCGCAGCCCGGCCACGCGATCCGCTTCGATGCGTGCGGTCAGGGCGCGCGGGTCGAGCCGTTGGGCGCGGTCCGGCTCCAGGGCGGTGAGCTGAGCACGGTCGAGGCCCAGCAGGTGGGCAGCACGGGCGATCGAGGGATGGGCTTGGGTCGAGCAGTACAGGCGGGCCCCGGCGAGGTCACCGGCAAGGTGGTGGTCCCGGGCGGCCGCCAGGGCTGTGAGGTTGGCGAGGGAGCCGCCGCTGACGAACAGCCCGCCCCAGCCGTCGGGCAGGCCGAGGAGTTCACGCAGCCAGGCGATGGTGGTCAATTCGATGCGCGTGGGGCCGGAACCCACCAACCAGGCCCCGGGCACGCTCAGGAAGGCGGCGGACAGCAGATCGGCCAGGGCGGCCGGGTAGTTGCCGGTCGTGGGCACGAACGCGAAGCATCGAGGATGGTCGAAGCGGATGCCGAGCGGGAGCACGTCCTGGGCGAGCCGCTCCAGCAGAGAGATGAGGTCGCTGCCCTGCTCGGGCAGGGGTTCGTGCAGCAGCGTTTCGAGTTCGGCCGGGCCGGCGGCGGCGTGCGGCGGCTCGTCGGCGACGTTTTGCAGCCGTTCGACGACCAGGTCGACGGCATGGTGGCCGGCCTGCCGCATCCGGGCCACTGGCAGGGCCAGTTCACCGGAGCGGTAGGGGGCGTCGTCGTCGGGCTTGCCGGACATGTGCGGGGTCATGCGGGATCACCTAGGAGTGTGCGGATGTGCTTGGTCCAGGCGTGGGCCCGGGGGCCCAGGGCGGGGCGCGCCGTGAGCGGGCACAGCCGCTCACGGGCCTGTACCAGCACCAGTTCGTCACCGGCGTGCACCGGGCCCGGGTCGGCGTGCGGCCAGAGCAGGACTGTGTCGGCGGCGAGACCGGACAAAGTGGTGTCCGGGGACGGCCCGTCGAGGGTGCCGTCCTCGAACAGGCGGTAACGGCCTGGGTGAGGAAGGGTACCGACGTGTCCGTATCGGGGTGCGTGCACGATGATCTGGCTGAGGGGCGGGACCGGATGCGCGGAGCGGTGGACGGGCGGCAGGGCGGGCAGCAGGCAGGCAAGAATGTGCAGCCCCAGGGAGGGCAGCAGTCCTACGGCGGCCTCGGCAGCCTGGACCAGGGAGAGCACGGTCTGGAAGCGGGGGTTGATCTCCACCACCAGCGGCTGTTCGCCGTTGATGAGCAGGTCCAGGCCGAATACTCCTCTGAAGCCGTGGCGGCGCAGCACCTCGCCGACCTGTCGGGTGGCTTCCCGGGCTCTCGTATACAGCGGTGCGGGCAGATCGGACGGGCTGAGGAGCTGGTTGCCGCAGTGGGTGCCCCATCCCGGGGTGAGGTCGGGCAGTCCGACCAGTTGATGGGAGACGGCGGAGACCACCGTGCGGTCTGCGCCAACGCATGCGCTGACCGTGAGCGACGGGCCGGGGACCAGACGGCTGAGCTTGAGCTCGTGGCCCTCCCAGCGGTCGAGGGCCTCTGCCAGCAGGCCGGGGACGGGGACGAGTACGGTGCCACGGCCGATGAGGTTGTTCTCCCGCCGCTGGAGCACCGCCTGCTCCCATCCGGTCGGCCAGTAGGCGGCGGCCGGCCGGCGGCCCGTGGCCGGGATGAGGACGTGGTCGGGCACCGCCACGCCCGCCTCGGCCAGCAGCGCCAGCGAGTCGATCTTGTCCGCGGCGCGTTCGGTGATCCCGGCTGGTGCGGCCAGGAGCTGGTGGCGGTGTTGCCGAGCCCACACCCTGGCGTGATCACCGTGTTCGGGCGCGAACGCCACGGCCATGCGTGGCCGCGTACCGGCCCCGGGCGACTGCCGCGCCACAGTGGGGCGCGCCGTGAGCAGCGGGGAGACCGGTACGTGGCGCAGCCAGTTGACGGCGGGCCGGAAGGAGGCGGGCAGGAACGCGGATCGGTCCAGGAAGGCGACTTCGCCCACCAGGTCGTCCAGGAGCGCCAGCCCCTGATCGGCTGCCACGCCCTCCAGGGCGGTCGGAGACTCGGCGGCGGTGTCTTCCGGAGCGGTCGCGGAAGCAGTGGCAGGCTGGCCGGAGTGCATGGGAAGCGGCTTTCGTGTGCGAGGGCGTGGGGGCATGGGGGCATGGGGCCCTGACGCCCGGGGCGGTCGGGTGGCTGTGGGCATGGCCCGTCAGCTCTTGCCCGGATTGGCGTCGCGGCGCCCGCGTAGTGCGAGTGCTCCGGGTTCGTCGTTCGCCCGGGGAGTGGTCTGTACGGGCAGGGTGTCCGGCTGTGCGGTGGCACGCGGACTCAGCAGGCGGCGCCGCGCGCCGGCGAGGCGGGTGAGGGTGACCGCTGCGTTGTCGTGGCCGCCCAGCAGGGAGGGGCGGTGGCCGACGAAGCGGACGCAGATGCCGTGATGGGCGGTGTGGACCTCGTCCAGGGCAACACTCAGTTCCTGGTGGGGTGCACAGCCGGTGGGACATGCGCGCGCGTGTACGGATCCCCAGATCCGCAGTTGCTCCACAAGGATGCGGTGGTCGGCGGACCACAAGCCGGAGAAGCCCTCCATCGTGTGTTCGGGAGGCTCCATCGAGGGACGTACAACGCTGTCGTAGGCGTGGGGGGTGAAGGAGGCAGTCAGGCGCATGGCGGCGGCGCAGGCGCGCAGCAGGGCTGCTGCGGCCCGTGTGCCGGTCGGCGTGGGGTGGTGCTGGGTGCCCCGGGTGGTGGCGTCGCGCAGGGCGACGATGGTGGCCTGGGTGAGGGCGAGGAACAGCCGGTGTCCTGCCTTCCAGCGGGCCAGCGGTGCTTCGCGTGAACTTCCGTCGGGCAGCGCGGGTTCGGCGACGCCGCATGCCAGCAGTGCCGTTCGAAGAGCCGGCTCGGCAGGCAGTGGTGCCCAGGCGCGCACCTCGGCGACGGCTGAGCACAGCGCCCGGACCAGCGTGCATGCCGGTGCGCGAGGTGTACGGGCGATGCCGAAGTAGGCGTCGTAGTCGGCCTCGCGGGCATCGGGCAAGGGCTGGGCGGGTCCGTGGTCAGCGTGGTCCCGCTGTGCGGCCGCGCTGCTCAGTGCGGCCAGGGCGGCGGGCAGCAGTTCGGGCGGGGACAGCCACAGTGGGCTCGTACGAGTGGTCATGGCTCCTGAGGCACAAAAAGGCAGGGCCGCGCACTTAGCGTCGGCGTATGAACAGTGACGTATTCCCGGCGGTCGCCGCCGAAGCAGCCGAGCGGCTGGCCGCGTACTGGCGGGCCCTGGCCGCGGCCGAGCTCCCCGTGGTCCCGCCCGGTGCGCCGGGCACGACGCTCAAGGCGCTGCCGGAGACGGCACCCGAGCAGGGTGAGGAGCTGACCGAGATCCTGAACGACACGTGGTCCACGATCGTGCCGCAGCTGGTGCACTGGCAGCATCCCGGCTTTCTCGGCTACTACCCCACCAACAACTCGCCCGCCTCGGTGCTGGCCGAACTGGTCACGGCCGGGCTGGGCGTGCAGGGCATGATGTGGTCGACCTCGCCGGCGGCCACCGAGCTGGAGCAGCGGGTCTGCGACTGGCTCGCCCTGGCCCTGGCCCTGCCCGAGCATTTCACGCACGCATCGGGTCACGGTGGCGGTGTGATCCAGGACTCGGCGTCCTCGGCCGTCCTGGTCGCCCTGGTCGCCGCGTTGAACCGGGCCTCGGACGGGCGCTGGCGTCAGCACGGCACGGAGGGCCGCCACCGCGTCTACTGCACCGACCAGGCCAACTCCTGTGTGCCCAAGGCCGCCCGTGTCGCCGGGGTCGGCGAACCGGTCCTGGTGCCGACCCTGCACGGAACGCTCACCATGGACCCGGTCGCCCTCGCACAGCGCATCGATGCCGACCGGGCCGCAGGCCTGGTACCCGCTGCCGTCGTCGCGACCGTCGGCACCACGAGCACCTGCGCCATCGACCCGATCCACGAGATCGGCCCGGTCTGCCGGGAACGCGGCACCTGGCTGCATGTCGACGCCGCCTACGCCGGCAGCGCCGCTCTGTGCCCGGAGCTCCGCTGCGGCCACGATGGACTGGAGCACGCCGATTCGTACGCGGTCAACGCCCACAAGTGGATGCGTACCGGCACTCCCTGCGACGTCCTGTGGGTGGCCGACCGGCACGCCCTGACCGACGCGATGAGCGCCGCCCCTTCGTACCTGCGCAACCGGGCCACGGACTCCGGCACGGTCGTCGACTTCAAGGACTGGCAGATCCCGCTCGGCCGCCCGATGCGCGCACTGAAACTCTGGTACGTGCTGCGTGCCCACGGTCTCGAAGGGCTTCGCACGGTAATCCGTCACGATGTCCGTCTGGCGGAACTGCTGGCGGAGCTGGTCGAGAACGAACCCGGCTTTCACCTCGTCGCCCACGCCCTGGGCCTGGTCGTCTTCCGCCGCAGCAGCGACGAACAGACCCATGAACTCGCCGCGCGTCTGGCCGACGAACCCGGTCTGCTGTGCACCCCCACCACGGTGGACGGACGACCCGCGCTGCGCGCTGCCGTGGGGTCCCCGTACGCCGACGAGGCCGGCATCCGCCGGGCATGGGGCGTCATTCGCGCCCACGCGCACGCGGCCTGCTGAAGCCGCGACGCCGGACCGGACAGGGCTCCTGAAATCGAAGCTGTCCGTCACCACCGTGATGACCACGACGGTGATGACGGGCGGCTTCGGCCCGGCTGTGACGGACCGGATCACAGACCGACCGGACGGACGCCGACGTAATCGATCAGCTCGCTGCTCACGCTGCCCTGCTTGACGATGCCCTGCTCACTCAGCTGCAGGGCCTGGCAGCCGTCGCCGACCCGGGCCCCGGGCGAGAACAGCACGATGTTGCAGAGCATCACCGGTCGTTGCTCGGCCTGGTTGGAGTCGGCCGCGGCGGGAACGGCTCCGGCCAGAGCCGCCGCCAGTGCCGTCAACGACACAGCGGCCGTACGAGTCGCGCGCATGCTCAGCCTCCCAGCGCCGTGGGCACGGCGACATCGAGACGATTGACCACGTCCATGTCCCGGGTGCGGGACTTGATGACCTCCTGCTCAACGCCCTGCCTGGCCACGCACGCACTGGTGCTGCTGCTCGCGGACAGCGTGCCGGTGTCGCACATCATCGACGGGCTGTGGACGTTGATATTGGTGTCGGCCGCCGCCGCGCCCACGGCGATCGGCCCGAGCATGCCGACGGCCACGACCGCCGCCGCGCCCACGAGGTGACGAGTACGCATCAAAGACTCCTGAAGGGAAGGGGACACAGCCCACTGCGGGCCAGGTGGATTCGATGGATACGGAGCAACTCGGCCGCTCAGCCCACCGGGGCGTCGAGCGGGATGAGCACGTCCGCGAAGTCGATCACGTCAGCGCTCTGCGTGTCGTTCTTGACCATGCGCTGCCTGACCTGTTGGTCGGTGACGCACGGCCGGGCCTGACCGGTCAGCGACAGCGGCGCCGATCCACACACCATCGGAGGGTCTGCCAGGTTGTCGTTGCTGTCGGCGTGTGCCACCCCGCCCGCACCAGCCACCAGCAGACCGGCGAGCACCGTCAGCGCAGCCCTTTTACTCATCAATCGACTCCACTTGTCTCTACTGCTCAAGATCTCGGTGCATTCAACGGATCTGCCGATGAGAAGACACGGCCATTCGGCTCAGCGGCGAGGCCCCACGGCAAGGGCATCGCACGCCTGCGCGGGCAGCCTGCCGGAAACTCCTCGGGGGACGCGGTCGTGTCCCCGCTCCAACGCCCGATCAAGCGGGCCGACGGGCGCATCGCCTACCTCTCGCAGCGCCTCGACCCGCTGGACCTGGACCGCGCGGTCGCCGAGAACTTCGCCGAGTACGCCCCGAAGCGGACGGAGGCCGAGCGGATGAACCTGCTCGCCCGTTTCCTCTTCAGGGGTGCCCGCGCCCACCTGCCCGTCGGGGTGCTCTCGGGCAGCGAGCGGCTGCGCGCCACCCTGGCCTGTGTACTGTGCGCGGAACCGGCCCCGCACCTGCTGCTCCTGGCCGGGGGCCTTCGTGGTGGTCGGGCCTGCGTTCGGACCGCGTCATGCTCCGCGACCCCGGTCCTGCCCGCTCCGCGCCGAAGGGCGGCCGACCGCGCCGGCACGGCGGCGCCCTGCCCTGCGCCAAACCCGGCACCTGGCACCCGGCACCTGGCACCTGGCACCTGGCACCTGGCACCTGGCACCTGGCACCTGGCACCTGGCACCTGCCCGAGGTCACCACGGCCACGAACACCACCCGCTACGGCAACGCTGAGGCGACCGCATGGGACAGAATGCACCCCAGACTCGCCCACCGAGGCCCCTGGCTGGAGCACGCGGAAGAGGAACTGCCCATCCTGCACAGCACGTTGATCCGCCTGAAGGTCGAGCGCCTGCCAGACGACCGCGACCCGAAACCGGTCTGGCTGTGGTGCTCGGCCACTGCCGCCACCGGCGCGGATGTGGACCGCTGGTGGCAGTCGTCCCTCCGCAGATTCGACCTGGAGCACACCTTCCGGCTGATGAAGCAGACACTCGGCTGGAGCGCCCCGAAGATCCGCCACGCCGACAGCGCAGACCTGTGGACCTGGCTCATCATCGCCGCCCACACCCAGCTCCGCCTCGCCCGGCCCTTGGCCGAGGACCTCCGCCGCCCCTGGGAACGACCGGCCGAGCCCCGCCGTCTCACCCCCGCCCGCGTCCGCCGGGGGTTGCGCAACCTCCGCGCAACGGCGACCTGCCCGGCAGCCGCACCGAAACCGTCCCGACTGGGCCCGGGACGACCTGCCGGCTCGAAGAACAGGCAGCGAGCCAAGCGCCACGACGTCGGCAAGACCGTCAAACGCGCCGAGTCGATCAAGGAACATCAAACCCGGCGAGGATAAACGTCAAGCTCAGCGGCAGCGCCGGCCCACGGGCCCGCTACGCGGAGGCCCTGCCCCGGCCCGTGGGCCCGTCGTTCGTGGGCGGACATCCCGGCCTCGCCGTTGTCGACGTGGGTGGAGGCGACAACGCGGGTAGCGGCGGGAGGGACGGCTCGTACAGCCAGGCCGAGAGCAGGTCGTCCATCGGCCCGGTCGCGTAGCGGGCCACATGGGTGGTGAAGCCGGCGGTGGTGACGACGCCGTGGCGGTGCACGGTGGCCCAGTCATGCAACATGAGGAAGAACGCGCCGTCACCCAGGGCGCAGCGGATCGCGTGCACGGCGAGACCCCCACGCTGGTACAGCCGGTCGTCGAACATCAGCTTGCGGCCCGGGTCGACCAGCCGCAGATCCTGCGCCTGCGAGGTCAGCAGCCGGTGTGCGGCGGCCGCCAGTTCGTGCGTGGTACGGCCGCCGGAACGCTCGGACCAGAGCCATTCCGCGTACTTCGCGAAGCCCTCGTTCAGCCAGATGTGCCGCCAGTCGGCGATGCTCACGCTGTTGCCGAACCACTGGTGCGCGAGCTCGTGGGCGATAAGGCGCTCCGAGCCGCGTGCGCCGTCGACATGGTTGGCGCCGAACAGGGAGAGGCCCTGGGCCTCCACCGGGACGTCCAGTTCCTCGTCGGCGACGACCACCGCGTACTCGCCGAAGGGATACGGCCCGAAGAGTTCCTCGAACAGTTTCAACATGGCCGGCTGCCGCGCGAAGTCCCGGGAGAACTGCGGCAGCAGGTGCGCCGGCACATGGGCGGTCTGCGGGACACCACCGAGCCCGGGGTCGCCGAGCAGCACCATCTGGTACATGCCGATGGACAGGCCGACCAGGTAGCTGGAGGTCGGCGCGGACTGCTCGTACACCCAGGTGGTCGTACTGGCCTTGGTCACCCGGGTGAGCAGGCGGCCGCAGGCCACCACCGTGTAGGCGGACGGGGTGTTGATCGAGATGTGGTACGAGGCCTTGTCGGCGGGCCGGTCGTTGCACGGGTACCAGGAGGGCGCGCCGACCGGCTGACTGGCCACCAGCGCGCCGTCGGTCAGTTCCTCCCAGCCCAGGCCGCCCCAGGGGCTGCGCACCGGCTTGGGGTTGCCCGACCAGTGCACCTCCACGGTGAAGACGGCGCCGGCGGGCAGTGGCTTGGCCGGCCGGATGCGGAGCTTGCTGCCTCGGTGGGTGTAGTGCGGCACCCGGCCGTCCACCATCACCCGGCCTACTTTGAACTCGGCCAGGTTGAGGTGGAACTCGGTGAGCGGTGCCCGCCTGACGATCGCACTGAGCCGGGCCGTCCCAGCCAGCCGGTTGGGGCCGGGACGGTACTCCAGAGCGAGTTCATACCGGTGCACGCGGTAACGGGGGTCGCCGTTGTCCGGAAAGTACGGGTCCGATGCCGCTCTCTGCTCGCCGCTCACTGCCGCTTCCGCTCCCTGCGCTGTGCTCGTGCGACGTGTGGTGCACCGCTGCCGCCCCTGCCGTTCCCGACCACCGCACGGAATGCCCGGGAACCGCCCCAGGACCGCCCCTTCATGACCGCCATGCCTCGATCGGATTGCCCAGCCAGCGGGAGTCGGCGGGGACGGACTCCCCTGCCATCACGAGAGAGGCGGGACCGAGGGTGCTGCGGACCCCTACCGTACTCCCGGGCAGGACGATTCCGCCCGGGCCCAGGGTGGCGCCCTCACGGAGGACCACAGTATCCGTCCTCAAGATCCGGTCGTGGAAGAGGTGCGTCTGCAGCACACAGCCACGGTTCACGCTGACGGCATCGCCCAGAACGACCAGGTCGGTCTCGGGCAGCCAGTAGCTCTCGCACCACACGCCCCGGCCGATCCGGGCCCCGAGCCCGCGCAGCCACAGGACCAGCAGCGGCGTACCGGGCACCGATCCGGCCAGCCACGGCACGGCGAGCACCTCGACGAAGGTGTCGGCCAGCTCGTTGCGCCACACGAAGCCGCTCCACAGCGGGTGCTCCCCCGCCCGGTGCCGACCCACCAGCAGCCACTTCGCGGCCACCGCGACTGCGCACGCGGCCGTACCCGAGGCGAGCAGGACCCCTCCGGACAGCAGTGCAGGGCCCCAGATCCCCAGGCCGGTCGCCGTGGTCAGCGCGCTGAGGGCCGCCACGGTCAGTACGGCCAGCGCGGCCGAGCAGAACACCGGGACGAGTCGGCACAGCTCCACCGTGCCGCGTGCCCAGAGCAGGCGCGCGGGCGGGTCGTACGTCCGGCTCCGGTCGGCGTCCGCGGCGGACCGCGGCAGCCGGACCGGCGGCAGGCCCAGGTACGAGCTGCCCTTCTTGGCCTTCTTCGGAGTGGCGGACAGCACGCCGACCAGCCCGTCGTCCGGCACCGTGCGGCCCGGCGCGGTCATCCCGGAGTTGCCGAGGAACGCCCGACGGCCGATCTCGGAGTGCCCGATCCGCACCCAGCCGCCGCCCAGTTCACAGGGCGCGGTCAGGGTGTCGTCGGCAAGGAACGCGCCGTCGCCCACGGTGGTGAGGCTCGGTAGCGCAAGGACGGTGGACACTTCCACACCCCGGCCGATCTTCATGCCGAGCAGCCGCAGCCACACCGGTGTGATCAGCCCGGCGTACAGCGGGAAGAGCGTTTCCCGGGACAGATCCATCAGCTGGGTGACCGTCCAGGCCTGCCAGGCGACCCTGCTGTGTGTGGGATGGCTTCCGGTACGCAGACCGAGGCTGAGCACACGTACCGAGATCAGCAGCAGCAGTGCGTACGCGAACCCGAAGGCGAGCGCACCCGGCACCACGGCGAGCAGCGCCCCGCGCAGCGCCCGGGCGAGCCCGGCATCGGCGGGCACGAACCGGCTTGCGACGAGCAGGGCGGGCAGGGTGGCGAACGCGGGCAGGGCCACGAAGCAGAAACCGGTCGCCCCGTACATGGCGCGCCAGTGGACAGAACGCGGCGGGCGCTCCTTGGGCCAGGTGTGCTTGGCCTTGCCGAGCTTGACCGCGGGCGCCCCGGCCCAGCGCTGGCCGGTCGGAATCTGTCCCACCACGGCGGAGCCGGGGGCTACCTCGGCCCGCTTGCCGACCCGCGCACCGGGGAACAGCATGCTGCGGGTGCCGACCACCGCATCCGCACCGACCTTGACCGGGCCGATCACCAGCCGGTCCCCGTCCAGCCAGTGCCCGGAGAGGTCCACCTCGGCCTCCACGGCGCAGCCGCGGCCGAGCTTGAGCATGCCCGTGACCGGAGGCAGGGAATGCAGGTCCACCTCGGGGCCGATCCTGGCGCCGAGAGCCCGCGCGTAACGCTCCAGCCAGGAACCGGTGAGTGACGTCGCGCCGACGTACTCGGCCAGTCGCTCGGCCGTCCACAGCCTCAGGTGCACGCTTCCGCCGCGCGGGTAACGTCCCGCCTTCACACCGCGCAGCAGCAGACGTGCGCCGCCGGCCGCGATCGCCAGGCGGCCCGGCGGGGTGAAGAGCAGGGCCGCACCGGCGGCCACGAGCCACCACGAGGTGGTCGGCGCCCACGGATAGGGCCCGAACCAGTGCACCGCGTTGCCCAGGGCCAGCAGCGCCACCGTCCAGCGCAGGCCGACCAGGGTGAACAGCGGGAGCAGCAGAAGGCACTGCGTCAGCTTGGACCGGAGCGGAACCGGCGCGACGATCCGGGCCGCACCGTCGTCCTGTACGGACTTCTCCAGCCGCCGGGCCAGCTTGCGCAGGGTGGGCTGCTGATAGATGTCGAGTACGGCCGCGCTCGGGTAGCGGGTGCGCAGCCGGGTGGTGAGCTGGGCGGCCGCGAGGCTGCTGCCGCCGATCGCGAAGAAGTCGTCGGTGGCCGCGGTGACGGGCACTCCGAGGGTCTCGCTCCACTGCTCGGCGAGCCAGGCCTCGGTGCCGTACAGCTCCTCGGCGGGGCCGGTGGTCTCGGGTTCGGGCTGAGGACACCTCCCAGCGGTAGCTGGGGGAGGCCAGGGCAGGGCGTCCCGGTCCACCTTGCCGGAGGTGCGGGTCGGCAGCTCGTCGACCGGCGCGAGCAGCGGGACGAGGGCAGCGGGCAGCGCGGCGCGCAGCCGCTCGACCGCCGCGGCGTGGTCCCAGCCGTCCTGGGTGACCAGGTAGCCGACGAGCAGTTGGTTGCCGCTGCGCGCGGTGCGTACGGCGGCGGCCGCGCCGACGACGCCGGGCAGGGCCTGGAGCGCGGCGTCCACCTCGCCCAGCTCGATCCGGCGGCCCCCGAGCTTGATCTGCTCGTCGGCACGGCCGAGGAAGACCAGGCCCTCCGGTTCGGCGCGAACGAGGTCACCGCTGCGGTAGGCGCGCGGCCAGCCGAGCGATTCCAGCGGGGCGTACTTCTCGGCGTCCATCGCAGGGTCGAGGTAGCGGGCCAGGCCCACGCCGGCGATCACGAGCTGACCGCTGCCGCCCACCGGCACCGGCTCACCGGACTCGTCGACCACGGCAAGTTCCCAGCCGCTCAGCGGGAGGCCGATCCGGATCGGTTCCTCACCGGTCAGCAGTGAGGCGCAGGCGACGACGGTGGCTTCGGTGGGGCCGTACGTGTTCCAGACCTCGCGGCCCTCGGTGACCAGGCGTTGGGCCAGCTCGGGCGGACATGCCTCGCCGCCGAAAATCAGCAGCCGGACCTCGTCGAGGGTCTCGGGCTCCCACAGCGCGGCGAGGGTCGGCACGGTGGAGACCACGGTGATCTCCTGTTCCACCAGCCAGGGGCCGAGGTCGGCGCCGCTGCGCACCCGGGAGCGGGGAACCGGTACGAGGCAGGCGCCGTGACGCCAGGCCAGCCACATCTCCTCGCAGGAGGCGTCGAAAGCGACGGACAGCCCGGCCATGACCCGGTCGCCGGGACCGATCGGCTCTTCGGCGAGGAACAGCGTGGCCTCGGCGTCCACGAAGGCGGCGGCGCTGCGATGGCTGACGGCGACGCCCTTGGGCTTGCCGGTGGAGCCGGAGGTGAAGATGATCCATGCGTCGTGCTCGGGGCCGGGCCGCGCGGCGGGGGCCCGGACCTCCGCCGGGTCGGTGACGTCGATGCGCTGCCCGGCGCCCAGCACTGCCCGCACCCCGGCCTCGCCGAAGACCAGCTCGGCCCGCTCGTCCGGGTCCTCGGCATCGACCGGCACATAGGCGGCACCTGCGGCGAGCACCGCGAGGATGGCCACGTACAGCTCATTGGTACCGGACGGCACTCGTACGCCGACCCGGTCGCCGAGCCCCACGCCGGCGGCCGCGAGAGCGCGCCGCCGGCGTTCGACCTCGTCGGCCAGCGCCCGGTAGGTCAGCCGATCGGTTCCGTCGTCCAGGGCGAGTTCGTCGGAGTACGCCCTTACGGAGGCCTCAAGAATGTCGACGAGGGTGCGCGTCGGGGCTGCGGGCCCGGCGGAGAACCGGGCGGATTTCCCGGACTCCTCGGGCGTCACGCCGTTGTCGTTCAGAGTGAGTTCACCGCGCTCAGGTGTGGCTGTCATCGGCCCTCACGTCCCACTCCCGGAATCGTCCGGTTCGCCGATGGAGCCCGAGTTTGCCCGGGTTGTTCCGATCCGGCGCCAAACAGCCCGTCAGTCTAGTGCAGCAGTGGCCACGATCGGGGTCTGCGCCGCCCCTGAGTGTCGGCTGTCGTCCGGCGGACCGCCAGGGCACGGCCCACCGAGTCGGGCAGCGCTGCGACGGCGTACCGAGATCCGGGCCATTCACGGACCAGCAGGGGCGCGCACAACGCCGGCTCGACGAGTTCGGGCCGCTCGGTATCCGCCCCACTGCGGGCAGTTACTGGGCCGAGCAGGGCAGGTCGGTCCGGCTCTCGACGACCGGCACGCGGATGCACGGCGTCACCTGCTTCCACGGCTGCTACTCGGTCGGCGACGACACCCTGCGGGGCGTCAACCGCCGCCGCAAGGGGACTGCGAATACGGCCAGGTCCCCTGACCCCCGGCCCGGAGAGCCCCAGCCTGTCCACGCTCCTGCGGTCAGACGACCGTGAAGGAGAACGTGCCGTTCGCGTACGCGCTCTTCCTCTTCACCGACGTGCTCGCCTACGTGTGGACGTCGGCCGGCAAGCAGCGCGCAGACCGCACCACGCGATAAATCGGCTGCTCCGTGATGTCCGGCGCGTCCACACTGTCCGCGCACATCGAACAGTCCGGGCGCGCCGGACATCACCCGCATTCAGGAGCACTCCGCTTGCAGGCAGCCGTCACCCTCACGCCGGCCCGTGTCCCCGAACTGCTGCTCGGCCTCGCCACCGTGCGCCCCGTCTTCCTGTGGGGCGCCCCCGGCATCGGCAAGTCGTCCCTCGTACGGAACTTCGCCGAGCCCCTCGGCCTCGAGTGCGTCGGCCTGCTCGGCACCCGGCTCGCACCCGAAGACCTCTCGACAGGTCGCCCAGACCGTCATCCGCGACGACGAGGACGGACAGCCCGTGCTGCCCGCCTGGTTCCTCGTCGAGGCCGCCCGCGATAGGCCTCGGCTGGTCGAGGCCCGCCGGTGAGCCGTACGCCGCACGGGAAGACGTCCCGGAACGACCCGGCCACCGAGGCGTTTCTCGCCGGACTGGCCGTCGTCCGGCGCAACCCGGCCCTGGCCGCGCTGGAGGCCGACGTCTGCCGCAGCCGCGAGTGCGACCGGAACCCGCGCCACGGGCTGGCCGCCGTCGAGGGGATTCGAGATCACGGGCGCGGGCGGCGTCATCAGGAGCACCATGGGCTGCCCGACAGGGAAGCGGGTGCTGAGCGGCGGCTTCAATGTGCCAGCGACACCTCCCTCAATGTTCGCGTGACCGAGAGCTGTCCCACACCCGACGAAACTGGATGAGTGTTCGGCCTGGTTGCCACCGGACCCGTGGTCGGGAGTCCCATATCGTCTGCGCCAACGTAACTACCTGACTCCGTCGACGGCCCCAGCGCAACGCCTGGCATCAACGCCGCGCTGGGGGTTCAGACGTCTTCCGTTCGGCTCGTCCATGGGGACGGACACGCCAGAACATGGCCATCTGTGGGCCAAGGAGGTTGATCCTTCGAAGGCCCGGACCTTCTGTGCAGCTCAGAAAGCACTTTCGCGTTCCCGCTCGCGATTCGGACACCCAGGTGAAACGCAGAGGCTGGCTAGCCGCTCTTCACCTGGGGGATGAGGTTTTCGGCAAGCGCAGGGTGCCCCGGGTTTCACGTCCGCCAGCTGCGGGAGCACCTCACTCGCGATGAGTTCCAGGTGGTCGAGGTCAGTGAAGTCGGTCAGTCGCAGATGGAGCCGACTCGCGCCGATCGCGGCGAACTCGCCGAGCCGCTCGACGAGCTGGGCCGGGGATCCGACCACCGGATCCTCCGGCGGCAGCGCGCTCTTGACGTGCAGCGGGGCGGCCCGCCGCTGCGCCTCCGCGTCGGTACGGCCGATCGCGACCACGACACCGGCCGAGAGCACCAGCGGTGGCCGACCGGCGTCGGCCCGACCGGTCCGGTCGCATGCCTCGGCCACCCGCTGGTACGCCTGCGCTGTCTCTGCCACCGACTTGAAGGGCATGTTGAACTCGTCGGCGTACCGGGCGGCCAGCGCCGGGGTGCGCTTGCGGCCGCGGCCCCCGACGATGATCGGCGGCCCCGGCACCTGCACCGGTTTCGGCAGGGCGGGCGCGTCGACCAGCCGGTAGTGGTCGCCGCGGTGGCTGAAACTCTCGCCGACCGGTGTCCGCCACAGGCCAGTGATCACGGCCAGCTGCTCTTCCAGCCGTTCGAAGCGCTCCCCGATGGCCGGGAACGGAATGCCGTACGAGGTGTGCTCTCGTTCGTACCAGCCGGCGCCGATGCCCAGCTCTACCCGCCCGCCGCTCATCCGGTCGACCTGTGCCACCATCACGGCCAGCGGGCCGGGCAGCCGGAAGGTGGCCGAGGTGACCAGGGTGCCCAGCCGGATCCGGGAGGTCTCCCGGGCGAGCGCACCCAGCGTCAGCCACGCGTCGGTGGGGCCGGGCAGCCCGGGATCGGCGCCCATCGCCTGGTAGTGGTCGGCCCGGAAGAAACCCTCGAACCCGCCGGCCTCGACGAGTCGTACGAAGCGCAACTGATCGTCGTAGTCGGCGCCGCGGTGCGGCTCGGTGAAGACGCAGATCCGCACGGTCATCGCCCTTCCACTCCGGCCGGCGCCGACATGTCCCGTTCCATCAGCAGTTCGTGCAGGTCGGCACTGCACCGGGCCACTTCGCCGAGGTGCGCGGTACGGCCCAGCGTCCTCGGCCGGGGGATGCCGATGTCGACCACCTTGCGGATCCGGCCCGGGCGCGGGCTGAGCACCACCACACGGTCGGCGAGCAGCACGGCCTCGTCTATCGAGTGGGTGACAAAGACGACGGTGGCGGAGTTCTCCATGTGGATCCGCTGCAGCTCCGCCGCGAGTTCCGCGCGGGTGAGCGCGTCGAGCGCGGAGAACGGCTCGTCCATGAGCAGCACGCGGGGCTCGCCGATCAGCGACCGGCACAGCGAGACACGCTGCTGCATACCGCCGGAGAGCTCGTGCGGCCGGTGCTTCTCGAAGCCGCTCAGGCCGGCCGTCTCCAGCAGCCGGTGTGCCCGGGCGAGGTGCTCGGCCTTGCGCCAACCGAAGATCTCCACAGGCAGCAGGACGTTGTCGAGAACGGACCGCCAGGGCAGCAGGGCCGGCCGCTGGAACAGCATGGCGACGTCCCGCCGGGCTCCGGTGACTCGTTCGCCGCCGATGGTGATCTCACCCTCGGAGGCCGGCAGCAGTCCGGCGATCAGCCGGAGCAGTGTGGACTTGCCGCACCCGGACCGGCCCACCACCGCCACGAACTCGCCCTCGGCAATGTGGAGGTCGACGCCCTGGAGTGCCACCGTAGAACCGGACCGGCTGGTGAAGGTCCGGGATGCACCGGTGAGTCTGATCATCCGGCGGTCTCCCCCATCCACTGGCGATGAACAATGCCGGCCGGTTCGTAACCCCCGGTCAGATTAGCCGGACCAGGCGGCTCAGCGGTACCTGTCGTCCTGTCAGCAAATTCTTCGCACCTGGTGTCACACAGGCGGGGTTCTCGTACGCTGTCACTCGCGCGAAGTGTCATGTACCCCGGCGGTTCCGTTACGCCGTCCTGTCTCGACGACCCCCTCCGCTGGCGCAGGTCAGCAGTCGGAAAGGACAACACGGTGCACATGAACAGACTCGTCCGTACGGTCGCCGCGATGGCCCTGGCCACGGCGCTAGCGCTTGTGTCGGGGTGCGGCGGATCCGGCTCCGACACGGCTACCGATGCGGACGGCACGGCGTTGGAGAAGGTGACCTACCTGACCTCGTTCGGCAACTTCGGCCGGGACGCATACGCCTGGGTCGCGAAGGACAAGGGGTTCTTCAAGGAGGCCGGCTTCGACGTGGAGATCAAGCCAGGCCAGGGCACCGGCGGCGTGATTCCGGCCGTCGTGAGCGGCCAGGCGCAGTTCGGCCCGATCGACCTGACGGGCGGTCTGCTGCAGATGGGCAGCGGCCAGGCGAAGGACTTCGTCGCGGTGGCCGCCATCCAGCAGCGCACCATGGCCGCGATCGCCACCACCGAGGGCAAGGGCATCGCCGCCCCGAAGGACCTCGAGGGCAAGCGTCTCGCCGACACACCCGGCTCCGTCGTACGCAGCCTCTTCCCGACGTACGCCCGACTGACCGGGATGGACGTCGGCAAAGTGACCTGGGTCAACGGCGACGCGCAGACCCTGATGGGCACCCTCGCCGGCGGCTCGGTGGACGGCATCGGCCAGTTCGTGGTGGGCAAGCCGACCATCGAGGCGGTGACCAAGAAGAAGGCCGTCCTACTGCCGTACAGCGACGTGATACCCGATCTCTACGGAAACGTACTGATCACCTCGACGAAGATCGCCGAGCAGAAGCCAGAGATGGTGAAGCGGTTCGCCACCGCGCTGCTCAAGGGCCTGGAGTACAGCCTGGCCCACTCGAAGGAGGCCGCCGAGATCCTGAAGCGAAACGTGGACGCCACGAACCCAGCTGCTGCGGCAGCCGAGTTGGACCTGATGGCCGCGTACGTCGCGCCTGGCAGTTCCGGCTCCGCGATCGGGACGCTGGACTCCGGGCGGGTTGCGAATAGCATTGCGATCCTGCAGGGCGCGGGTGCGCTGCCGCAGGGCATGACCCCTGAGCAGATCATCAACTTCGACCTCGTACCGAAAGCCTGATCACACTGGTTGCCCGAACGTGTGCTCCCCGTCGGTGACCGGCGGGGAGCATCGACGCTGCCGCCCCGACTCCGCCCTGAGCGGCCCGGGTAAAACGATGTGCCGGGCGGCCCGAGGAGGATGGGATGACCGAACTCTCGCCGCCGCAGCAGACCTCAGCGGCGGGCCCGGAGCCGGTTCCGGTTCCGCGATCCGGCCCACAGCGCGGGACGGGTACCGGCACCGTGCTGCTGCCCTCGGCCGGGCTGCTGGTCGCCCTCGGCGTGTGGTGGCTGCTCACGTCGGTGCTGAAGGTGGTCCACCCGGCGGTGCTACCTCCGCCCGGTGCCGTGCTCTCGGCGTTCACAGCAGCCCCGGCCCGGTTCCTGGAGCACACCGGCGATACCACGGTGGAGACGCTTGTAGGCTTCGCGCTCTCCACCGCCTGCGGAGTTCTGATCGGGCTCTCACTGGCCGGCTCGCCGTTGTTGGAGCGGATGTTCACGCCGCTGCTGGTCGCCGTCAACGCAGTTCCGAAGATCGCGCTCGGGCCGCTGCTCGTGGGGGCGCTCGGGTGGGGGCAAAAGCCGGTCCTGACCATGGTCTTTCTGCTCTGCTTCTTCCCGATCGTGCTCTCCACCGCGACCGGCCTCACGTCGACCCCGGCGGACCTGGCCGAGCTGGCGCGCTCACTGGACGCCTCGCGCTGGCAGGCTTTCCGGAAGGTACGGCTGCCCGCCGCGCTGCCGCAGATCTTCGTCGGGCTGAAGGTGGCCATGCCACTCGCCGCGATCGGCGCGGTCATCGGCGAGTTCCAGGCCGGTGAGAGCGGGCTGGGCTATCTGATCGTGCAGGCTAGCGGGGTCGGCGACGCCGCCGCTGCCTGGGTGGCGATCATCCTGATCGGGTTGATGAGCATATTGCTCTACTTCGCATTGGTGTTGATGGAGCGGTTCACGCTGCCCTGGGTCCGGGAAACCACCTCGCGCAACTGACCGCGAAGAACAGCAGGGAGATCAAGGAGATCCTTGAGGCGTACGACCTCACCGGCACTTACCGTGCCGCGGCCGACCCGGCCGGGTGCGACCACCACACGGTGGCTCGGTATGCGAAGACGCAGGCCGCCGGCCAGCACTCCGACCTGCGCCGTCACCGCGCCCGCGCGATCGACGACTCTCCGGCGCCGCCGTCCAATCGCCGGTCTCCGCCGACTCCAACTCCATGCTCTACCTGGCCACTTGACCATCTGCCTTGATCGGCAGATCCGCCGTTAGTTTTACATTCCCTGGCTTAGGCAGTGCTGTCTGAGGTCGTTTCGGGTTGCGTGTGGAGGACTTCGCGGGCCTGCTCCGCGGCGCGGACGATGCTCTCGGAAATGAAGTCGACGAAGCGTGCGATGTTTTCGAGGCGGGTGGCGGCCGGGGTGCCAGGGCCGAGGATACTGACGCCCTGTCGTGCGGTCTCGCCGAGTTGGGCGGTGGCCCGGGCGCTGGCCACCGTTGATTGATACATGACGTCGTTGTCCACGGCGTAGCGCTCACGGCGGCGTTCGTCGCGTTCCCGGCGGACGAGGCCCTGACTCTCCAGGAACGTGATCGCTTTGGAGACGGACGCCGGGCTGACCTGGAGGCGCTGGACGAGTTCGGACGCGGTGAGGCTGCCCTCGTCAGTGGTATAGAGGCAGACCAGCACCCGGGCCGTCATCTTGGGCAGGCCCGATTGCATGAAGACGGTGGTGAACACCTCCTCGTACTCGCGCACGGCTTCAGCGTCGCGCCCGTGGGCCGGCGAAGGCGCATTCGGGCCCCGGGGCGCGGCCTTTCGGCGGCGATGGGCGCGGTGTTCGGTGGCGCGGTGGGCCAGGTCGGCGCGGTAGGCGGTGGGGCCGCCGTTGCGCATCACCTCACGCGTGACCGTCGAGGTGGGGCGGTCGAGGCGTCTGGCGATCTCCGCGTACGCGAGGCCGTCGGCCAGTCCCAACGCGATCTGCTGGCGTTCCTGCTGAGTGAGCCTGCCTCCCGGCATCGGGGTCTCCTTCGTGGCCTTCCTTGGTTCCAGGTGCCTCCAACATAGCGTTCACACTCAATCCATTGCAACAAAAACGCAGGAACTGTTGCGTTAGATTCATAACCGTTGCAACGAATTATGGGCTCTGACCTGCATTAATGGCAGTTTCGCGCAACGATATTATTGCCAGATCTATGAACGCAACGTAGCTTTTCCGTCATCAGAAACGACGAGCCGAAGGGGCTCGCGATGCAGACGAAGGAGAGAACGATGCAGAAGTTCGACACCCCCACCGCGGTGACCGCCGTCCTGGACATCCCCGCCGGACGCATCCAGCTCATCGCCGCCGACCGCACCGACACCACGGTCGAGGTCCTGCCCGCCAACGCCGCCAAGAGCCGCGACGTGAAGGCCGCCGGGGAGATCAAGGTCACCTACGGCGACGGCGTCCTGCGGATCGAGGCCCCGGAGGCGACCAACCGGGTCTTCGGACACTCCGGCTCCGTCGAGGTCACCGTCCAGCTGCCCGCCGGCTCCCATATCGAAGCCAAGGCCGCCCGCACCGAACTACGCGGCGTCGGACGCCTCGGCGACGTCGCCTTCGACGGCCAGCAGGCCACGGTCAAGCTGGACGAGACCGCAGGCGCCCGCCTCACCCTCCAGGACGGCGACATCACCGTCGGCCGCCTGGGCGGCCCCGCCGAACTCAGCACCCAAAAGGGCGACCTGACCATCACCGAAGCCGTGAGTGGCACCGTCACCCT
The DNA here is from genome assembly GCF_039536205.1 of Streptomyces sannanensis. Taxonomy (GTDB): domain Bacteria; phylum Actinomycetota; class Actinomycetes; order Streptomycetales; family Streptomycetaceae; genus Streptomyces; species Streptomyces sannanensis. The sequence continues at coordinate 6,810,177 of NZ_BAAAYL010000001.1, read as the reverse complement.
GCACACCCAGTCCGGCAACATCACCGTCGACGCCGCCCGCGGCGTCTCCGCCTCCCTCGACGCCGGCACCACCTACGGCCGCATCCACAACGCCCTCAAGAACACCGACGGCAACCCCGCCCTGACCATCCATGCGACCACCGCCTACGGCGACATCACCGCCCGCAGCCTGTAATCGCCGCAGCTTCCAAAGGATCACCCCTCATGACCGACTTGGCCATCGCGGCGAACCGGCTGCGCAAGTCCTACGGCGACAAGACCGTCCTCGACGGCATCGACCTGACCGTCCCGGAAGGAACGGTCTTCTCCCTGCTCGGCCCGAACGGCGCCGGCAAGACCACCGCCGTCAAGATCCTCTCCACCCTCACCTCCCCCGACCCCGCCTCCGGCCGGATCCACATCGGCGGCCACGACCTCGCCACCGACCCGCAAGCCGTACGCGCCGCGATCGGCGTCACCGGACAGTTCTCCGCCGTCGACGGCCTGATCACCGGCGAGGAGAACATGCTCCTCATGGCGGACCTGCACCACCTGCCCAAGCAAGAGGGACGGCGGGTCGCCGCCGAGCTGCTGGAGCGCTTCGACCTCACCGAGGCCGCGAAGCAGCCCGCCTCCACCTACTCCGGCGGCATGAAGCGCCGCCTCGACATCGCCATGACCCTGGTCGGCAGCCCGCGGATCATCTTCCTCGACGAGCCGACCACCGGCCTCGACCCGCGCAGTCGCCACAACATGTGGCAGATCATCCGCGAACTCGTCACCGGCGGCGTCACCGTCTTCCTCACCACCCAATACCTGGAAGAGGCCGACGAGCTCGCCGACCGCATCGCCGTCCTCACAGACGGCAGGATCGCCGCCGAAGGCACCGCAGAGGAGCTGAAGCGGCTGATCCCCAGCGGGCATGTCCGGCTCCGTTTCACCGACCCGGCCGCGTACCAGTTCGCCGCCTCCGCGCTGCGCGAGGTCACCCTCCCCCAACCTCTCGGCTTCGCTCGAACAGGGGGTGCCCCCATCGACGAGGCGCTGTCGCTGCAGATCCCCAGCAACGGCACCCAGCGCGAGCTGCGCTCCATCCTCGACCGGCTGGAATCGGCCGGCATCGAGGCGGACGAGCTGACCGTGCACACCCCCGACCTCGACGACGTCTTCTTCGCCCTGACCAGTAGCAGCAATGTGCCCAACCAGCCGAACCAGCCGAACCAGCCGAACCAGCCCAAGGAGACCCTGCGATGAGCTCCTTCCCCCTCGCCGTGCGCGACTCGTCCACGATGCTGCGCCGCAACCTGCTCCACGCCCGGCGCTATCCCTCCCTCACCCTGAACCTGCTGCTCACGCCGATCATGCTGCTGCTCCTCTTCGTCTACATCTTCGGCGACGCGATGAGCGCGGGCCTCGGCAGCGACGCCGACCGCTCCGACTACATCGCCTACCTCGTGCCGGGCCTGCTGCTGATGACCATCGGCTCCACCACGATCGGCACCGCGGTCTCCGTCTCCAACGACATGACCGAGGGCATCATCGCCCGCTTCCGCACCATGGCCATCCACCGCGGCTCCGTGATCATCGGACACGTCATCGGCAGCGTCCTGCAGTCGATCACGAGCGTGGTCCTTGTCGGCGCCGTCGCCGTGGCCATCGGCTTCCGCTCCACGGACGCCACGACCCTGGAGTGGATCGCGGCATTCGGACTGGTCACGCTGTTCGCCCTGGCGCTCACCTGGATCGCGGTCGGGATGGGCCTGGTCAGCCCGAACGCCGAGGCAGCCAGCAACAACGCGATGCCGCTGATCTTCCTCCCGCTCATCTCCAGCACCTTCGTCCCCCTGCACACCATGCCGGGCTGGTTCCAGCCGATCGCCGAGTACCAGCCGTTCACGCCCGCCATCGAGACCCTGCGCGGACTCCTCCTCGGCACCGAGATCGGCAACAACGGGTGGATCGCCATTGCCTGGTGCCTGGGTCTCGCCGCACTCGGCTACCGCTGGTCGCAGGCACAGTTCAACCGCGACCCCAAATAGGCGACATGAGCGCGAGGACTGCCTCCCGCAGCCCGTCCCACCCCAGGGCGGCGTACCCCGGACACCGCGCCGGCGTATGCCGCCAGCAGCGGCGCACGCGGGTGCACCCGTGGCAACGGGACGCATCCGCGTGCGCGCCAGTCGGCATCAACAGCCTTGCAATGACTGCGACTTCGCGTACAAAGCGGCACGCTTCACACGCCGAAAGCCACAGCCCCTTGTGTGACGCACTCAGCCCGCAAACCGGGCCATCCACGCCTCGACGTCGTCCGCGGACCGCGGCAGGCCCGCCGACAGGTTCTCGTGGCCGCCGTCGGTGACGACCAGGTCGTCCTCGATCCGGACCCCGATGCCGCGCCACTCCTCGGGCACGGTGAGATCGTCCGGCTGGAAGTACAGGCCGGGCTCGACGGTGAGCACCATGCCCGGCTCCAGCACGCCGTCGACGTACTCCTCGTTGCGGGCCGCCGCGCAGTCGTGGACGTCGAGCCCAAGCATGTGGCCGGTGCCGGCCATGGTGAATCGGCGCTGCAGGCCGAGTTCGTACGCCTGGTCGGCCGGGCCCTCGATGAAGCCCCACTCGACCAGCTTCGCCGCCAGGTAGCGCTGGGACGCCTCGTGGAAGTCGCGGTACTGGGCGCCCGGCTTGACGGCGGCCATGCCCGCCTCCTGGGCCTCGTACACCGCGTCGTAGACCTTGCGCTGCACGGGCGTGAAGGTCCCGCTGATCGGGAGGGTGCGCGTGACGTCGGCGGTGTAGAGGGTGTGCGTCTCCACGCCCGCGTCGAGCAGGAGCAGGTCGCCGGGGCGCACCGGGCCGTCGTTCTCCGTCCAGTGCATGATCGTGGCGTGCTCGCCCGCCGCGCAGATCGATCCGTAGCCGACGGAGTTGCCCTCCAGGCGTGCGCGGCGGAAGAACGTTCCCTCAATCCACCGCTCGGACGACGCGATCGCCCGGGAGAGCTCGCCGACGACGTCGGTGAATCCGCGCACGGTGGAGTCCACGGCCTTGCGCATCTCGGCCAGTTCCCACGCGTCCTTGACGAGGCGGAGATCGCTGAGCGCCTCTTCCAGTTCGGCGTCGCGCTCCTCGTCGGTGGTGACGGCAGCCTCCAGGGCCGGGTCGATGCCGCGGACGATCCGGGTCGGCGCGCCGGAGGCGGCGGCCAGGTCGTCGGCCGCCGTGCGGACGTCTCGGCAGGGCAGGCCGAGCACGAGCTCCGACTCGGCAAGGGAACGGCGTCGGCCCATCCACAGTTCGGCGGTGTAGCCGAGCCAGAACTCGTCTGTGTCCCTGCTGTCCCGCGGCAGCTGATAGCAGTAGGCGTCGTGGCCGCCGTCCGCGCGGGGTTCGAGGACGAGCGCGCCATCCCGGGCCTGGTCCCCGGTCATGTGCACATAGCCCGAGTACGGCCGGAACGGGTAGGTGTCGTCGTTCGAGCGGACCTTGAGATTCCCCGAAGGGATCACGAGGCGTTCGCCGGGGAAGCGCACGGAGAGCGCGGCGCGGCGGCGGGCCGCGTACGGAGCCTGCTCAGCGAGCTGCAGGTCGTGCCGCTCGGTATCCGCCCACCCCGTCCGCATCAGAGCGGACAGCTCCTCGGAGATACCTGAGTAGAGGCCGTTCTTCCGACCCTTCGCCACGTCGTCCACCTTCTTCCGGATGGGTTCCTCAACGACGAGGGGTCGGCAGGCGCGTACGGACAGGTCGCTCGCCCCGCCCGGTGCAGCCCCGGCCGCCCTCGCCGCCGCCAGTCGTCGGCGGCTCCTGGACGGTACCCCGTACCGCGCGCGCCTGGTGCCCAAGGATGCCACTGGCACAGATCGGCCACCACTGGTTGCGGCCCGCGTGCCCGGGCCTCACGGGAGCCGTCGATAATGCGGCGTATGGCGAACGCAAAACTCAGCGAGGCCCTTCGGCTTCTGGGGATCGATCACGCGGCGAGCCGGGTCTATCTGGCGCTGCTGGAGCTGGCCCCCGCTCCGCTGAGTGCGATCGGAGCCGCGGCCGGTCTGGGCGGCGCGGAACTCGCCGCGGCGTACGGCCACCTGGTCGACGCCGGTCTGGCCAGTGCCGCCGATGAGGGCGCGGACGTGGTGGCTCCGGTTCCGCCGAGCGCAGGCCTGGAGATCCTCGCTCGGCACCGGGCGGCCGAGGTGGAGGAGTCGCGCATCACCGTCGGTGGCGCGTTCGAGTCGTTCCGGCGACATCGGCTCGCCGCGTACAACGACAACCTCGTGGAGGTCGTCACCGGTGACGCCATCGGCCACAGGATGCGCCACGCGTGGGCCAGCGCCCGCGAACAGATCCGGCAGCTCGAGTCACCGCCGTACTTCCCCCTGCCCGGCGCCATCGACGACTCGCTCGCCACGCTCGCCCGCGGGGTGACGCAGCGTGTCGTGTACTCACGGGAGTCGCTGGAGCATCCGGGACGCCTGAAGGAGGCCATCGAACCGGCCATCGAGGCCGGCGAACAGGCCAGGGTGCTGCCGTCCGTGCCGGTCAAGCTCGTGATCATCGACGAGGCGTACGCGCTCGTGTCGTTGTCGATCAAAGAGGCCGACGTGCACAACACCATGCTGGTCGTGCAGCCGTGCGGGCTGCTCTCCGCGCTCGTGGCACTGTTCGAGCAGTCCTGGCAGAAAGCCCTGCCGTTCCACGGCCGCACCACCGGCCCGGGCGGCCTGCCGCCCGCCGACCGCCGCTTGCTGTGGCTCCTCGCGGGCGGCGCGAGCGACGACGTCATCGCCCGCGAGATGGGAATCAGCCGCCGCACGCTGTTCCGCCGGCTGCAGATCCTGATGGCCCGCCTCGGCGCCGCGAACCGCTTCCAGATGGCCCTGCAGGCGCAACGCTGCGGATGGTTGTGACCGGCACGCTGCGGAGCGAGACCGACGGGGTGCACCGCGGGCGAGCCGACCGGGCCGGCCCGGCCGGCGGCGAGCGGCGCCGGGCCGCCTCACTTCACGAGTGTGCGGCGCGGCATCGCACGGCCCGCGTCGGCGCCCGCGCGCGTCAGCGTCCCGCCCTTCTCCGGGCGACCTCGGCGAGCACGGCCCAGTCGTGCTCGGACCAGCCCACCGCTAGGGCTTCGAGCAGGGCGTCCCGCACGAGGCTGCCGGTGGGCAGTGCCACATCGTGCTGATGCGCCGCCGACAGAGCGAGGTTCACGTCCTTCAGCCCGAGCCGCGCCGTGAACCCGGGCGGCTCGTAACGTCGCTCGGCCATGAGACCGCCGTACGTGCTGTAGACCGGTCCCGGGAACACTGTGCTACTGATCAGCTCGACGAACGCGGAGGCGTCGATGCCGTACGACTCCACCAGCGACGTCGCCTCCGCGGTGGCCTCGATCGCGGAGGCCAGCAGGAAGTTGGCCGCGATCTTGACCACGTTGGCGCGGGACGGGTCGTCCCCGAGCTCCCAGATCCGCCCGGCCAGCGGCTCGAGCACCGGCCTTGCCAGGGCCAGCGCCGCGGGGTCGCCGGCGGCCAGGACGTTCAGCTTCCCGGCCGCCGCCACCTCGGCCCGGCCCAGCACCGGGGCCGCCACATAGCCGATGCCCCGCTGTGCGTGCTGCTGCGCCGCCTCGGCGGCAAAGTCGGCCGACATCGTCGCCAGGTTCACGTGCACCCGGCAGCCGGCGCCGTCCAGCACCCCGCTGTCCAGGATCAGCGACCGGACGCTCACGTCGTCGGACAGCGCGCTCATGACCACGGGGAGCTCGAACACCTCCGCGAGGTCCGCCGCGGCCTCCGCCCCTTCCGCGCACAGCTCCTCGACGGCGGGCCGCGACCTGTTCCACACCATCACGCGGTGCCCGGCGGCCAGCAGCCTGCGCACCATCGGGCGGCCCATCGTGCCGAGCCCGACGAACCCGACCCTATCCATCACTCTCGCTCCTTTCCTACGCTCCGTCGCCACGTGCGGAACGTCGGTCACCAGCGGACCATCGGTCACGACTGGGTCGCGATCATCTTGCTCTCGGTGTACTCCGGCAGGCCCTCATGACCGCCCTCGCGACCCAGACCCGACTCCTTCACCCCGCCGAACGGTGCGGCGGGATCGGGAACCACGCCGCGATTGAGGCCGGACCACGCCGATCTCCAGCCGCTCACAGGCCCAACGCGAGGTAGCGGGTGTAGACGTATCCCACCAGCCCACCTCACATCGATTCTGATCAACGAATCAACGCAGCAGGTAGAGGCGAGGTCACGCTGCACATGGGCACGCTCCCGGCACGCGCCGTACGACGCATTACCGGCGACTGCGGCCACGACGGGCTCAGGGGTGGCAGGTGACGTTCAGGCGGGCCCAGGAGTTGTTGGCGTACCCCTTGGGGTTCCAGACGGTCGCCGGTGATTCGGGCTGGACGGCTGCGGTGGAGTCCCAGGCCCGGGCGACCAGCTCCGTCTCGCCTGCAGGCAGGGTGAGGGTGGCACGCCAGTGCTGCCACGTCCATGGATTCTCCGGTGCGTCCAGATCGGCGTGGATCCAGGTGCTGCCGCCGTCGCCGGATACGTCCACGCGTGCCACGGTCCGGTCATCCCCGGCGAAGGCGAAGCCGGTGACGTCGGTGGGCCCTGCAGGTAGCTGGGCGCCTTCGTCGGGTCGCAGGATGGCGCAGTGAAGGGTAATCGGGCCCAAGGTGATGCCGTCGCCGGGTTCGGTCTTGTGGGGATCGGCCTCCGGGGGCAGGACGCTGTAGGCGGTTTGGAAGTAGTTGTCGGTCGGTTCGGCCTGGGCAGTGATGCGCTGGAGCCATTTGACGCTGCGGGCTCCGATCCAGCCCGGGACGACCACACGCAGGGGGGCGCCGTGCGCGATGGGCAGCGCCTGATCGTTCATGGCCCAGGCCAAGAGCACTTCGCTGGATGTGGCTTTCGCCGCCGGGATGGAGGCGCCGAAGGGCTGTGGAGGGTAGGCCTCCTGTGACACGTCGGCGCCGGTGAAGGCGATGTGGGCTGCCTGAGCCTGTAGCCCGGCCTCGGCCAGCACATTTGCCAGGCCCACTCCGCTCCAGCATGCGGTGGAGGTGGCTCCCGGGCCCCAGGGCTCCTGGCCGGGGATGTCGCGGAACCGCATCAGATCGGCGCGCCGGTTGCCTGCACACTGCAGTGTCGCCACCACCGTCCGCTCGGGGAAGCGGCGCTGCAGTTCGTCCATCGACAGCTCGAGCGGGCGATCGACCAGACCGTCTACCCGCAGCCGCCAGCTCGCCGCATCGATGCGGGGGATCGGCCCGTGATTGCGGCCGTAGAAGGTGTCCAGTGGGGTGATCTGATCCAGGAGTGCGCCCGGGGGTGGCTCAGCGTTGTACGGCTCGACTTCGTGCACCACCATGTCGCCCCGTTTGTCCCATGTGCCCATGCGGCTACTATCCTCGAACTCCCCCGAATCGGCAGTTTTCCGATCCCGCTCAATTCGGCGGCAGCCACAGCGCACGCAGTGCCGCGGCGCCCGCGGCGGGAAAGGCGGGTGAGGTTCCCCTCCAGGGACGGGGCGTCGTACCGGAAGCCCACGAGGACGTTCAGGGCACCGACGTGGTCCGCGTTCGCGGTGAACCTGCACGCGTGCACTGGAATTTCCTTTGGGTGACGCGGTTCTCCTTCGCGACGTGTCCGCAGGACGGACACGTGCGGGAGGTGTTGCGGGGGTCCACGGCGATGACGGTCCGACCGGCGCTTTCAGCCTTGTTGGCGAGGATCGCGAGGAACACCCCCCAACCCGCGTCGAGGATGCTGCGGTTGAGCCCGGCCTTGGCGGCGGCGCCGTTCGGCAGGAACACACCGGGCGCGTCGGGCCTGGGCTTGGGCTTGGGGGTGCGGGTCATGCCGGCCGTGTTCAGCCGTTCGTGCGCAATCACGTCGTGGTCCCGCACGAGGGCAAGCGCGGTCTTGTGGTGGAAGTCGGCCCGCCGACGGCGGATCTTCGCATACAGCGTGGCCACGCGGCGGGCTGCGGCGCGGTGCTTCTTCGTCCGCTGCCTGGTCCGCCCGGGGAACGTGGCCAGGTGCCGCTGGGCTCCGGCCAGCTCGTCGACTGCCTGGTCGAGGACGCGCGGGTTGGCGACATGCCGGCCGTCGGAAGTGGTCAGGAAGTGCGTGACGCCCATGTCGATCCCGGACACCGCTCCCGTGGCCTGGAGCGGTTCGGCGGGGACAGCGTCGCAGGACAGGACGACGTACCAGCGCTTGCCCTCGCGCTTGACGGCGATCGTCTTCACGCGTCCCTTGACCGGCCGGTGCCGGTGGACGCGGACGTGCCCGATGCCCTGAAGACGTACACGAGTCCGGCGGTCGTGGGGAGTGGAGTCCCACCGGCAGCCGTCGCCGTCCCTGGGAAAGATCACGGTGTCGAAGTGGCCGACACCCTTGAAGCGCGGGTAGCCGGGCGTCTCCCCCTTCTTCACCCGCCGGAAGAACGCGGCGAACGCCTTGTCGAGGCGGCGCAGGGTGGCCTGCTGGGAGGAGAACGACCAGCGGCCCTGCCGCTCCGGGTCGAACGCCCGGATCTCCTTCAGCTGCACCGACTGGTCCCCGTACCGGACCGTGGTTTTCGATACGTGACGGTAGGCGTCCCGGCGCTCCTGCAACGCGCCGTTGTACAGCGAGCAGTGGTCGGCCAGCATCTCCACAAGGGCCTGGGTCTGCCGGGCAGTGGGCCGCAGCAAGAACTTGTACGCGCGCAACACCGCAGCCCACCTCCCTCTCGTTTTCCCCTGGTCAAGCCTGGTGGATTCACCCTACCGGCCGCCACCGACAACGCAGTGAACTCCGCCGCTTCGCGGCTCCGCTCCAAGGATTCGATTCCCCCACCCGCTGAAGCCGGTGGTCCCCTCGAAAGAAGGACTGATGGCGAACCATGTTCAACTCGGCATCCCGCACAGGAACGCCGAATCGGACGCACGCACCAAGGGTGAAGCTGCAGAACTTGCACGCCCTACAGGACCGGGCACTGACACACTTCTCGGGACGATCAGATCAGCCCGTTGAGCTGCGCTGCTGATTCTTTGGCACAGCTCGATGCCTGGCCAGCGAGCAGCCGCGGCAGCCGGAGGCGGGCCAGTCGGGCGGTTGCTCGTCAAGGATTGGGAAGGCATCACGGCAGATGCTGGGGGGTGGCCGTGACGGTTCAGCAGGCTGCGAGCGGTTCTGACGCCGCTCCTCGTCTCCCGGACAGCGAGGGGCCGCGCGGAGTGCCACGTCACGTCGCTTGCGTGATGGACGGAAACGGCCGGTGGGCAGCACAGCGGTCGCTTCCGCGTACATCGGGTCACCGTGCCGCGGAGACAACTGTGATCGACGTCATCGAGGCGGCGAGGGCGGCCGGAGTCGCATGGCTGAGCCTGTACGCGTTCTCCACTGAGAACTGGCGGCGCCCGAGCGTCGAGGTCGATTTCCTCATGCAGTTGGTGCGCCGCGTGGTGCGCAAACACGCCCCGCTGCTGCACGCGCGGGGAATCCGCTGTCGTTTCCTCGGTGTGACGGATCCACGGATTCCCCCGGCGCTGGCCCGGGACTTCGCCGACCTGATGACGCTGACCGGCGACAACCGGGGCATGACGCTGACCGTCGCTTTCGATCACGGCGGACGCAGGGACATCGTCGAGGCCGCACGGTCACTGATCCGCAGTGGTATACCGACCGACGCCGTGACCGAGCAGACGTTCGCCGCCCATCTGCCCTTTCCCGACACTCCCGATGTGGACCTGGTCATCCGTACCTCTGGTGAGCAGCGCATCTCCAACTTCATGCTGTGGCAGGTCGCCTACGCCGAATGGGTCTTCCCGTCGGTGCTGTGGCCCGACTTCCGCGCACCGCACTTCCTGGAGTGCCTGCACACCTATCAGCAACGCGATCGCCGCTTCGGCAGCGTGCGGCCCAACCCGAACGGAGGACTTTGATGGTGACCAACGCAGGCGCCGGATACCCCGGCAGCACCGGTGCCGGCGTCGCTGGCGGCGGCTCCCAACGGCCCGCCACTGGAGGCACAGGGCCCATGTTCGGCCCGGGCTCGCAGTTCAGCGAGTTCATCAACGACCCGCGCTGGGCGCTGGCCGTGGTCCGTGCCACCGTGCTGGAAGCCGCTCACCCGCAGATCGGCGCCGCCCTGATCGACAACTCCACGTTCGTTGCCCACCCCTGGCGACGGCTGCGCAACACCTTCCTGAGCTTGCACCGCATGTTCGGCGCCGACGATCACGCGCGGCACAGGGAGGCGGCGCGGCTCAATCGCCTGCACGCACGGCTGAAGGGAACCGACGCGCGCAACCGGCCCTACAACGCCATGGACCCCAACGTGCGCGCCTGGGTGGTCGCGACTCTGTTCGAGAGCACCGTCACCATGTGCCGGCTGAGCGGACAACCCCTCGAGCAGGAGGCCATGGAGCGGCTGTACGCCGAATTCCAGGCGTTCCTCGCCGCTCTGGGAGACGAAGCCGGCCACCTGCCCGACACCCTGAACGAGTTCTGGCAGTACTACGACCGCGTAGTCGAGGAGGAACTGGAGAACACGGAGGCGATGCGCGTCATCCTCTACAAGCTCTTCGACCATCTCCCCGCTCCGCCTCTCCTGAACGGTCTGCCTACCCTGTGGGCGACCGGCCGCGCCGTCGCCGGCCCGGTCATCGGAGCGATCACCGCGGCTTCCCTCCCTGAGCCCTTCCGCCGACGGGCGGGACTGCCTGAAATGCCCGGCGCCCAGACCTTGGTGCAAAGCGCCTACCTGGCCGTCGGCCTGGCCCGATTCCTCCCCGACAGCTGGATCCAGGCAGAAGGCCTCGCCGACCTGCTGGCCCTCTCCCCTGACAGCGACGACCCGCGGGCAAGGACCATCGCTGCCCTGCACAGCAAGATGAAGCGAGCCGGAGCCCTGTTCAGGCTCATCACACCCCTTCCCCCGCAACCGGAACCCGCCACGGAAACAGGGACGCAGCGCAGCGCGGAGGAGTTCTTCCGTCAGGTACTGGACCAGACCGGCGACGGCTACCTGGACTGGCCGGACCTCGCTGCCATGGCCCGAGAGCTGTCCGGCCGCCTCGACCTGGACGAGCCTGAGGAAACCAGGCTCTACAACGCCTACGCCGACTGGTGGCGGGAACTCCAGAAACTCCTCGACACCGACGGCGACGGCCGCGTCAGCGCCCAGGAGTACGCCACAGCTGTTCCATCCCTGGCCGGACCCGCGCTGATCAGAGTTGCCGAGGTCCTCTTCGACATCACCGACAAAGACGGCAACCAGCACATCGACGCAGAGGAATACCGGGCCCTGTTCCAGACCGCGTTCCACCGCGACACGACCGGCGCCGACAGAACGTACACCCGCAGCGCGTTCGTCAAGGACTTCCTGTCCTTCATGTCTGGCCGCCAGCGTTCGACCCCCTACGACCCACTGCTCGCCGAAGCGTAACCACCTGCCAGCGCAATCTGGGCTTGCGGCCCCGCAGCCCGTGTACAGTCCACGGCCGTCAGCTCCCCAACCACGCCCGTACACCTGCACGACCTGGACGAGCGTCCGGCCCCGGGAAGACTCACGCAACAGCCAGGCGCAACCGTTGGTGCAACATGCCGCAGCCTGGCGCGGTTCAGCGCCCCTGGTCCAAAGAGGCCGCCCGGACGTCCCTCATGCGGCGCGGGCCGCTTCCCGGGCGCGGGCCGTCTGCCACAGCTGCGTGCATACCACCGGCGCCGACGGGCGGTGTTCCGGTAGGGATGCCATCACAGGCGTACCTCCCAGCGGCCCGGGACAGATCGTGACCTGGGGTTTCGTGGCTGCGAGGTAGCGGTTGTTCTCGTATTTGACGGGCGGGAAGTGGCCTGTCCCACCGTGGAGTCGCCGGTGCCCCAGGACGAGTGACCGTGCCCGCTGTCCTGGTTCGGCCCGCGCGAAGCGGCAGGCGATCCGGCCCATCAGGTTCTCGAACATGTCCAGCCAGCGGGCGCCATCCGGCCCCCCAACCTCTATTCGCGGACGGCGCCGACAGTGGGGTTCTCCCTACCCCGAATGGGGACGTTAACGGGATTACGGCAGCTCGGCCCGGTGAGCAGACTGGCGTTCATGACGTTCGAAGCCCTGGTCCCGCCAGCTCCGCCCGTGCCGGAAATCCGGGAGACGGGCAGCGATTTCGCCGCTCTGTCCCGCCAGATCACGGAAGCGGGACTGCTGGACCGGCGACCGCTCTACTACACGGTACGGTTCACGCTGGTGGGTCTCTCCCTCGTCGCCGGCGTCGCGGCGCTGGTCGCCGTCGGCGACTCCTGGGCGCAGCTGCTGGTCGCCGCAGCCATGTCCGTGGTCTTCGGTCAAATAGCCATGCTGGCCCACGACCTGGCGCACAAGCAGGTCTTCACCTCCCGCCGGGCGAGTGAGGGCTGGGGCATTTTCGTCGCCGATTTCCTGATGGGCATGAGCTACGGCTGGTGGATGAACAAGCACAACCGCCACCACGCCAACCCCAACCACGAGGAGAAGGACCCGGACGTCTCACCCGACATCCTGATCTGGTCCAAGCGCCAGGCCCGGGCGGCAAAGGGGCTCCCCCGGTTCATCGGCAAGCACCAGTCCCGGCTGTTCTTCCCGCTGCTCATGCTGGAAGGTCCGAACCTCAGCTTCAACAGCTTCCGCGCCCTCAACAAGCCGACCATGAAGCGCCCCGTCGTCGAAGGCACCCTGCTCGTCGCCCACTTCGTGCTCTACCTGGGCGGGCTCTTCCTGCTCCTGCCCCCTGGGCTGGCCGTCGCCTTCATCGCCGTCCACCAGGCGCTGTTCGGCGTCTACCTCGGCTGCGTCTTCGCCCCCAACCACAAGGGCATGGCGATGGTCACCAACGAGGACCGGCTCGACTTCCTCCGCCGTCAGGTGCTGACCTCCCGCAACGTGAAGGGCGGCCCGTTCATCGACGTCCTCATGGGCGGGCTCAACTACCAAATCGAGCACCACCTCTTCCCCAGCATGCCGACCCCCGCCCTCCGCAAGGCGCAGCTCATCACCGAGCGGTACTGCGTCGAACTCGGAGTCTCCTACCATCAGACCGGGCTCCTCGCGTCCCACCGGGAGGCGCTGCGCCACATGCGCGCCATCGGCGAGCCCATCCGGTTGGAGTTCTGACCGGATGGCGACGCCACACAGACTCCGGTCCGGTGCCCTCCGCTCATCATCCGCCGTATAACGGCCGCACCGGGCCGGTATCCCGCCCGGCTTTTGACGGTGCCCTCGACGGCGGACTTGACCGCACGGCGCTGCGCGAAGTCAAGCTTGCCGTCGACCGTCTTGGACTGGACGAGGTCGGTGCGTACGACGGTCGCGGTGGCGGGCGGCAGGTCGCCGCCCCTTCCGGAGGCGCCCGCGTCGCCGCCGTCGCCGAGGACAGAACGCCTCCGGTGACGGCGGCGACGGTCACCGCGCCGAGCGCGAGGAGGGTGGTGCGGCGCTTCACTGCATGCCGTCCAGACCGTCGAGCAGTTTCGGCTTGCATGCCTCACGGGCCTTCTTATACGTCGGAGAACTCGAGTCGATGGACGGGGCCGCGGGATTCGGGTCACCGCCCGGCTGGGAGTTGCCGCCGCTCATGGTCGGATTGGTGAACCGGGAGACGCCGTTGTCCCGCATGCACTTGGCGTGCGCGAGCATCGACTCGTAGTCCTTCTGCTGGTCGCGCTCGGGCTGGGCCCCGAGGCGGCCCGCAACTCGGCGACGCAGGCACCGTTCTTGCCACCCTTGATGCCTTCATTACGCCCGGACTGGGAGCCGATCTCGTTGACCTTGTCCCAGTCGGGATACCCGCTGAGCATGGGGGCGGGGAAGTCCTTGTAGCCGCTCTTGGCCCGCATGCACTGGACGTACTTCATCTGGTCGTCGTAGAAATCGTCGACCGCTACCTGGCCGCCACGATCGTCACGCTCCGTATGGTCATCCGGCGCGCCACCCATCTCTACCGCTGGGACGGCGCCCGGCCACCAAAGGGCTCAAGTGACCCCTACTGCAGGGAAGTCCAACGAACGCCACAGATCGATCAACGACGGATTTCGGTCAAGTTGGCGCCACATGCATGACGGGTCCTCGTCAAAGCTGGCACGCTTCTGTCCAGTCGCCGCAGAGCACCCCTGCAACACACGCGCACCACACGATGCGGCGATCACGTCGGACACCGTCCGACCCACTCGCACCTCCAGCTCTACCGGGCGGCAACACCCCCGTCTGCCCGGCTGTCTCCGGCTGTATACACCCGGCCGCCGCAGAAGGAGTTCCGTGTGACTCGATCCACCCGAAAGGCCGTCGCCGCGAGCGCGTTGATAGCCGGCGCCGCGATGATCGCGGCCGCGCTGCCGGCCGGTGTCGCCACCGCCGACACCATGAGCCAGGCCCCGGCCAAGGCCCAGGCCCGCGCCGGCGCACTGCCGGTGGAGTTGTCGCCGTCGCAGCGTGGCGAGTTGCTGGCCGCGGCGAACGCCTCCCGGGCGGTGACCGCCAGGTCGCTGCACCTGAGGTCACAGGAGGCGCTGATCGTCAAGTCCGTCCTGAAGGACGCGGACGGCAGCCTGCACACCCGCTACGAGCGGACTTTCGCCGGACTGCCGGTCCTGGGCGGCGACCTGGTCGTCCACACCGCCGCGAACGGCTCAGCCAAGGGCGTCACCAAGGCCACCGACGCGACCATCACCGTCGCCTCCACCACCGCCGCCAAGAGCGCCGGCTCCGCGAAGACCTACGCGCTGGGCCGCGCCAAGGCCAAGGGCGTCGCGAAGGCGACGGCCGGCACCGCCCGTAAGGTCGTCTGGGCCGCGTCCGGCACCCCGACCCTGGCCTGGGAGACGGTGGTCGGCGGCACCCAGGCCGACGGCACCCCTTCCGAGCTGCACGTCATCACCGACGCCAAGACCGGCAAGAAGCTGTTCGAGTTCCAGGGCATCGAGACCGGCGTCGGCAACAGCAAGTACTCCGGCCAGGTCACCATCGGCACCACACCGGCCGACGGCAGCTACTCGATGACCGACGGCACCCGCGGCGGCCACAAGACCTACGACCTCAACGGCGGCAGCTCCGGCACCGGCACACTGTTCACCGACCCGGACGACACCTGGGGCGACGGCACCACCGGCAACCGGCAGACCGCCGCCGTGGACGCCGCCTACGGCGCCCAGCTCACCTGGGACTACTACAAGGACGTCCACGGCCGCAACGGCATCAAGAACGACGGCGTCGGCGCCTACACACGCGTCCACTACGGCAACGCCTACGTCAACGCGTTCTGGTCCGACGCCTGCTTCTGCATGACCTACGGCGACGGCGCCGGCAACGCCAAGCCGCTCACCTCCATCGACGTCGGCGCCCACGAGATGACCCACGGCGTCACCTCCAACACCGCGAACCTGATCTACCGCGGCGAGTCCGGCGGCCTCAACGAGGCCACCTCCGACATCATGGCCGCCGCCGTGGAGTTCTGGGCCGACAACGCTTCCGACCCCGGCGACTACCTGGTCGGCGAGAAGATCGACATCCGCGGCAACGGCACCCCGCTGCGCTACATGGACAAGCCCTCCAAGGACGGAAGGTCCGCCGACGCCTGGTACACCGGTATCGGCTCCATCGACGTCCACTACTCCTCCGGCCCGGCCAACCACTGGTTCTACCTTGCCTCCGAGGGCAGCGGCGCCAAGACCGTCAACGGCGTGGACTACGACTCCCCGACCTCCGACGGCCTGCCGGTCACCGCGATCGGCCGGGACGCCGCCGCCAAGATCTGGTACAAGGCCCTCACCACCTACATGACCTCGTCCACCGACTACGCCGGTGCCCGCACCGCCACCCTCCAGGCCGCCGCCGACCTGTACGGGCTGGGCAGCGACACCTACATCAACACCGCCAACGCCTGGGCCGCCATCAACGTCGGCCCGCGCATCGTCAACGGCATCCTGCTGACCACCCCCGGCCCCCAGACCAGCGCGGTCGACACCGCTGCCAGCCTCCAGATCCAGGCCACCGGCTTCAACCCCGGTGTCCTTACCTACTTCGCCACCGGCCTCCCCGCGGGCCTGAAGATCAACCACGTAACCGGCCTCATCACCGGTACCCCCACCACGGTGGGCACCAGCGACGTCACCGTCACCGTCAGAGGCTCCATGCACGGCATCACCACGGCGACCTTCACCTGGTACGTCGCCAGGGGCATCGTCGAGAACACCACCGACGTGTCGATCCCGGACGGGGGCGCCGCGGTCTTCTCGGACATCGACGTCACCGGGCTCTCGGGCCAGGCGCCGAGCGACCTCAAGGTGGACGTGGACATCAAGCACACCTGGCGCGGTGACCTGGTCATCGACCTGGTCGCCCCCGACGGCACGCTGTACCCGCTGAAGAAGAGCAACTTGTCCGACTCGGCCGACAACGTGCTCGCCACCTACACGGTGGACGCCTCCAGCCAGGTCGCCAACGGCACCTGGAGGCTCCAGGTCCGGGACGCGTACCGCGGCGACACGGGCTACATCGACAACTGGAGGCTCGTCTTCTAAGAGCGTCCGGCAGTAGGCGCGCACCAGCGGTCAGAAGGTGCCCCAGATGAAGAGCAGGCACGAGCCTCGGTGATCACGGAGTTCTCCAAGCTCAGCGATCACCGGAAGGCTCGTGCCTGTCCTGCCATCAGCTTGGCGTTTGACCTCGGCGGGCTTGATGCTCCTTGATCGACTCAGCGCGTTTGACGGTCCTGCCGACGTCGTGGTGCCTGGCCCGGTGCCTGTTCTTCGAGCCAGGGGGCCGTCCAGGGCCCGGCCGGGACGGTTTCGGTGCGGCTGCCGGACCGGCTGCCGTCGCGCGGACGTCGTGAGAAGGACGTGATCGTCCTGCGGATCGGCGCTCTGCTGGTCGGTCAAGCCAGGCCCTGCCAGGCCTCTTGGCCGAAGCTGCCCTTGATGTCCGAGGCCACGGTGGTTGCGTCCACCATCGAGGACAGCTGGTAGACCGCCGTCTTGCTGGGGCCCCGGACTGCCAGGCGCACCGGATTGTCGCCGGGGTGAGCGCTGAAGATGCGGCCGAGTTCTCTCACTGAGCGTTCGTTGATGCGGTGGTAGGGCAGCGTGAGCCGTACAGGGGCGGCGCCGGAGCGCTCTGCGGCTGACACATCGAGGACCTGCAGTTCCTGGCCGAAGATGGAGAGTGTCCCGTCGCGTCGTTGATGCGGCCTTGCACCGAGACGACTGCGTCTTCCACCAGCGCGCCCACGACGAGCTGGTATACGGCCGGGAAGAAAAGCACCTCGATTGTGCCGTCTCGGTCTGCGAGGTTCACGATCGCCCAGTTGTTGCCCTGCTTGGTCATCTTGGGCTGGACGCTGGTGATCAGGCCGGACAGGCGGTCTGTTCCCTTGGTGCGGCCGGATGCGACCAGGTCGACGATGGTGGTGTCGCGGTTGGCCGACAGGATGTGGTCGGTTCCGTCCAGCGGGTGTGCTGAGACGTACATGCCCAGCATTTCCCGCTCGGTGGCGAGGAGTTGCTTGCGGGACCACTCCTCATCGCCGATCTTGATGTCGATACCGATGCTGGTGGCGGCGTCGGTGCCGTCTCCGCCCAGGCCGGCGAAGAGGTCGTCCTGGCCGTAGGCGGCGGCTCTTCAGCGGCACGACGGCGTCGATGGCGGATTCGTGCACGGCCGACAGACCCCGTCGGGTGTGGCCGAGGGAGTCGAATGCTCCGGCCTTGATAAGCGAATCGGTGGCGCGCTTGTTCAGCGCGGGCAGGTCGGCCTTGTCGAGGGAGTCCTGGAACGAGGTGTAGTTGCCCTTGGATTTGCGGGCGCTGATGATCGCCTCGATGACGTTCTCGCCTACGTTGCGGACGGAGAGCAGGCCGAAGCGCACGTCGGCGCCGACGGCGGCGAACTCGGCCACGGACTCGTTCGCGTCGGGCGGCAGGACTGTGACAGCGAGCTTGCGTGCGTCGGCGAGGTAGACGCCGGCCTTGTCCTTGTCGTCGCCGACGGAGGTGAGCAGTGCTGCCATGTACTCGGCCGGGTAGTTGGCCTTCAGGTAGGCGGTCCAGTAACTGACCAGGCCGTATCCGGCGGTGTGGGATTTGTTGAAGGCGTAGCCGGAGAACGGGAGCATGACGTCGCAGATCGCCTTCGTGGCTTCTTCCGAGTAGCCGTTGCCGGTCATGCCGGCGTGGAAGTTCTTCCACTCGGCTGCCAGTACTTCGGGCTTCTTCTTGCCCATGGCGCGGCGCAGCATGTCGGCGCCGCCGAGGGTGTAGCCGGCCAGGGT